>NZ_DLMO01000142.1 GCF_002479325.1 Brevundimonas sp. UBA7534
CAGGCGGCCGACGCAGGGAATCTGCAGCGCGCGGGCGACGATGGCGGCCGGATCGCTGGCCATGGCGGGCGCGACCGGGGCGGGCGGGGCGACCGGAGCCGCGGCGGCAGGCGCCGGCGCGTAGTGGACCGGCGCGGCGGCCACGGTCACTTCACGCTTCACCTTGATCTTCAGATCGCCGCGCTCGACCTCGACCTCGGTCAGGTCTGTGTCGTTCAGGATGTCGGCCAGTTGCCGCACCAGGTTCGCGTCGATGTCGTGTTTCTTGTCGTCGGCCATTGGAATTGCGCCTTGTCTTTCGTCTTGTTCTCGAACGGGGCGGGCTCAGCCACGTTCCCGAATCTGGGTCAGGGCCGCCTGGACGGCCAGGTCATAGCCGGCCGGGCCGAAGCCGGCGATGACGCCGGTCGCCGCGGACGACACGTAGGAGTGATGCCGGAACGCCTCGCGCGTCGCCGGATTGGACAGGTGAAGCTCGATCACCGGGATGGTCAGCGTCTTCAGCGCGTCGTGCAACGCCACCGAGGTATGGCTGTAGGCCGCCGGATTGAGGATGAGCGCATCGGCCCCCTCGCGCGCCTCCTGAATCCAGTCGACCAGCACGCCCTCGTGGTTGGTCTGACGGAACACCACGCGCGCGCCCGCCGCGGCCTTAATGCAGCGCGCCTCAATGTCCGCGAGCGTCTCGCGGCCATAGATGTGCGGCTCCCGAACCCCGAGCAGGTTCAGGTTGGGACCGTTGAGCACGTGGATGACGGGCGTTTCGGGCATGGCCTCTGAATCGGCGTCCTTTCGGCGACGCAAGAGGGGCCTTTTACCGGAGCCGCCGCCGGGGTCAAACGATCCGCACACAAACTTGACCCGGCGTCAGCGGCCCGAATCCCGCACGCCTTGCGCCATTGGTCCCGATCCGGGACAGCTCGCCCGAAAGGCGTCGACATGGACAGAGAGGCCCGAATGGCGCTTCGCGCTTGCGTCGCCGTCTTCGCAGCGTTCGCGGCGACGGTGGCCGCGTGGTTCTTCGAGGCGGGCTGACCCCTCTGGCGAAGCGGGGGCGGGGTTTCTATGTCCCGACGGACGACGCCCCACCGCCTGATTGTCCGGAGACCCGCACTTGCACCAGATCCAGCTCAACGGAGAGCCGCGCGCCGTCTTGGCCGCCACCATTCTGGCCCTGGTCGAGGAACTGTCCCTGGACCCGCGCAAGGTGGCCGTGGAGCGCAATCTGGAGATCGTGCCCCGCTCGCTGCACGCCCAGACGCCGGTGGCCAACGGCGACCGCATCGAACTGGTCCAGTTCGTCGGCGGGGGCTGATCGAGTCGAATTGCGTCAGGGGTGACTTTCGCGGGGGCGCCAAGGGGATTAGGTCAGCACCCATGACCGACACCGCCCCCGCTTCTGAAACCTGGACCGTCGCCGGCCGCACCTTCTCGTCGCGCCTGATCGTCGGCACCGGCAAATACGCCGACTACGCTCAGAACGCCGCCGCCGCCGAGGCCGCGGGGGCCGAGATCGTGACCGTGGCCGTGCGTCGCGTGAACCTGACCGATCCGAACCAGCCGATGCTGGTCGACCATGTGAAACCCGACCGTTTCACCTTCCTGCCCAACACGGCCGGATGCTTCACCGGCGAGGATGCGGTTCGCACCTTGCGCCTGGCGCGCGAGGCGGGCGGCTGGAGCCTGGTCAAGCTGGAGGTGCTGTCGAACACCGCCCACCTCTATCCGGACATGGTCGAGACGCTGCGGGCGTTGGACCTGCTGATCAAGGACGGTTTCGACGTCATGGTCTACTGCACCGACGACGTGGTGATGGCCAAGCGGCTGGAAGACGCCGGGGCAGCGGCCATCATGCCCGCCGCGGCCCCGATCGGGTCCGGTCTTGGCATTCAGAACGAGATCAACGTCCGCCTGATCGTGGAGCAGGCCAAGGTGCCGGTGCTGGTGGACGCCGGCGTCGGCACCGCGTCCGACGCCACGCGGGCGATGGAGCTGGGCTGCGACGCGGTGCTGATGAACACCGCCATCGCCGGGGCCAAGGATCCGATCCGAATGGCCCGGGCCATGAAGCACGCCGTCATCGCGGGTCGCGACGCCTATCTGGCGGGCCGGATGCCCAAGCGGATGTACGCCGACCCGTCCTCGCCGCTGGCTGGCTTGATCTAGCGCTTGGCCGCCTCGATCAGTCGGCCGATTTCGGCCGGGTCGATGCTGGGGCTGGCGCGTCCGTTGACGAAGAAGGTCGGCGTGCCCTGCAGCTGCAGCGCCGCCGCCGTGGTGTGGATGTCGGCGATGTGGCGCGTCGTGTCGATGGCCGAGATGGCCGCCTTGGCGCGGGTCATGTCCACGCCGTGCTCGCTCAGGATGCGGTCGACGGTCTCGGGCGTCAGAGCCGGCTCGGTCATCAGGGCGTCATAGACTTCCAGATACTTGCCCTGCTGGTGTGCAGCCAGGGCCGCGCGCGCGGCGTATTGAGAGGTGACGTCCTCGCCGCGATCCAGGATAGGCCAGTCCTTGAACACGAACCGGACTTCCGGATGGGCCGCCATCAGGGCGCGGTAGTCGTGGGCCACGGCCTTGCACCCGGGGCAACGGAAGTCGAAGAACTCGATCACCGTCACCTTGGCGTCCACCGGGCCGAAGGCCGGATCGCGCGGATCGGGTTTCAGCAGGGCGGCGTTTGCCTGGGCCAGGTCGTTGATGGTGTCGACCCGCGCCTGGGCCTCCTTGTCCTGAAGCGCCGCGCTGGCCTCCTGCAGCACCTCGGGGTGGTTCAGCAGATAGGACCGGACGTTGGCCCCGGTGAACCAGGGCGCCGCCGCTAGGCCCAGGGCCACGACCGACACGCCCAGCGCGACATAGCCGGCGCGGCCGCCCGTCAGCCAGGGCGTCTTGGAGGGCCGGGATTCAGGCGCGGGAGCGGGTTCGGTCATGAAGCCTGTCTGATCTGGTTGGGAGAAAAGGGGAAAGTCAGTTCAGCGTCGTCGGGCGACGGGCCGCGTCGCGGCGGTCGAGGTCCTGCAGGTCCGCTGGCGTCGCGCCGGAGGCCAGCACGATATCTACCGCCCGGCGCCATTCGATGGAGCCGGGGTCCAGCATGGAGCGGGCGCGCAGGGCGAACTGCGTGGCCTGGTCCTCCTGCCCCGCAGCGAAATAGTATTCGGCCGAGGCTAGCCGCGCCTCACCGTCCTTGCCTTCCGAGGCGTAGGCCTGGGACAGCAGACGCCAGGCCATCGTGTTGTCGTTCTCGGCCACCGTGGCGTACTTCAGGTTCGAGATCGCCTCTTCCAGATTGGCCTTGTCGTTGGTCTGGATCAGCGCGTGGGCCAGGTTGATGCGCAAAAGGGGCGCTTCGGGCATCAGCCGCGCGGCCTCGCGATGGGCGACGACGGCCTCGGCCGGGCGACCCTCTTCAAACAAGATCTGACCCTTCAGTTCGGCGAAATAGGGATTGGTCGGGTCGCCAGCGATCAAAGCGTCGACCGCCGTCAGGGCCTGCTCGGTTTGACCGTTGCGATACCAGGCGATGGCGCGGGCGTAGCGGCCGGGCAGGGAGGTGTCGCTGGACGGATAGGCCCGCAGGGTCGTTGCGGGGGGATCCATGAAGGCGTGGATCTTGGCCAGGATCAGCGCGTGCTGGGCCATCCGCTCGGGCGTGTCGCGTACGCCGTAATGCGGCTGTTCCTCGACATAGCGGCGGATCGATTCGATGCGCTGCGACGACAGCGGGTGGCTGCGGAAATAGGGGTAGCGCCGATCGTCCGAGAAGACTTCCTGGGCGCGGAAATTCTCGAAGAAGTCGACCAGCCCCTTGCCGGACAGACCCGCGCCCTCCAGCGCCCGGGCGCCGGTCAGGTCGGCTTCGCCCTCCTGGCTCTGCATGTAGTGCAACGCTCCCAGCGTGCCGAAATAGCCGCTGGATCCGATCAGAACCGCGCCGGCGTCGGGCGCGCCGGCGGCGATGGCCAGCGCGCCCAGCGCCATCGACATGATCATCGGCTGCCGGCCCGCGTTCTGGGCGCCGTCGCGCAGGGTGTGGCGGTTCTTGATGTGCCCCGCCTCGTGCGCCATCACCCCCAGCAGTTCGCCGGGGTTCTTGGTGCGCAGGATCAGGCCCGTGTTGACGCCCATGATCCGGCCACGCGTGGCGAAGGCGTTCAGGTCGCCGTCATTGACCAACAGGACCTCGACGTCGCTGGGGTTCAGACCCATCGAGACGAAGACCGGATCGGCCCATTCGCGAATGATGCCCTCGACCTCGGTGTCGCGGATCAGGCTCTGGGCGGCGGCCTGGCCGGCGACGAGGAGGGCGCACAGGCCCGCCGCCGTCGCGGCCAGAAGGCGGGATGCAGATCGGGGAAGCCAACGCATGGCTCTACTCCAATAGCGACCGGCCCCCGCCTGCATCCTGACAGTCTAATCGTGACCGATCAGCGGCGCCACCACCCCCGCTTGGGCTTTTCGGGCGGTGCGACGATCTGGTTCGGGTCTTCGGCGATGATGGCCTCGACGTCGACCTCGGGCTTGGGCGTCTCGAACGGTTCGGACAGGACGGCCGGCTGGGGCTCGGGCTGACGCTCCGGCTCTGGCGCGGCGGCGATCTGGGTGGCGTGAGCCTCCTGCGGCGTCACGTCCAGAGCAGCCGGTTCGCCGTCCACCGTCGCTTCGTTGGGCTCGATGGCCGTGTCGGGTTGAGGCTCGACGTGCGGTTCGACGACGGTGTCCTCGGTCATCTCGGCCCGAGCGGTCTTGCGACGCACGCGGCGCCGTTGCGGCTCGGGCGCGAGGGCCGGCGTTTCGGCCTCGGCCCCCGAATCCGTCGGGGTCGTCACGGCCATCGGCGTCTCGGGAGAGCCGTCGGGCGGCATGCCTTCGTTGGTGGCGCGGTTTTCGACCTTGATCTCGTGACCCATGTCCTGCGCCTGATCCTGGCCGCGACCCCGTCCACGACGACGACGACGGCGACGACCGCCCTCATCGCCCGCACCGTCGGAAGCCGCCTCGACAAGGCTTTCCGCATGGTCGTCGGCCGGTATGCCGCGTTCGGTCTTGTCCGCGCGCGGCTCGGGCCGGCCCGGGTTCAGCGGGTCGAACCAGACATAGGGGTCTTCCAGCGACGGCGTACGGCCGCGCACCCAGGTATAGACGTCGCGTTCACCGTCCTCGCGGACCCGGCGACCGCCGCGGCGACCGCGACGACGGCGACGACCGTTTTCGTCTTCATCGTCCGAAGTGTCGTCCACCGAGACCACCGCGTCGTCGGTCTCGTCGCGACGGCTGCCGCGCCGGCGGCGACGATTGCGACCTCGGCCGCCGTCGTGACGCTCGGCGCGTTCGCGCGGCTCATCGTCGTCGCTGTCCTCGCGGTCCAGCGCTTCTTCGTCTTCATCGTCCTCGTCGTCGATGACCTCGTCGTCATCGCTCTCCTCGTCCTCGTCCTCGAAGGCGGAGGCGTCGAAATCGTCGTCGAGGTTGGGCAGTTCGATCTCGGGCGCGACGAAGTCCTCGTTGGTCTCGGTGCGCTCGATGTTGTGCTCGCCCTGGGCCAGGCTGTCGTCGATCTGGACGACGACGTTCAGGCCGCGACGTTCCAGCAGCGACTGCAGATATTCGCGCTTGTGGTTGAGGATATACAGGCCGACGGCGGTGCAGACCTTCAGCACGACCACGCCCGCGCCGTTCTTGCCGGCTTCGATGTCCACTGCGCGCAAGGTCATCAGGGCGGCGGATTCGGCCGAACGGATGCGGCCGGTGCCCTGGCAGTGCGGGCAGGCCTCGGTCGCGCCCTCGATCACGCCCAAGCGGCGGCGCTGGCGGCTGATTTCCATCAGACCGAAGGGCGAGATGCGGCCCATCTGGATGCGGGCGCGGTCGGCGGCCAGGGCGTCCTTCAGGGCCTTTTCCACCGCGCGGTTGTTCTTGCCCTCGTCCATGTCGATGAAGTCGATGACGACCAGGCCGGCAAGGTCGCGCAGGCGCAGCTGGCGAGCGGCCTCGACGGCGGCTTCCATGTTCGTCTTGAACGCCGTCTGCTCGACGTTGCGCTCCTTGGTGGCGCGGCCGGAGTTGACGTCGATGGCCACCAGGGCCTCGGTCTGGTTGATGACCAGATAGCCGCCGGACTTCAGCGGCACGACCGGCTGGTGAATCTGCGTCAGCAGTTCCTCGATGCCGTTCGCGGCGAACAGGGGGCGCGACCCGCGATACAGGTGAACCTTCTTCGCTTGGGCCGGCATCAGCACGCGCATGAAGTCGCGCGCTTCCTTGAAGCCGTCGACGCCCTCGACCTGGATGCCGTCGAAGTCCTTGTCGAACATGTCGCGCACGGCGCGACGGACCAGGTTTTCCTCCTCGTAGATCATCGCCGGGGCGTGCGAGGCCAGAGTGGTCTCGCGGATCGTCTCCCACAGGCGCAGCAGGTATTTGTAGTCGCGCTTGATCTCGGCCTTGGTGCGCTTGGCGCCGGCCGTGCGGATGATCAGGCCCATGCCCTTGGGCACGTCTAGAGAGGCGACGGCCCCCTTCAGGCGGCGACGGTCGGAGGTGTTGGTGATCTTGCGGCTGATGCCGCCGCCCTTGCCCGTGTTTGGCATCAGCACGCAGTAGCGGCCGGCCAGGGACAGCCAAGTGGTCAGGGCCGCGCCCTTGGCCCCGCGCTCGTCCTTGACGACCTGCACCAGCAAGATCTGGCGACGCTTGATGACGTCCTGGATCTTGTAGCGGCGCATCAGGCGGCGCTTCAGGCGCTCTTCCTCGGCCAGGGCGGCTTCGGGATCGACCTCGTCGTCGGTTGATTCTCGGCCCAGGTCGTCTTCGTCCTCGTCGTCGTGCGCCTCGGCCATGATGGCTTCGCGGTCGGCGACCGGGATCTGATAGTAGTCGGGATGAATCTCGTTGAAGGCTAGGAAGCCGTGGCGGTTGCCGCCGTATTCGACGAAGGCGGCCTGCAGGCTGGGTTCTACGCGGGTGACCTTGGCGAGATAGATGTTGCCCCGCAGCTGGCGCTTGGTTTTCGACTCGAAGTCGAATTCCTCAACCTGGCGTCCGTCCACGATGGCGACGCGGGTTTCTTCCGCGTGCGCCGCATCGATCAGCATTGTCTTTGACATGGAAAGTCTCTCTCTGGCGCGCACGGGCCCGGCATGCCGAAATCTCGGTCAGGGTCGCGGGGGCTCGCCGAATGGGGGTGAGGGCCGGCGCACGCGACATCCCGCCGCCGAAGGCGACGCTGGCTTGTTCAAGCCGGTTGGGATCGCAGGCGAAAAGGCCCATGGAAGTCTTCGGTCCTGAACCGGGCGCGCCATGACCACATATGCGGACGGCCGCGACCCTGGTCCGTTCTTCAAGCCGCCTGGCGATGCCGGCCGGCTCTCGGATTGGTGAAAGTCGAACGCCGCGAGGAGGGCGCGCCGGGCGTCGCCTGGGGCGAAGCGGCGCGATCGGTTCGCGAGCGGACCAAAGCATAGTCATCGCGGGCGGAAATTAAAAGCGGTCGCGCTTTAACCCCTCGCACACGCGCCGGCGCCATGATGGGCCGAAGGTGATGGATAACCGTCGGAATGTACGGGCGTATGGTTTTCAGTCTTGGCCGGTGGCGTGCGCGGGAGTGGGGGATGACCCTGCTGGCGTTCGTCGTCGTGTGCGCGGTCGTGCTCGCGGCCTCGCGCGGCTTCGCCTGGGGCGCGGCCGGCGACGTGCTGGGCTTGAGGTTCGGCGCGGACGGCGATCGGACCCGTGTGGTCATCGACCTGGACAAGACCGCGAGCGGCCGGGTGATCGAGGACGGCTCGACCGGGCGTTTGATCCTGGCGCTTAACGGCGTCGCCGCGGGTCAGGGCGTGCAAGGGGACGGGTCGGGGCTTGTGCGCGCCTATCGCGTGGCGGCGTCGGGCGGAGCCTCGCGCATCGAACTCGATCTCAGCCGGGGCAGCGCCATCGAGCGGCGCTTCCTGCTGCCGCCCGGCGACGGGGTCGGCCATTATCGCTATGTGGTCGACTTGAAGGCTTCCGGCGGAATGACGGCTGCTCCGGCCCGGTCGATCCCGCGCCCGGCACCGCCGCGTCGTGCGGAAAAGCCGCTGGTGGTGATCGACGCCGGCCACGGCGGTCGCGATCCGGGCGCCAGCGGCGCCCAGACCCAGGAAAAGGCCGTGACGCTGGCGGCTGCGCGCCAACTGAAGGCCGAACTCGAGCGCACAGGGCGCTGCAGGGTCCGCCTGACACGCAACGACGACGCCTATGTCGATCTGTACCGCCGCGTGTCCATCGCCCGCCAGGCGGACGCGGACCTGTTCATCTCGCTTCACGCCGACGCGGGGGCCGATCCGGCCCTGCGCGGGGCCAGCGTCTACACCCTTTCCGAACAGGGGGCGGGGCGCGCGGTGCGGGAGTTCACGCGCGGCGACAACTGGCACCGCGATCTGCATCTGCCGGGGCGCGACCCCTCGGTGGACCGCATCCTGCTGGACATGACCCAGCGCGCCACCCAGAACCGCTCGGCCCAGTTCGCCCGCGTGCTGCTGACCCATCTAGAGGCGGCGGAGCATCCGCTGCTGCGGCGCAGCCATCGCGACGCGGGGCTGGCGGTGCTTCTGGCGCCCGACGTTCCGGCCGTGCTGCTGGAAATGGGCTTCATCACCAATCCCGAGGACGAGCGGGCGCTGACGGACGAGCGCGCGCGTCGCCGGTTGATGCGCGCCGTGGCGCAGGGCATCGACCGCTATTTCCAGCAACCGGCCGCGCCCGTGCTGCAGGCCTCAAACGCCAGCGCCTCGGGCAGCCCGTAGGGTTGGAACCCGGCTAAAGTCCTCGCCCGTCAGGCCGGGCGCGACAGCGGCGTCAGTCGTCGGGCCATCGCCGAGGCCGCCGCCTTGACCCCCTTGCTGATGGCGGCCTCGTCCGCCGGGCCGGGCGTTCGCAGCAGGCCGATGGCCGGCGCGTCGGGACTGTCCGGCAGTTCCGACAGCAATCGGTAGAGCAGATAGGAACCGACGTCGTCCTCGGCCTCGGACGAGGCGTCGGCCTTCAGTCCGGCCTCTTGCAGAGCGCGCACCATGTCAGCCACCGGCGCGGTGGAGCGCGCGATACTGGGGCCGGTGCCGCTCAGCCGCTTGCCCTCGCCGGGGGTGCGGCCCTCCGCGCGCATCTGAACCCGAAACCCCGGCGCTCGGGTCGAGCGTCCGACCAACAGCATCGCCTGGCACCCTCCCTCGCGCAGCCGTTCTGTCAGGGCGTGGGCCAGGGCGTTCGGCTCATCGGCGGGCACAGCCACCGTGCGCGCGCCGGGCGGGTCCCAGAGACGCCCGGAAAGGTCTTCGACGAAATCCCAGACAGGGTCTTCGGCGTCATAGGCGCAGATCACGATGCCGGGGCGACGATCTCGCCCGGTAGGGTCTTCGACCATGGCGGAGGCGTCTCCTATCGTGACAGGATGATGACGGTGGGATGAAGGGGGCAAGTCGCTGGCGGCGTCAAGCGCTTGTGATCATGAGGGTCAGCCAAGATCGCCCACCGCCGCGTCCAGCAGCATGAAGGCTCGCCCGGCGTCCGACGACAGGCGGCCCTGCACGCCGTCGATGTCGCCCCCGCGCGCGGCCTCGGCCAGAAGCCGGCCGAAGCCGCGAACATAGCGTTCAGCCTCGGCGCGCAGCTCAGCGTCGCTCAGCACGCGACGCGAGACGCTGCGTACGGCGGCCGGCGCCACCCGGCGCACGATCTGGCGCGCCGCGCCTGGATCGCCGGCCGAGACGGCTCGGGCGGCTTCCTCGACCCGCGTGCGCGGCAGCAGGGCGTTCGGGTCCACCCCCATGCGGCGAATGGCGTCGGCCAGGCGATCGGGCAGTTCGGCGTCCGCCGTATCGATGGGCTGATTCAGCTCCAGCGGCTGGGCTTCACCTTCCGAGCCGACCAGGTCGGCCCAGTCCAGACCGTCCGAACGGGGCGGCGCAGTCGGTTCGGTCGGTTCGAGGCGAAGTCTTCCGCGCAAGCCGAAGCCGCGTTCCTCGGTCGGCTTCGCCTCCTTGGCGGGAACGGAAGCGGGGGCGCCGGCGCGGGCCGCTGACTTGGCGGGTTCGGGCTCGGTGACAGTGTCGCGCCGGCGCGTCGGCGTCTCGCCCGAGACCACGCCCATCAGGCGCACCGCCTCGGTCAGCATGTCGTAGTTGCGCCGGACGCGATCCTGGAAGCCGGCGTCCAGCGCCTCGGTGTCTTCGGCGGCCTTGCGCGAGGCGGCCGTCAGGGCGGCCAGTCCTTCCTCGACGCTGGCGCGCACGGCCTCGACCCGGGCGCGCGCCTGGTCGGGCATCTGGGCCGCGCGGGCGTCGATTTCGGCGACCGCTTCGTCGACTTGGCCCAGGGCGGCGTTGAGTTTTTCGACCAGCGTCTCTAGGCGATCCGCGACCCGATCGCCGGCCTGATCCACCAGTCCCGCGCTTTCGCCCACGATGCGGCGAGCGTCTTCGATGCGAGCGTCCACGCTCAGGTCGGTCTTGTGGGCCGCCTGGAACAGGGTCTCGGCCAGGCGGTCGATGCGAATCTGGGCCTGTTCGGCGGCGTCGTTGGCGAAGCCGCGCGACTCCTCCGCGGTCGCCTTCAGCGCCTCCAGGGAGCGCCGGGTCTCTTCCATCAGGGTGTCGCGCGCCTCGGCCGCCAGGGCCTCGAACCGGTCCAGCGACAGCTTGGTGGCCGAATCGAAGTTGTCCGCCTCACGCTGGGACATTTCGATCAGGGCGCGGAACTGGTCGCCCGAAGCTTCGAGCAGCTCGCGCAACGACTCCAGCGAGGACTGGGCGGTCTGGTCCAGGTCGCCCGCCGCCGTGCGGGTCGCCGACAGATGCTCGATCAACTGCGCGCGCTGGCTTTCGACCTGGGCGGAAAAGTCCTCCTGGTCGGTGCGTAGGGCGTAGGCCGTGGTGACCAAGGCCGCGCGCTGCTGGCCCAGACCCTCCTCGACGGAGCGGATTTGTTCGGACACGCCCGAGCCGGCGTTTTCCAGGCGGATCGTCTGGCGGGCCAGGTCCTCGGAAGCGACCCGGGCGGCGTCCTGGGCCTCTCCGGCGGCCGCGGCCAGATCAGCGGCGCGAGCGGCCAGGGCGGCCTCGGCCTCGCGCAACTGGGTCTGGGCCAGGTCGGAGGCGTCCGCGACCATGCGGGACTGCCGCTCCACCGCGTCCACGACTCCGCTGGCCTGGCTGTCCAGCTGCGCGCCCAGCGTCTGCATCTGGTCGCGTTCGCGCCCCAACTGCTCGGCCAGCCGACGGGCCGTGCGGCCGGCGATCTCCGCCGCTTCGTTCAGGCGCAGCGTTTCCTGCGAAAGGGCTTCGCGCAGCAGCGCCATGTCGTTGCGGGCGCGTTCGGCGGCCAGGGCCGCCTGGTCGATGTCGGATCGCAGCGACTGCAGCACGTCGCCGGTCTGTTGCGCGGCCAGGGCCGTCGGCGCGACCAGGGCTTCGGCCAGTTCGCGCGCGCGGCGCGTTTCGGCCGCCAGTCCCGATCCCTGCCGCACCGCATGGGCCAGCATCAGGGCCAGGCCCGCCGGCGCGAGCGCGATCAGGGCGTAGATCGCCAGCCGAAGCGGATCCAGCCCGGCCCCGTTGATCCCGAACTCATAGGCGGCCCAGGAGGCTACGCCCCCGATCCAAAGCACCGCCGCCAGCGCCGCCAGGGCGTAGGCGCGCCGGCCGGCGGCGGGAACGCCGTGGGCCTGAACGGTGCGGACGGTCGGTGCGGTCGTGCGTTCGAACGGCGAGAGCGGGGCTGCGGCGGCGACCGCCAACTCGGCGGCGGCCGGTTCCGGCGTCGCCTCGGCGGCCATACGTTCGGCCTCGGCGCGCTGTTGCGCCTGTCTTTGTTCTTCCAAAAGCCGACGACGCCGCCGTTCCGACATCGGGCGCTCGGGTTCCGCGGGGGGAGGGGGCGTGGCCGCCTGGACCTCCGAAACCTCCTCGGCCGCGGGCGACGCCTCGTCGGTAAGGGATTCAGTCATGTCCGCAGGCGCGCCGATGACTTCGGCCGAGGCCGCGTCCTCGTCGTTCGTCAGTTTAAGCGGCGGCCGATTGCGGGACTTCATCAGGCGTCGATCTCAATCCATACGCGGCGCTCTGACAGCGCCAGCTCGACCCTAACGACTCAATCCGCGCCGTCCAAGCGCTTCGGACCTCGCGACCGCTCAGCAGTCCTGAGCGGTCTCGCTGAGCAGGACGGCCGTGGGCGCGTCGGCCCGGCAGTCGGTCGTGCGGTGAACTTCACGATCCGCGCCGCGCGGCGCATGGGTGTCCACGCCGAACTGCGCCAGCACGGCGGCGGCCAGGAGCGCGATCAGGCCGGCGATCAGCTTGGGATCGACCTTGGTCGGTTCGCCGACGAAGCCCAGGTCGACCTCGTGCTCGATCATGCTGTCGGGGTCGCGCTTTGTGCGGCGGGTCTTCTCGACGGTCAGCAAGCCGGCGTCCTTGCCCGACAGACCGACGCCGCGCACGTCCGCCTCCTTGCCGGCCATGGTGATCCAGTGGGCGATCTCCTTGTTCACGGCGCCGGACAGGACCATCTCGGCCACTTCCATTGTCGCCGGGTCGGTGACGCGCAGGCCGTCGACGAAGCTGGACCTCACCCCCGCCTTGTCCAGCATGGCGCTGATCTGCGGCCCGCCGCCGTGCACCACGACCGGGTTCACCCCCATCAGCTTCAGCAGCACCACGTCGGCGGCGAACTGCTTGGCCACCGCGCTCTCGCCCATGGCGTGGCCGCCGTATTTGATGACCACGGTCTCGCGATCATAGACCTGGATATAGGGCAGCGCCTCGGCAAGCGTCTTCGCCGTCTCCCAGCTGCGTTCCTCGGACTGGCGTTCGATTTCGTTCATGGCGCGCGCATAGCGGGCGCGCGTGGCGCTGTCACGGCGAAACCGGGAGAAAGCGTTAGACGCCCGCCGCGATCTTCCGGTCGAAGTCGGCGCGCACGGCGTCCAGTTCCGCATGGATCGCCGGCTCTTCGCCGTGGCGCGCCAGATGGGTCAGGGCCTGCCAGACGCGAACCGCCAGCGGATCGTCGCTGGGCGCAGACGCCGCCTGATGGCGCAGGTCGCGCGACAGGAAGTCGTCGACCGGATGGGGCTGGTCCTTTCCCGGCACGTCCAGCGGCAGGGCCAGCCGCGCACCGAGCGCGCCCGTCGTGGTCCTCCAATCGGCCAGAAAATCCGACCAGGGCAGGAATATCCGCGGCCGTCCCCGGCTGGCGGCCTCCGCGTCCAGCACGTGCCGCAACCACAGGCGAAGCCCTTCCCGCTGGGAAAAGCCGTTGCGGCTGGACAGGGAGGCCGCCACCTCCACCGGATCGCGCAGCGGGCTGACCACGACGACGTCGTGGCCTGTCGCCCCCAGCACCTCGGCCCAGAACGGAAACAGGCGGCAGATGCGCGGGTCCTTCATCACGATGGGCGACTGGTCGCCGAACTCGGCCTTCAGGAGATGCCCCGCCTCCTGGGCGAGATCCTCGCGCGCGGGGACCGCCGCCAGGTCGAAAGGCCAGGGGTCGTCCCAGCGCGAGCCGCCGGCGGCCAGAAGACGGTCGTTGAAGTCCGCCAATACGATGCTTTCCCAGAAGCCGCGCGGATTGTCCTCGGCCGGGGCCATAAGGGTTCTCGGCGGGGCGGCGCCCAACATGGCCAGCGCGCCCGTGACCGACGACGTTCCGCTGCGATGCATGCCCAGAACCACGATGGCGCTGCGACCCATAAGGACCTCCTCGGGATGTGTCGGTCGCGCATAGGCCGTCAGGCGCGCAAATCACAGTCTTTAATGGCGCGCAACCTGCGGCTAGACAGTCGGCATGGCGCTCTATCCCGTGATCATGTGCGGCGGGGCGGGAACGCGGCTCTGGCCCGCGTCCCGACCGTCGCGCCCCAAGCAGTTCATTCCCCTGGCCGGGAATCGCTCGCTGTTCCAGGAGACCGCGCTTCGGGTCGCCCCCCTGGCCCAGGACGACGGTCGGCTGATCGTCGTCGGCGGCGTCGGCCACCGCGAGTGGATTCTGGACCAGTTGGCCGAGATCGGGATCGACGACCGGGTGGAGATCCTGCTGGAGCCGCAGGCGCGCGATTCCGCCGCCGCCATGGCGGCCGCCGCCCTGTGGACCCATGCCCGCGACCCGCTGGGCGTCAACGTCTTCGTGGCGTCCGACCACCACATTCCCGACCACGACGCCTTCCGCGAAGCCTGCGTCGTGGCCGCCGAGGCGGCGCGCGACGGCCGGATCGTCACCCTGGGCGTGCGCCCGTCCGAACCGTCCTCGGCCTATGGCTACATCAGCCCCGAAGGTCCGGGTCTGGCGCCGGTCCGCGCGTTTCGCGAAAAGCCCGACGCCCGGACTGCGGCCGACTACATCGCCTCTGGCTATCTGTGGAACAGCGGCAACTTCATCGTCACCGCCGCCACCCTGCTCGACGAGTTGAAGGCCAATGCGCCGGGGGTGGAGATCGCCGTACGCCAGGCGGTGGCCAATCCGACGGATCGCGCGGTGCTGGGGCCGGCCTTCGCCGACGCGCCCAAGATCTCCATCGACTACGCCGTGATGGAAAAGACCCGCCACGCCAGCGTGCTCGAGGTCGATTTCGAATGGTCGGACCTGGGCGCCTGGGACGCCATCGCCGCGACCGGCGAAGGGGACTTCGGCCAGCACATCTTCGAGGACGCCGAAGGCTGCCTGGTGCGCGCGCCCGACGGCATGCTGGTGGCGGCGCTAGGCGTGCGCGACTTGGCCATCATCGCCGAGCGCGACGCCGTGCTCGTGTGCGATCTGGACCGCGCCCAAGACATCAAGCGACTGGTCGCACGCATCCAGACCACGTCGCCGCAGCATCTGGACTTCGCGCGCGACGCGCCGGAAACGCTGGAGGCGGGCGCGCGGCGCCTGGCCGACTGGATGCGGTTGCGCGCCCTGCCGCTGTGGAGCAGCGTCGGCGCGTCGGACGACGGCGCCTTCGCCGAGGCGCTCAGCCTGGACGGCCGCCCCGTCCAGGGTCCGCGAAGCGTGCGGGTTCAGGCCAAGCAGATCTGGGCCTACGCCGAGGCCGGCCGTCTCGGATGGCAGGGGCCGTGGCGTCGCCTGGTGATGAACGGCGTGGAACGATTGCAAACCCGGTTTCTGCGCGACGACGGCCTGTGTTGCGCCGGACTTGCCCCCGACGGCGCCCCCTCGCCCGAGACCGCAAGCGCCTGCGACCAGGTCTTCGCCCTGCTGGCCCTGCACGCCGCGAGGGACCTCGTTCCCGACCCCGCGGCGCTTGAGACCTGCGCGGTCTCGATCCGCGACCAGATGGACGCCTTCCCGCCTCCGGATGACGAACCTGACTCGTCACGTCCCACGCCCGTCGACATCCACCTTCTGGAAGCCTGTCTGGCGTGGGAGGGGGGCGACAAGGATCGGTGGCGAGAGGTCGCCGACCACGTCGCCGCGCGGATTCGCGCTGACATCGGGGAACGTGTCGCGGTGAGTTTATCGCCGGGCCGCACGTTCCAGGCGGCGCGTGTCCTGGATCGACATGCAAGAAGACGCGGCGCCTTTGGAGCCGATGCATCGGCGCTGCAGCTCTATGCGGAGGCGCTTCGCGGGGTCACTGCGCGCGACCGCATCGTGGCGGAAACCAGAGACGAGGACGGTCGACCGCGCGGCGGCCGGTCGCGCCTGTGGGCGCAGACCGAGTGGCTATGCGCCAGCCTGCAATTCGGCCAGGACGTTACGCCCGCCGACCGCGCCCCCCTGCAGCAGGACGCGGCAGAGGCTATGCGCGCCGTATGGGCGCATCTGACGCCAGACGGCCTCTGGCGAGACACGCGGCTGGCTACAGGCGCCTTCATCGAGGAAGCCGCGCCGGCGAGCGTGTTGCTGCATCTGATACGCGCTCTGTCTCACCTCGTCGCAGGCTCCGACGACGGCTCGCCATTGAGGTGAGCCGCATCCGAGGCGTCCATGCCGCGACGGCCGCCATTTTGGCCCGACGTCAGCCGATCGCTTACGACGCGATCAGAGCATCCCAGTGCGGTCGTAGCGGAAGAACGAATGAAGGGCGCCAGGATACTGCGCGTTCCAGCGCCGCTGATACTCCTCGCTCTTCACTACGCCTTTCAGATAGGCTGCGACGCGCCTCTCGTCATCCGGCAGGCGATCATTCATCTGCGGCGCGGCCGCGTCCGGCCAGCGGCCGAGCAGGGTCTCGTAGGTCGCCTCGATGAACTGCCGTGCGCCATGCCGACGATAGTGGTTGAGCGCAAACGCCGTCACCTCCTCGATCGACGGACTGGCGTCAGGGCGACGGACTTTCGAAAGCAGGTCCATGACAGACCAGGCCTCCGCCTGCGGCGCGGGGATCGCGCGAGGGGGTTCGGCGATCTCGGCGAGGACTTCTCCGCTGACGCCGCAGACCAGACGCACCGCGTCGCTGACCACGAAGGCCTGGGCCGCGCCGTGGACTTCGAACCCGCACCAACCGGAGCGGAAGCCATCGGCCGCGGCGGTCGCGGAATAGCCGCTGGCCCGCGCGAAGAAGATCGGCGTGTCGCCGCCCACCAGTTTCAACAGACAGGGGCTTTCTCCCGCCGGCGCGGCGTAGCCCGTCAGGATGTCGTCCTGCCCCTCAAGCTTGAAGGCCACCACGGGGGAATAGTTGAGCGTCGTCATTGCTGCTTCACCCACTGGGCCACGCCGGCGTAGCAGGCGTCCCAGCCATGCGGCGCCGCGCGCTCGAAAATATCGGACAGAGATTGCTGACGCGAGCGCGTCTGCGCGGCGCGAAGTTCGGCGATCCGCATCGCCTGGGCGAACTCGTACATTTCTCCGGGATCGAAAAACACGCACTGCTCGGGGAAGACCTCGGGCATGCTGGAACTGTTGGAGCAGACGGTGATCTTGCCCAGGGCGCCCGCCTCAAGGACCGGCAGCCCAAAACCCTCGAAAAAGGAGGGATAGATGCAGAAGGCGCTATTGAGCAGCAGCGCCGTGCGCTCGGTGTTCGACACGAAACCCGTGAACTGGATACGATCGGCCGACACGCCGACGTGGCGCAGCCGCTCCATCAGCCGGCCCTTCTCGTCCAACCAGCCGTCGCGGCCGATGAAGACCATCTTGTACTGATGGGCGAACCCCGGGTTCTGGGCCAGGTAGTCGAAGATCAGCCCGCCGTTCTTGCGCGGCTCCAGCGTGCCGATGACGGCGACATAGGGCTCCACCCTCGCGCCTTGCCGGACCTGCAGGAGGCCCGCAGACAGCTCCGCCGGATCGAACTCGGCCCCCAGACGAAGGACCGACATCTGCTCCATCGGCTTTTCGAAATAGGCGTGGACGTCCCCCATCGTGGCCTTGGATACGCAGAAGACGTGGTCGGACGTCGCAATGTCCTCGCGGATGCGGTTGGCGAAGTGGAAGATGTTGTCCGCGTTATGGAACTGCGGCGTTGTGACGGGGCTGAGGTCGTGGACGATGATCGCCTCGGTCCCGAAGTAGCCCCGTACCGGCTTGATGTTGGGGAACAGCGCCACCATCGCCTGGGCTTCGTCGAAGAGGATCGGTTGTCGATCCCAGGCCAGTTGAGACAGGGCGGGCAGCCCGCCGGCGCCCGACCGCAGGCGCAGGAACCGCTGCACCAGGTCGCGGGGCAGCGGGATGGTCTCATAGGTGAAGATCCAGTCGATCCCGTCGTCGGTCAAGGCGCGCTCGGCGATCGCGGCCACCACATTGGGGATGCCGGTCCAGGTCTCCTCGAACAGGGCGCTGACGTCGAGGACCGCCTTGCGGAGGGTGCTCATGTCCGATCTCCGGCGGCCAACCGTTCGACGACGGCGTTCAGACGATCGGCGAAGGGCGCGAGACCGAACTGATCCCGCACCTCGGCCAGGGCCGCCGCCGACTTGTGCGCATAGGCTTCGGGGGACAGCCCCTGGGCCGTCTCCAGCGCCCGTTTCAGGTCGCCCGGCTCCACAACGTTCATCGCAGTCCCGACCATCCGATATCGCTGCGACATCCGCAGGTCGAGCGGTCGACGGTGCGATGGCACCACCACGGCGTCATTGTCGGAAATATAGTCGCGCATGGCGGTGTGGTCGACGCTGACCGGCACCACGCCGCGCGCCATGGCCTCGATCAGCGGCAGGTTCTGTCCCTCCGCATAGGAGGTGCACAGGTAGAATGACGCTGCGTCGTAGAAGCGGTTCATCTCGTCGCGCGTCAGGACATCGTCCGTCAGCCATATCCGCTCGCTGACCAGGGGCGGGACCATACGACCGGCGTTGGCGATCTGGTCCTCCAGAAGTATGCGGTTGGCCAGCCCCCGCCCGCGAAACGGCGTGCTGAGCTTCAACATCAGTATCGCGTCGGGATTCGTCTCGGCGAAGCGAAGGAAGCCGGCGAGCATGGGCTCCGCCTGCTTGCGGTAATCGTGGACGTTCAGCACGCTGACATAAACGGTCGGCGACTCGAACTCGGACAATATGGCCTGCAGTGTCCGCGTGCGCGCATGCGCCGCCTGCTCGACCGTTTCCTTGACGCGGGGCAGGATGGCCAGCGGCGTCCAGTTCACCGCGCCCAGGTCACGCGCGGCCCGCTCAGCTTCTCTCGGCGTGGGTGCATGATCGCGCCCCCGCTTGACGAGGTTGGATAGAACGGGAGAGGGCGCCCGCCGCACCGGCTTGGCCACGCCGCTGTCCCTGACCGCAGTCGCACCATGTTCCGATGGCGACCAGATTTCGTCAGCGATGCTCAGGGTCTGTATCTGATCGGCGAAGGCGTGATCCGACGGAATCTCGTCGCGGCTTCTGAGCCGATCAAACTCCCAGGCGAAGCAGTTGATGTTGTAGGCGCCTTTCAGCACACGGATATGTTCGGGGGGATAAAAGCCCAGGTGGATATTGATCTCCGCAGCCGACCGCTCGCGGATGTCCGCAATGCTTTCGGGACGCTGGATGAGCGTGTAATCGATCTCCATCTCATCCAGCGCCTCCATGAACCCTCGCATGGCGAAGGCGTAGGAATAGTCGGAACGCCCCAGCCCATCTGAAGCCGCGGACCGATCGGTCTCGTTGACCGGCTTGGCCGGCGCCGAAAGAAAGACCCGCAAGGGAACACGCTCACCCTCGGCACCCTCGCCCCAGAAGACGCGACTGTTGTCGATCTTGCGCAATAGCTTCAGTTCGAAGTCGATATGATCGACGTCGGGATGGCCGCCCGCTCGCGCCTCCTCGAAACAGCGTTGGGCCTCTGCGAAGTCGCCGCGCACCTTGGCGAGGTGCCCCAGTTGCAGGGTGATCTCCGGATCGCCCGGCTTCAGCGCCAGGGCCCGGTTGTAAGCCTCGGCGGCGCGCGCGTGGAACCCTGCTTCCTTCAGCGCATGGCCGTACTGGATCCAGGCGCCCAGGCGTTCGGGCTCCATTTCGCAAACCTTGCGGCGGAAGAAGGCGTCGCGAGCCCAGTCCTGTTGCGCGCGCGCCTGATCCGCATAGCGACGAAGTTGTTCCGGCGTCTCGCGACCCGTCAACTGAGCCGCGATGCCCGTGATGCTTTTCTTCAGCGCTCGGCCGACATGGGGGCTTCGGCTCATAAAAACTCCGGTGAAACGCCGTCGGGTCGCGCCACGACGGTGAATGATGATTAATCCATCATTCGATGCTTGTCGCCCCGTCCTTGGCCGAAACTCAGGGGGCGGGGCAAGCCCCATAAAGATGAACAGGCGGAGGTTGCTACGGGACCTGCAGTCGACGTGGGTCAAGCGTCGCGTTACAGCAACCGAATGATTGCGCCAGAGCCCGCTTCGCCGCCCCAATCCCTTGCCTTGGATGCGATGATCGACGCCCCGACGGTGGGGCGCCTCTACCGGCTTTTTCTCAATCGAGAGCCTGAATCAGAGGAAGCGGTCCAGCATCTTCTTCACCGCCCCATGAGCGCCGCCATCCATTCGTTGGTCAGTTCTGCGGAGTTCGGTCGAGGGCCGGGCGCCGACCTGGCCGTAGGTCGGCCGCTGTGGAACGGGGCGACGCCAGATCCAGCGCTGACGGCGTGGGCAGGCGACACCTTGCCTCTTTCGAAACAGACAAGAGAAACCCTGCGCGACAGCGTGCGGTCGTGGGCGGCCCTTTATCTGGCCCTGGCCGAGGATGAAATCATCGGCCCAGTCCTGTCGGGCTTCGGCTTCTTCACATCCGACAGCCTGACGGCGCTGCGCAGCGCCGCCGCCCTTGTCGGGAGGTTGGAAGAGGCCAACGCCGACAGGGTTCGCGGATGGGTCGTCCGGACCGACGCGCCCGACACGCCTGTCGCCCTCGAGTTGTGGGCCGACGGGGCCTTCTGCGCTGCGGCTTTAAGCGACGGCTTCCGTCGCGACGTGCAGGACCAATTTGGCGGATCGGGCCGCGCCGGCTTCGATATCCCCGTACCCGCGATGATGCGATCGCGCCGCCCGCACCTTTTGCTGGAGGTCCGGGTTTCGGGGGCGCCCATGATCGTGGGCCGGGCAGGCGTCGAAACCGGAACGCCTGGCGTTGACCTCCTGGCGGCCACCCTGGACGAGGTCCGGCACGCCCGGGGTGTGCTGGAGCGGCTGGAAGCCCGACTGCCTTATCTGGAGACGCGCCTTGCCGTTCCCTTCGCCGCCTACGACGCCTATCGGCGCGGCTGGCCCGTGACGGGCCAGGAGGCGAAGCCGGCCGGCCCGGACATGGACGTGATCGTCGACATCGGCGCGGCGAGCGACCGGGCTCTGGACCAGACCGTCCACGCCCTGCTGGAGCAGTCACGCCCCGCGCGGCGCCTCGTCTTGATCGGGGAAGAGTCGCGTCGTCCGCTGGCGCTGGACCTCGCCAATCGCGCGGCCTGGCGCGACGGGCCGGAGATCCGCTTCGTCGGGAGCGACGCGGCGACCCTGGCCCAGCGGATGTCGGATGGGTTGAACCAGGGCTCGGACGCCGCGACGGTGCTGCTGCTTCGCGCGGGCGACGTGGTCGCGGCCGGCGCCCTGGCCTGGCTGGGCGCCGCCTTCGCCCGATCGGCGCAGGTCGAGGCCGTCTATATGGACGAGGACATGCTGGCTCCCGGCCAGGACGCCCTCGATCCGGGCGAGCGCCGCCGCGTCGGCCCGCAACTGAAGCCTGGCCCCGATCCCGATCTGCTGAAGATCGGAAGAGC
>NZ_DLMO01000141.1 GCF_002479325.1 Brevundimonas sp. UBA7534
GGGGCGTTCTCCAGCAGGGCGCCCAGCTTGTGGATCGAACCGGTCAGCGACCCGTGGACCAGCGATCCGTCGGCGCGAACCCGCGCCTCCCTCTCGCCCTTGGGGCAATAGAGGCGGTCGCCCGGATGCAGCAGGCCGGCTTCGACCAGGGCGCCGAACGGCACCTTGGGCTCGGCGCGCTTGGAGCCCATCACGGCCAGGTCCTCGGGATTGGCCTGAACGACGGACTCGATACGGGTCTGCGCCACCTGGGCGTAGGTCTCGTCGCGTTCGATGCCGACATAGTGACGGCCCAGCCGCTTGGCCGCCGCGCCCGTCGTGCCGGTGCCGAAGAAGGGGTCCAGCACCACGTCGCCCGGTCGCGTGGCGGCCAGCAGCACACGATGCAGCAGGGCCTCGGGCTTCTGCGTCGGATGCGCCTTCTTGCCGTCGGCGTCCTTGATCCGCTCCTCGCCCGTGCACAGGGCGAAGGTCCAGTCCGAACGCATCTGGGTGTCTTCGTTGAAGGCCTTCAGGGCGTCGTAGTTGAAGGTGTAGCGCTTCTGGTCGCGCGACTTGGCGGCCCAGATCAGCGTCTCATGGGCGTTGGTGAAGCGCGTGCCCTTGAAGTTCGGCATCGGGTTCGACTTGCGCCAGATGATGTCGTTCAGCACCCAGAAGCCCAGGTCCTGGATCGCCGAGCCCAGGCGGAAGACGTTGTGATAGGAGCCGATCACCCAGATCGAACCCTCGGGCTTCAGCACGCGGCGGCATTCCGCCATCCAGGCGCGGGTGAAGGCGTCGTATTCGGCGAAGCTTGAGAACTTGTCCCAGTCGTCGTCGACGGCGTCGACCTTGGAATTGTCCGGCCGCAGCAGGTCGCCGCCCAGCTGCAGATTGTAGGGCGGGTCGGCGAAGACCATGTCGACCGAGGCGTCCGGCAGGCTTTTCAGCACCGCGATGCAATCGCCACGATGGATGACGTCCTTGTCGAGGACAGGTGTCTGCAGGTCGGACATGGAAATGCGGCCCCGTACAATGAGAGCCGCGATGGTGAATCCTTGTGGTTAAGGTGGCGTAACCGGCGCGACGGATCGCGCCGGTTCCACTTTCGATCAGGCCAGCATGCGCACCTTGGGCTCGCGGTCCCACTGGCGCGTGCGCGCCGCGGGCAGGAAGGCGTCGGCGTCGGCGGACAGATCGATCACGCCCGCGTCCGCCTCGACGCCCGCCTTGTCCAGCAGGGGCTGGGCGTCGGGCGTGCAGCCGACGGCCTTGAGGTGGCCGAAGGCGTCCTTGGCGAAATCGACCGCCGCGCCTTCCTTCATCAACTCGGCGCAACCGTCGTCGGACAGGACGATGGCGACGGCGTCGAACAGCACCGACGGGCTGCCGGCCAGCTGGCCGTCGGCGGCCAGGGGCTTGCCGTCCTTCAGCTTGGCCCCGCCGATTTTGGGCGCGACGATGAAGACCGACCCGCCGTCGCCTTCGACCGCCGTGCGGACCGCATCGACGATCGCGCCGTCCGAACCGTCGGCGACCAGGATGGCGACCTTTCGACCCTTTAGCGTGTCGGGATATTTGCCGACGATGCGCAGCGCCGGCGACGGCTCCAGATCGGTCGGCTCCACGGCGGCCTCTGACGCCTTGGGCAGGGGCAGGTTCAGGCCGTCGGCTACCCGCCGCGCCAGGGTCTCGTCCACATTCTGCAGATTGGCCAGGATGCGCTCGCGCACGTGGGGCAGCGACACCTTGGAAAGTTCAAACACGATGGCGCTGGCCAGGTGGGCCTGTTCGATCTCGGTCTGAGAGCGGAAGAACAGCCGCGCCTGGCTGTAGTGATCGGCGAAGGTCTCGGCGCGCAGCCGGACCTTCTCGCCCTCCTGCGGGATGGGCGCGGTGCGGAAGCCGCCCTTGGGATCTTCGCGCGGGCCGCCGGCCTCGCCGGCCTCGGCCAGGCTGTTCGGCTCGTAGTTGGCGCGACCCTTGAACACCTGGGTCTGCATCTGGCCGTCCCGCTGGAAGTTCTGGAACGGGCAGCCCTTGGCCTGGTTGATCGGAATCTGGTGGAAGTTCACCGTCCCCAGTCGCGACAACTGGGTGTCCTGGTAGGAGAACAGCCGCCCCTGCAGCAGCGGATCCTCGGAAAAGTCGATCCCCGGCACGATGTTGGTGGGCAGGAAGGCGGCCTGCTCCGTCTCCGCGAAGAAGTTGTCCGGGTTGCGGTTCAGGGTCATGCGCCCGATCACGCGGATCGGATGGTCCTCCTCGGGGATCAGTTTGGTGGCGTCCAGGATGTCGAAGGGCAGGGCGTCGGCCTCTTCCTGGCTGAACAGCTGGACGCCGAACTCCCATTCCGGGAAGTCGCCCTGGTCGATGGCCTCATAGAGATCGCGCCGGTGATAGTCGGGGTCGGCGCCGGCGATCTTGACCGCCTCGTCCCAACAGGTCGACTGGGTTCCCAGCTTGGGCCGCCAGTGAAACTTGACGAAGGTGGCGACCCCCTCGGCGTTGATCAGGCGGAAGGTGTTGACGCCGAACCCTTCCATCATCCGCAGCGAACGCGGGATGGCCCGGTCGGACATGGCCCACATGATCATGTGGGTGCTCTCGGGCGTCAGGCCGATGAAATCCCAGAAGGTGTCATGCGCCGAGGCGGCCTGGGGATAGCCCCGGTCCGCCTCCATCTTCACCGAATGGATCAGGTCCGGGAACTTGATGGCGTCCTGAATGAAGAAGACCGGGATGTTGTTGCCCACCAGGTCCCAGTTGCCCTCGCGGGTGTAGAACTTGACGGCGAAGCCGCGCACGTCGCGGGGCGTATCCACCGACCCCGCGCCGCCCGCCACTGTCGAGAAGCGGGTGAAGACCTCGGTCTTCTCGCCCACCTCGGTCAGGATCCGGGCGGTGGTGTAGTCCGACAGGCTGTCGGTCAGTTCGAACACGCCGTGGGCCGCCGATCCGCGCGCGTGGACGATGCGCTCGGGGATGCGCTCGTGGTCGAAATGCTGGATCTTCTCGCGAAGGATGAAGTCCTCCAGCAGGGTGGAACCGCGCGGGCCCGCCTTCAGCGAATTCTGATTGTCGCCGATCGGCGCGCCGTGGTTGGTCGTCAGGCGGGCGTCGGGCGCCGAGGCGGTCTGATGCGTCTCGCCGCCGTCGCCGACATGGGACGCGGGGACGCGGTCGGGGGTCTTGGCCATCGGGGCAACCTTTTGGGAAAGCGGCGTCCACACCATGCGACGCGCGTCGTGCTGCTAACGTCGCGAGATGGCGATGGTTCTGTGCGAAGCCGCGCACAGGAGCGGTCATAAAAAGTTCGCTCCCGAGCCGGCGCGCCCTTCGCAGCGGGCGAGGCGGCGTCTATGAGGCGACGATGATCGCGCGCCTTCGACCCGTCCCTTTCGACCTCGGTCCCGTCCACTTCGTCGGCATCGGCGGCATCGGCATGAGCGGCATAGCCGAGATCATGCTGAAGATCGGCTATTCGGTACAAGGCTCTGACGCCAAGGCCAGCGCCAATACCGAGCGCCTGGAAAAGCTGGGCGCCAAGATCTTCATCGGCCACGACGCGGCCCATATCGGCGAAGGCGTCTCGGCGGTGGTCTATTCCACGGCGGTGAAGGCCGACAATCCGGAAATGAAGGCCGCGCGGGCGCGCCGCATCCCCCTGGTCCGTCGCGCCGAGATGTTGGCCGAGCTGATGCGGCTGCAATTCTCCATCGCGGTCGGGGGCACCCACGGCAAGACCACCACGACCTCGATGGTGGCGGCCCTTCTCGACGCGGCCGGCCTGAATCCCACGGTGGTCAACGGCGGCATCATCAACGCCTACGGCACCAACGCCAAGGTCGGCGACGGCGACTGGATCGTGGTCGAAGCCGACGAGTCGGACGGCAGCTTCCTGCGCCTGAAATCGACCGTGGCCGTCGTCACCAACATCGACCCGGAACACCTGGACCACTACGGCGACTTCGACGCCGTGCGCCGGGCCTTCTGCGATTTCGTGGAGAACATCCCCTTCTACGGCTTCGCCGCCGTGTGTCTGGATCATCCCGAGGTTCAGCGGCTGGTCGCCAGCATCGATAACCGGCGACTGATCACCTACGGCCTGAACCCCCAGGCGATGGTTCGGGCCGAGGGCTGCCAGATGGGACCGGACGGCGCCCGCTTCGATGTGGTGATCAGAAACGGCGAGGAGCACCGGATCGAGAAGCTGCACCTGCCGATGGCTGGGTGGCACAATGTCTCCAACGCCCTGGCCGCCATCGCCGTGGCGCGCGAACTGGACGTGTCGGACGAGGCGATCCGAACGGGCCTGGCCGGGTTCGGCGGGGTCAAGCGCCGCTTCACCACCACCGGCGTCGTGGGCGGGGTGCGCATCGTCGACGATTACGGCCACCACCCGGTCGAGATCGCCGCCGTGCTGAAGGCCGCGCGTCAGGTCGCCGAGGGGCGCGTCATCGCCGTGGTCCAGCCGCACCGCTACACCCGGCTGCGCGACCTGATGGACGACTTCTCCACCGCCTTCTCCGACGCCGACAGCGTCATCGTGGCCGACGTCTATCCGGCCGGCGAACCGCCGATCGAGGGGGTGGACAAGCACGCCCTGGTCGAAGGCGTGCGCCGCTTCGGCCATCGCAGCGTCCAGGCGCTGGAGAACGCCGCCGTCCTGCCGCGCCTGATCAAGGACGAAGCCCAGGAGGGCGACGTCGTCGTTCTGCTGGGCGCCGGCGACATCACCAGCTGGGCCTACGGCCTGCCGGCGCAGCTGGAAGCGCTGGCGTGACGCTCCTGACCGGCGGCTGCCAGTGCGGCGCGATCCGCTACGCCCTGTCGGCCGATCCGTACACCGAGTTCTGCCATTGCAATATGTGCAAGCGCGCGACCGGCGGCGTGTTCGCCGCGCTGTCCGGCGTACGCAAGGACCAGTTGACGTGGACCCGTGGAGAGCCGAGCTATTTCCGCAGCTCCAATCTTTCCCGGCGGGGCTTCTGTTCGGCCTGCGGCACGCCGTTGAGCTTCGATTACGATTCCAAGGACACCATTGAGGTGACGACGGGCAGCCTGGACGAGCCCGAGCGCGCCCCGGTGCAGTCGCACTTCGGCGTCGAGAGCCGGCTGTCCTGGCTGAAGCTGTGCGACGGACTGCCGGAAAAGGTCACGGGCGTCAGCCCCGATTCCCCGGTCAACCGACCGGACTTCAAGCCACAGCAGGATCCCGATCGATGAGCTGGCGTGACGCCCTTCCCGAGGTTCGCGGCAAGCTGCTGCGCGACGAGCCGTTGGGGCCCTACACCTGGTTCCGCGTCGGCGGCGCCGCCGAGGCGTTCTTCATTCCGGCCGACGCCGACGATCTGGCTGAATTCCTGAAGGCGCTGGACCGCGCCGTTCCGGTGACGGTTCTGGGCGTCGGCTCCAACGTCATCGTCCGCGACGGCGGGGTCGAGGGCGTGGTGATTCGCCTGGCCGGACGCCCCTGGGCGCAGGTCGCGACGGACGGGGATACGATCACGGCCGGCGCCGGCACGCTGGATTCCATGGTCGCCAAGGCGTCGGCCAAGGCGGGGATCGCCGGGCTGGAATTCTACGCCGGCATTCCAGGGACGATCGGCGGCGCCTTGACCATGAATGCCGGCTGCTATGGGTCGGAGACCAAGGACGTCCTGGTCTCGGCCTGGGGATTGAACCGCGCCGGCGAGCGGGTGGACTACGCCCTGGGCGATTTCGGCTACACCTATCGCCATTCCGACGCGCCGGCCGACATCATCTGGGTCGAGGCGACCTATCGGGGAACGCCGGATGCGCCGGACGCCGTCGCAGCCCGGATCGCCGAGATCACCAGCCGTCGCGAGACGACCCAGCCGATCCGCGAAAAAACCGGCGGCTCCACCTTCAAGAACCCGCCCGGCCATTCGTCGTGGAAGCTGGTGGACGAGGCGGGCTGGCGCGGAAAGCTGCACGCGGTGACCGGGGGCGGCGCCAAATTCAGCGAGCTGCATTCCAACTTCATGATCAACCCCGGGGAGGCCACCGCCGCCGACATCGAGGGGCTGGGCGAGGCCGTGCGCGCCGATGTTCTGGAAAAGACCGGCGTTCAGCTGGATTGGGAGATCAGGCGGATCGGCCGGACCGCCTGATCGCCCTCGCCGCAAGCGGGGACAAAGGGGTAGGATAGGGCGTCCGGCCGGCTTTGGTTGACGCGCTGTTAACGACCTTCGGGCCATCGCTGCGGACAGTCCGGAGCCGAAGATGAACCGCCCCCTTTCCGACCTTCACGTCGCCGTCCTGATGGGCGGAATATCGGCGGAGCGGCAGGTTTCGCTGTCCTCGGGCGAGGAATGCGCCAAGGCCCTGGAGCGGCAGGGCGCGCGGGTCAGCCGCGTCGATGCGGGCCGCGACCTGGCCAATGTCCTGTCGGGCCTCATCAAGCCCGACGTGGCGCTGAATTGCCTGCACGGCGCCTGGGGCGAGGACGGCTGCGTCCAGGGGGTGCTGGAAACCCTGCGGATTCCCTACACCCACTCCGGGGTGCTGGCCTCGGCCCTGGCGATGGACAAGGACAAGTCCAAGGCCGTGCTGAAGGCCGCGGGATTGAAGGTGCCCGGCGGCGGCCTGTTCGACCGACACGAGGTGGCGACCCGCCACGTCATCGACCCGCCCTATGTCGTCAAGCCGAACGCGGAGGGCTCGTCCGTCGGCGTCTATCTGGTGCGCGAGGGCGCCAACGACTTCGCCGGCGAGGTCGCCGCCCCGGACTGGGCCTATGGCGAGAAGGTGATGGTCGAACCCTTCATTCCCGGCAAGGAGCTGGCTGTCACAGTGTTGGGCGAGGCGTCGGGTCCCCGCGCCCTGACGGTCACCGACATAACCCCGGTCAAGGGCTTCTACGACTACGAGGCCAAATACGCCAAGGGCGGCTCGGTCCATGTCCTGCCCGCGGTTTTGCCGCCGCACGTCTTCGAGGCGGCGCTGCGCGAGGCCGAGCTGGCGCACACGGCGATGGGTTGCCGAGGCGTGTCCAGAAGCGACTTCCGTTATGACGATGTTAACGACGTTCTCGTTCTGTTGGAGGTGAACACCCAGCCCGGCATGACCCCGACCTCGCTCGTCCCCGAGCAGGCGGCCTTCGTCGGTATGGATTATCGCGAACTGGTACGTTGGATGGTGGAGGACGCCTCATGCCCGCGGTAGTGCGCGGCGGTCGGACACAGTCTTCGGGCAAGGGCGGCGCGCGCGGCGCTCCGTCCGGCCGCGCGGCCGAGATCGGCCGTCTGGACATGTCGCCGCGCGTCGTGGCGGCGACCCTGGTGGTCGGCGTCGGCATACTGGCGGCCGTGCTGGCCACGGGCGCGCGGGCCGAGCGCATCTCGACCGCCGTCAGCGAACGCTTTGACGCCGTGACGACCGGCATGGGTCTGAAGGTGCGCCAGGTCCACGTCACCGGCGCCTCGCCCGAGGCCGCCGCCGCCGTGCGCGCCGCTGTCGGCGTCCACGCGGATCAGCCTATCGTCAGCCT
>NZ_DLMO01000023.1:0-3771 GCF_002479325.1 Brevundimonas sp. UBA7534
CCTCGGCGGCGAAGACGGCGCGGGTCGGGGCGCCGCGTTTGCGGGCCAGCTCGACCACGTCGGTCAGATAGTATTCGCCCTTGGCGTTTTCGTTGGTCACGTCGGCCAGCAGGGAAAACAGCAGGGCCGACGGCGCGGCCATGACGCCGGAGTTGCAGGCCGTCAGGGCCAGGATCTCGGCGGAAGCCTCCTTGGCCTCGGTGATGGCGACCAGCGCATCGCCCTCCATGACCAGGCGGCCATAGGCGCCGGGATCGCGCGCCTGGAATCCGATGACGGTCACGCCCTCGGCGCCGAAGACCGGTGCGATGTCGGCGGCCTTCAGCAGGGGCACGTCGCCATAGGTGACGACCACGTCGCCGTCGAAGCCGGCCAGCGCCGGTTCGGCCGCGCGCACGGCGTGGCCCGTGCCCAGCGGCGGGTCCTGGACGGCGACCGCGTCGGGGCCCAGCCGTTTCTCCACATGGGCGCGGACTTTCGGCGAGTGGTTTCCGACGACGACGACGATGCGCTCGCAGCCCAGGCCTTCGGCCGCGTCTATCGCGTGATCCAGCATGGCGCGCTGGCCGACCGGATGCAGCACCTTGGGAAGAGGCGACTTCATCCGCGTGCCTTGTCCGGCGGCGAGGATGATGGCGGCGCGTGCTCTGGTCATGAATCGTCCCGGCGGCTAGTCGTCCGGCCTTAGCCCATCATGCGCGCCAAAGGGAGATGCGGATGACCGATCGCGATCTGGACGGATGGACCATCCTGTTCGACCTGGACGGGACGTTGGTCGATTCCGCGCCCGACCTGATCGGCACGCTGAACCGCCTGCTGGTCGAGGAAGGCCTGCCGCCGGTGGAGATGGAGGCGGCCTCGGCGCTGATCGGATCGGGGGCGCGGGCGCTGCTGGTCCATGGTTTCGAGGCGGCGGGCGCCGACGTGGAGCGGGCGCGGTCGGAGGCGCTGTTCGAGCGGTTCCTGGTCGATTACGCCGGCCATATCGCCGACGGCAGCCGGCCGTTCGAGGGCGTCGTGGAGACGCTGGAGCGGCTGAAAGCGCGGGGCGCGGTGCTGGCGGTGGCCACCAACAAGCGGTCCGACCTGTCGGAACTGCTGCTGGAGAAGCTGGGCCTCAAGGATCATTTCGCCGCCGTCGTGGGGCCGGACCGGGTTAGCGCGCGAAAGCCCTCGGGCGCCCATCTGATCGAGGCCGTGGCGAAGGTGGGCGGCGATGCCGCGCGCGCCATCATGGTCGGCGATGCGGCGCCCGACGCCGAGGCGGCGCGCGACGCCGGAATGCCCTGCGTCCTGACGACCTTCGGCTACACCCCGGCGCCGGTCGAGGACCTGGGCGGCGACGTGCTGATCGACGCCTTTGAGGATGTGGAGGAGGCGATCGACGGCCTGCTGACCGATCACTATGTGCGGCGGGCCCTGGGGTAACGCCTGTTGCTCCGCTAACGGGTGCCGATAGGAGAAGTCGCAACCGATCGACGACGGCTTCGGTTACGGAACCGCGCTTCGGTCGCCAGATGGACGGGGCGACGTTGAGGATGAGTTCGTGATCGCCCGCTTCTTCAAGATTCCCCTGTGGCAGCGCACCGCCGCGGGGTTTGTGCTGGGCATTGTCGCCGGATTGATCCTGCGCGAGCGGGCCGAGACCTGGCTGCAGCCGATCGGCGACGTCTATCTGAACCTGATCCGCATGGTGGTGGCGCCGCTGGTGCTGTTCACCATCGCCAGTTCGATCGCCAAGCTGGGCGAGGGCGTCGGCGCGGTGAGGCTGGGGGTCCGGACCCTGGTCTGGTTCGCGATCACCTCCCTGCTGGCGGTGCTGGTCGGGATCGCCTTCGGGCATCTGATCAATCCGGGCGTGGGCCTGTCGAACCTGCCGCTGGGCGAAGTGAAGGCGCGCGAGATCCCGACGCCGCTGGACGTGCTGATCGGGGTGGTGCCGACCAATCCCTTCGCCGCGCTGAGCGAGGGCAGGGTGCTGCAGATCATCTTCTTCTCGGCGCTGGTGGGCACGGCGCTGGTGGCGCTGGGCGACGCGGCGCAGGGCGTGCGGCGGCTGGTGGACGAGGGGGCGGCCGTCGTCTTCCGCATCACCCGCTGGGTGATCCAGCTGACGCCGTTCGGGGTGTTCGGCCTGATCGGGGCGGTGGTCGGCGGCTATGGCTGGGAGGCGTTGCTGCCGCTGGGCAAGTTCATCTTCGCCATCTATGCGGCCTGCCTGTTCCATATTCTGGTGGTCTATTCGGGCCTGCTGAAGCTGCATGGGCTGAAGGTCCGCAGCTTCTTCCGCGGCGCCTTCGCGGCCCAGCAGACGGCGTTCGCCACCTTGTCCTCGCTGGGGACGCTGCCGATCACCCTGCGCCAGACGGTCGAGCGGCTGGGCGTGCCCCAGGCCTATGCCGCCTTCGCCGTGCCGTTGGGGGCCAATGTGAAGATGGACGGGTGCGGCGCCATCTATCCGGCGATCGCCTCGATCTTCATCGCCCAGTATTTCAAGATCGACCTGACGCTGACGCAGTATGTCCTCATCGGCCTGACGGCGGTGCTGGGGTCGCTGGGGACGGCGGGCGTGCCGGGGACCAGCATCGTCATGCTGACCCTGACCCTGTCGACCGCGGGCCTTCCGCTGGAGGGCATCGGCTATATCGTCGCCATCGACCGGATCATCGACATGATGCGCACGGCGACGAACGTCACCGGCCAGATGCTGGTCCCCGTGCTGGTGGCCAGGGAAGAGGGCATTCTGAACGAGGCGATCTATGACGGCCGCGTGGCCTTCCTGCCCGGCGATCCCGACACGGACACCCCCGAAGCGGTGCGCGCGTCGGGAATCTGAAATCGCCCGCTTGCACCGAGGGGGCGACCGGGCTATGTCGCCGCCTCCGCAAGGCATGGATGCGTAGCTCAGCGGGAGAGCACCTCGTTCACACCGAGGGGGTCACAGGTTCAATCCCTGTCGCATCCACCATTTTTCCTGAACAAAAACATACCTCTGGCGGAACGCCACCCTCCGCATACGGATGATTTTTTGGGCGAAACGAGTTGGTGGGGCAGTAGTGGGGCAGTCGCCGCGCAAAACTACCGCCCGAAACGAGACAAAGCGCCCTGAAAAGCATTGATTGGAACCGAGACCGGGGCTGATTCGACCCCGCTCGGCCGCGGCCTTTTGCAGGGCGTTTCATCCAAATCCGTCTCCCGGCCTCAATCCACCGCGACCCGTTATCGAAAGAGCTCCCATGGCGTTGATCCCGGACCATCCCAACGACGCCGGAACCTGGACCCGCCTGGAGGGTCGGGAGGGGTTCGCGCTTTGGCGTCGCGAGCGTCTGACGTTGGCGCCGGTCACGATGTACTATGTCGTCGCGCCGCCCCGGCAGAGCGAGATTCTCTACGACGAAGCCAAGGCCCGCCTTCGCTTCAACGAACTCGCTGGCGTTTCCGGCCGAGAGACAGCCCTTTAAGGAAGGCTTCGCAGACGCGCGATCCGCCGGCGGTTCCGGCGGCCCGCTCCAGATCCTCAGCCCTGGGCGGCGGCAAATGGATTGGCGAAGACCCGGCGCGCGATGAAGATGCCCGTAATAGCCACGCCTGGAAATCTGCGCGACAGGATCGTGTGGGCCGCCCGAAAATGGGTGCCGGCCGTCAGGACGTCGTCCAGAATTCCGATCTGGCCGAAGGGCGCGACGGCAAGGGACTCGTCAATCTCGTAGGCTCCCAGGAGATCCTCGACCGTGTTTCGAACGCTGCCCGCTTCATGAGAAGCGGTCATGG
>NZ_DLMO01000023.1:3791-15863 GCF_002479325.1 Brevundimonas sp. UBA7534
AACATCAGCGGCGGGCTGGATCGCCGCTGCCATGTCGAACATACGGTCGTCGTAAGCCGGGTCGCCCACCATTTTCGAGGGCGGGACGGGGACGATGACGGACTGCCGGATCCAGTCGTGGTTCAGCGCCTTTCCGAGCGCGCCGGCGCACTTCCCGATCGCTTCCCGCTTGTAGCCAAGCTCGGCCGCTGATGCCGTGGGCTTCTTCTTGAGATTGGAAATCAGGGAGTTCGCCTTGCTGTACGAATAGCCCTGCCCCGACGTGAACTCGAGGAGGTACAGGCAGGCGTCCGCCGGCGTCAGGTGGTAGTGATCGCCGCGGTTGCTGTCATCGATCTGCCTGAAGCGGATCGTCATGCAAGGGCGTTCCAGATGTCATCCATCGAGCGAACGCGAATGGCGCCCAGGTCGGCGAACCTCCGGGGCCACGTCAGCTTCAGCGACGGGTCGAAACAGCTGTCGAGGATGAAGAGCTTGCGGCCCTGGTGCAGGGCGGCCCGTGCCTGAGTGAGGGTCCCGGACGTGTCGCTGGCCTCCACGATAACGGTGCCCTCGGTGAGGGCGCTCATCGTCACATTTCGCTCGGGGAAGAACAGGCGATTCTGCTGGGGCCCCTGTTTGCCGTAGCGCAACAGCGGCACCTGCGAGATCAGCAGATGATCCGTGGCGATCTGGTCCTGAAGGTCCCTGTTGGCTTTCGGATAGTACTGTCCAAGCGGTGTTCCGATGACGGCGATAGTGCGGCCACCGCATCCCAAGGCGGCGGTGTGCGCCGCGCGGTCGATACCCTCTGCCAGCCCGGACACGACGGTGAAGCCACGCTCAACCAGGCCTTTGGCGATCTGGGCTGCACGTTGGGTGCCCTGCTCTGTGGCTTTCCGCGCCCCTACGACCGCGATGGAGCGGGTCTCGGTGAGCTCCCATGCCCCCTGGTAGTAGAGGACTTCGATCGGGTGGCGCGCGTCGCGAAGCCGTTCGGGATAGTCGCCGGCATGGTTGATCCGGACGCCGAACCGATGGACGCCCGACTTCTTGAGCCGGGCGAACACCTCGTCCGCAGCCGCCTCGGCGGCGGAGCGGGACACGAAATCGGACGGAAGAGCCGACGGGTCCCGAGCGAAACGGTCTGCGAGCGTCTTGAAGGTCGCGCCCTGCTCCAGCCACAACGATTCGTACGCGCCCAGCTCGAGGCGCGGCGAAATCGGCGCCAGGGCCGCTCCATCTGCACGTAATGCCAGGTTCATTCTGAAGTCCGTTTGACAGAGATTGAATCAACTGTCCCGAAGGATCAACGCCTGAGGTCGGTGAGCGTCACATTATGCTGCGCCGGATCAGGGCGGGCACGTCTTAGGAACGCCCTCCAGGACCGAGGCGAGCGCTTTTCGGGCAGCGGACGTTGCGAAAGGTCAGTTCTAGACGTCCGGCGGCGCCAGCGGCGATCTCCGCTCAGGGCGGTCGTAAGCGGACATTGGCCCGGCGGGCCGGTTCGTAGGGCCTGCCGGCGTCCGCTAAATGGCGAGCTCCCAAGCGCGAGGCAGAACCCTGGTCGACACGGTTCACGGATCAGATCGGCATCGGCGCGCCCTGGTCGCGCCTGAGCGCCTGCCAATAGTCTGCAGGCGCCGGCGTGCCGTCATGCGTCTCGATGACCAGGGCCGGGTTCGGCATCGTCAGCCGGGCGTGACGCGGACTCTCGCAGAAGGCATAGGCGCGCGCCCACGTCGTGATGGCGGCCTCCGTCGTCTCCTCCGAGCAGGCGGCGCTCACGCGCTGGCAGAATTCGAGCGACCGCACCAGGATGGAGGGGTCGTTCCGCCGCGACAGGGCGCGCAAGGCGTCGAGGTAGTCTTCCCTGAACACCGTCGGGATCACGATGCGGGACAGGCCGCCGGCCATGAGCTCCTTCGTCATCATGATGCGGCTCAGGCGCCCGTTCCCGTCATTGAAAGGATGGACGTCCGACAGCAGGAAATGGACGAACACGGCGCGCGAGAACGGGTCCTTCAGGGTCTCGAGTATCGATACGCCCTCCCGCAGGGTTCCCTCGACGCGGTCAGGGGCGACGAAGGTCGTATCCCCGGCCTTGTTGGTTCGCGTCTTGAACTGACCCGGCCGGACCGACGGCCGGGCGTCCATCAGGATCCGGTGCCGCTCCTGGATCTCGGCGAGAAAGGCGTCCGCCCCGCGGGGCACGGCCGCGCGCGGCCCCAGATCGACGAGCTGGAGATAGGCGCCCAGGACGTCGTGCCCGTCTTCCGGCCGGGCATCGGGCATCTTGCCTTCGAAGACGATCTCGACGGCCTCGCTGACGGCGAACTCCGTGCCTTCGATGAAGTTGGAGAAATAAGCCTCCATGAACGCGCCGCTCGTCTTGCGGCCGGGCGTCGCGTCCCGATCGGCGATCGACAGGGGGGCGCGGGCCTGAAGATGATCCGCCAGGGTCACGAGGCGACCGACGCAGGCGGGGTCCAGAGGCGCGCCGGCGGCGCGGGCCCGTCCCTGGACCGTGCTGAGCTTGTCCTGGCGGGTCCGCAGCAGCGCGCCGATCAGACCGTTCAGGACCTCGAATTCCTTTTCCCGCTGGAGGACGGGCGCCAGAACCCGGGCCTGGTCCCGGATATGGTTCAGGCCCTCTTCGCCGTGGGTCGAGCACAGACTTTCAAGAGCGGCTTCGACCCCCGCCTTGCCGAGGGTGCGGGCCGGTCCATTCCGGGCGCGCGACGGACTGAGGTTGTCGAGCAGCTTTCGGACTGGTCCCGCCAGCCAGGAGCCCAGATAGGGGATGTCGCCGTCGACGGGTCCAACACCCTGACGGATGTGGATCTCAAGACCCGGGAGGGTGATCACATCGCGGGTCCGCGGCGCGCTGACAAAGACGTGGCCGACCCCGGTCGGCGCGCCGCTGGAGCGGTCCCTCCACGGCTGGCTTTCCATGCCCGTCCGGTCGGTGGCGACGCCGTCGGGAACGAGCCTGCCGAGGATGGTCGACCATTTTCGACGCACGACGGCGTCGATCGGCTCGGCGCCGGGCTCGACATAGACGCCGGTCGCGATGCGAACGAGCTTGCCGCCTTCATGATCGCGGCGGATCTTCCTGTCGGTCGCTTCGCTGCCCGAGGGCGTGAAGAGGATGTCAGCCATGACCGTCTCCCAAGACCGCGCGAAATACAGGAAATGTCCGCCACGGTCCCTTAAATCGCAATAATGTCCGCCATCGTCACTTAACGTAGTTTCACTTAAGATGCCAGCCAAAGGCCAAATGTCCGTAAAACTCCCTTATCGTGCTGAAATGTCCGTCAGCCTCTCTTTGTGCGACTGCGATGGGCAAAATCCGCAGGGGCGGCCTCTAAACCCGTCGCCAGGCCCTTCGCCCTAGAATCCGAAATCGATCTGGTCGGCGGAGGCCTGCCGTTTCCGTCGGGGCGGGGCCGCCGGCGTCACAGGGCTTGCAGCCTCCGGCACGACGTTCGCCGGGGCGGCAGCGGCCTTGTCGGGCTGACGACGGGACGATCGCGCGGTCTGGATGAGCTTGGGCTCCCGGGGCCGGGCCAGCGGCCTCGGACAGGGCAGGCCGCGGGTCTTGCGTGTCGCCTTCCAGGCGGTCAATTCGCTTTCCCACCAGCCGACCCGATTGGGGGAGATGCGCACGGGTTCGGGAAAATCCCCGACCTGTTGCAGACGCCACGCGGTGGACCGGCTGAGGCCCGTGACGTCGCGGACCCGATCCCAGGGCAGCAAGCGGTCTTCCGGCCCGCCCGTCTCGACCGGCCCGCCTTCAGGTTCGAACGTCACGACGCGCCTCCGAACATCCGGTCGGCCGCCGCCTCGAACATCTCGCAAAGCACTCGGGCGTCGGTCGCGGCGTCCACGCAGTCGCGCGCCGCCCATCGCCGGGCCACATCCTTGATCGCGAAGCTGGCGGCCGGGTCCGCCAGCAGACCGGCGACCGTCGGCGGCGGCGGCGTTCTGATCCCATGGTCAGCCACGGCGGCGCCCTCTCGCCGCCGGCGGCGCGGCGGTGCGGACGTCCGTGATCTGCGATCGCGCCCATTCCCGCAGCAGGCCGCGAGGATAATGGGGCCTGGACCGCACGTGACGGCAGGGCGGACCGCCTCCGCCGGTCGACCACAGCCGCGCGAGGGTGGACGGCTTCAGCCGGATGCCGAACTGGGCCAGGAAGGCCGACGCCTCCGCCCGCGTCAGCAGGTCCTCGTCCCCGCACGGCGAGACCCCGGGCCCGGCCTCCGTCTCCGTTTCCCCGATCATCGCCCCGCTCCGCGCGGGCGACACTGGGTCGAACTGGTGATCCCCTGCCCCGCCGTCAGCGCCAGGTAACAGTCCACGACCGTCGCTACATAGGCCTGGGTCTCGGCAATATCCGGCACTCGCCCCAGCCGCGCGACGCGGGCCGGACCCGCATTGTAGGCCGCCAGCGCCAGCCGCAGATCACCGAAGCGCCGAATCTGACGCGCCAGATAGTCCGCGCCGCCGCGCAGGTTCTCGACGGGATCGAAGCGGTCGCGGACGCCGAGCTCCAGGGCGGTGCCCGGCATCAGCTGGGTCAGTCCTCCCGCGCCGACGGGCGAAAGGGCGTCGGGCCTGTAGGCGCTCTCCGTCACCACCAGGGCGTGGAGCAGTTTGGGATCCAGGCCGTGCCTCGCCGCGGCCGCGGCGACGGCCTCCTGGAAAGGCTGGCTGAGGGGCGCGATCCACGCCGCTTCAAGGCTGTCCGGGACATCCTCGGCGACCGCCTCGGCGGGCCGGCCGAACAGATCGCCGCCGGCGTCGCGCCAGTTCACGGCCTGGGCCGACGCCGGCCCCGCGACCGCCGCCGCCATCGCGGCCAGGCAGGCCAGTCTCACCATGTCAGAACCTCCCGGTAGACGCCGTCCACTTCCGACCGCGCGACCGGCCCGAAATAGCGGCTGTCGAAACTCCCGGCGGTGTCGCCCAGCAGGAAGAGCTCGCCGTCGGCCAGTCGCCGGCATCCCGCCCAGGCGGCCAGGGGCGCGCCCCGGCGATCGCGCGCCAGGGCGCGCACCCGACCGGCCGGCGTGCGGACCACGCCGTCGTCCGCGCAGACCCCGTCGCCGCCGACCGCGGCGACCCGCTTGATCAGGCGCACGTCCGCCGGCATGCCGAGCGCCGCCAGATAGGGCCGCGCCCCGGCCGGCTGCGGGATGGCCACGACGGCGCCCCGGCCGGGCTCGGCCCCCGGCCGCCTCAGATAGACGCCGCGGGGCAGGCTCGGGCTCTCGTTGACCAACGCCAGGGCCGGGCTCCGATCGGCGACCTTGGCCGCGCCTGCCAAAAGCCCGAGGGCGGCGATCGCCCCCCAAAGCCGGACCGATTTCAGGAGCCGGGTCATGGACGGTACGGCTCCAGGATCAGGTCCCGGGTGATCATCACCCGCACCGGCGCGCCGGCCCTCAGCCGGATCGAAGGCCGGACCTCCAGCTCGCGGTCCACCAGCCGCCCCCCGACCCGGGCGCCCTCGATGGCCGCCGCGTCGCCGGCGTCGCCGAGCAGGCCGCCCGAGCCCCCGTCGTCGTCGCGGGCGATCTGGCCGAGCGTGGTGATGGCGCCGGCGAACAGCGTCCCCACCAGCAGCGGCCACAGCCGCCGGTCAACCTGGCCCCGGACGCCGATCGCGCCCTGCGCGTCCACGCCCGGCTCGCCGGTCAGGATCAGACTCTTGCCGTTTGGCAGGATCAACCGTTCCCAGGTGAGGAAGGCCCGCCGATCCCCGTAGGCGCTCTCGCCCTCGGACGTGCCGACCAGCCGCGTGCCCTGGGGCAGCAGCAGGTGACGGCCGCTTACGGAGTCATAGACATTCTGCGTGACCGTCGCGATCACGGGTCCGGCGCGCGAGGTGTCCACGGCCGTCAGAAGCGCCGCGGGCACGATGGCGCCGGCCTTGAGTTCGAACGGCGAAAGCGGCGCCACGAGCGCATGGCCGTTGTAGATCGCGCCATAGTCCGGGTTGGCGACCGGCGACCGATCGCCGCCCGGCGCCGGCGCGGCCGCCCTTGAGCCCGCCGCCTGGGCTCGCGCGTCCTCGAAGAACAGCCCGGACCGCGCCGCCTGCTCGCGCGGGCTGGGTCCGCGGGCATTCGGCGCCGACGCGGGCCGGTATGCGGGCGCATAGGCGTCGGCGGACCGTCTGGACGGGCCCGGCGTCGCGGCGGCCTCGGTCGTCGGCGGGTGGTCCGCCGTGCGCGGCTCGGGCAGGCGATCGTAGGTCGCCGGCTGGTCCGTCACCGCTTCCGCCGGGCGGACCACGCCGCGCGCCTGGTCCTCCCGCGCCTCGGCCTGACGGGCGCGGGCGCTGTCGCGCAGTTCCGGCTGGACCACGAAGGCCCAGGCCAGGGAGCCCGACACGAGCACCGCCCCGCCGATGACGATGAGCTGGACCACGGACTTGCGCAGGCGCACGGCGTGGGGGCGCGGCGCCCGGGTGCTCAGACCCGGCGCCGGCTCCTTGGGCGCAACGTCGGGCCGGGCCGTGTGGAGAGGATCGAGGTGGGTCATGACCGGGCTCCTGCGAGACGGCGAATGCGGACGACCTGGGGCCGGCGGCCGCCCAGGCGAAGCTCGGCCCGGTCGAACACCCGGTCGACGACATAGAGGCCGCCGACCTGCCGGTAGTTGACCATCTGGGCCTCTCCGTCGGGGGCGATGACGAACAGGACAGGCGCCTCGTCCACCTGAAGGTCCGCGTCGAAGGTGATGAAGGTCCGCCGGCCGTCGTTGAACACCGAGGTCGGGGTCCAGCGCGGACGCCGGCCCTGGGGATCGATCCGGTAGCGGGCGTCGAGCTCGCCCTCCGGCATCACGACGGGCTCGCCGCCGCGGGCCGGGACGGACGCCATGGCGGCCTCCGGGGCGCCGCCGGCGAGGATCGCGTCCGTGTCCCAGGCGACGGCGGCATTGAAAGCGTCGGTCGCGCCGCTTTTCAGATCAATGAGATAGACCCGTCTGTTCGTCGTCAGGACGAGGTTGGTCTCGAGGCCCCGTTCGAGGGGCTTGAGCAGCACATGGGTCCGCTGGCCCGCCCCCTCGCCGGAGACCGCCTCGCCGATCTGCCAGCGCACGGTGTCCCCCGCCGCCTTGGCCACGAGGGTCTCCCCCGGCGCCAGGGTCAGGGTGGTGACGCGAAGAGGCGCGGTCCAGATCTCGAACACGCGTCCGGGCGACCAGGTGAAGACCTGGACCCCGCCGACGAAGGCGTCCTGGCGGGACGGCGCGCGCGCCGTCGCATTGGCCGCGGCGATGGCTTGCCGCCCGGTCGCGCCGGCCGGCACATTCCGTGCGTCTGATGGGACCGTCGCGGCCGGCGCCGCGCGGACGGGCGCCGCCTCATAGGCCCGCTCCGTCGGCGAGCGGCCTTGCGGACCCTCGGCCACCGCGAGGGCCGGTTCGGGTTCGATGACCGGCGTCGATGCCAGGACGTCCGTGGGCGTCGAAGCGGTCGTGCGCCCCATCAGGGCGGCCGCCGGCCGCAGGCCATCGCGAAAGACCGCGCAGCCGGACAGCGACAGGCCCAGGGCGGCCAGGATCAGGAGGCGTCGGGGGTCCATGATACGTCCTCGATTTTCAGTCCAAGGGGGTTCTTCATCAGCTCGGCCTCCGTGCGGGGCGGCTGGATCGTGGTGGTGATCAGGGCCCGCCAGCGTTCGGCCCCGGCCGACTGGCCGTTGACGAAGCGGGTCTCGCGCCATTGCAGGTCGAAGGTCCGGTCCGTCCGGCGGACCACGTTCAGGATCTCGACATTGACCGCTTCGCGCCCGACCTCGGCGAACGGGTCGTGGGTCTGGGCCCAGGCGTTGAGAAAGGACGCCGCCCTGGGCGTCATCAGGTCATAGGCCCGGAGCCAGTTCTGGCGGATGACGATGGGATCGATGCTCTTGGAACGGACATCGCGAACCCAGCCGGCCAGGGCGTGACCGATCTGGGCCTCGTTCGGTTCATAGCGCCCGCCGATGGCGGTGATCCTCTGGGTCTCGCCCCAGTCGGACACCTCCACCACGAAGGGCTTCACCACGGCCCGGTCCGCCTGGACCCACCAGCCGGCGCCCAGGAAACCAGCCAGCGCCAGATTGGCCAGGGCGATGCGGCGCCAATTGCGCGCATGGGCCAGGGACAGGCCCATCCGGTCGTCCCAGACCTGGCCGGCGCGCTGGTACGGCGTCTGGTCGGGCGCGGACGCCAGGGCCCGTCGGGGCCGGAAGAAGGGGTGCATCTCAGGACTCCTCGGTCTTCAGATTGGGCGACAGGACGCCGCTGGTTTCCCCGGCCGGGAGCAGACCGCGGCCGGTGTTGGCGACGAAGAAAGCCTGCAGGGCCGCGGACCGCCCCCGCGGGCCTCCGCCCGTGGCCGTCGCGGGCCTCGACGCGGCCCGGTGAAAGTCCGCCCTGGCGGCCTGGGCCTCCCCGGCAATCGTCCCGGGCGAACGGCCTGGCGCGTCCTTCGAGGCCCCCGGCCCGCTCGCCGGCGGGGTTTCGTCCGCGGCCGTTCCGTTCGCGGCGCTGTCCGACGCGGTCTGCGGTCGCCAGGCGACGGCGCGCTCGCCGACACCGCTCGTCCCCGCCGAGGCGGTCACGGCTCCGCCTGACGAACGGCGGGGACCGGACGGCGGCGGGTTGTCGTTCGAGGGCTTCGGCGTCGACGGCCCCTGCGGGTTCGGCGGCGCGGGCGGGCGTCCCGACCCGGCCCCCGCAGCGGCGCGCGCGGGTGCGGCGAGGCGGGCGGCCCCGCCGGCCGCCATGGAGCCGGCGCCGGCGATCCCTGCCCCGGCCAGGGCGCCGGCCCCGCCGACCGCCAGCGCTCCGGTGAGCGCCGCGCCGGCGCCCAGCGCCGGTCCTCCGGTCACCAGGGCCGAGGCCAGGTTGGGGATGAACAGGGCCAGCATGGCCAGCAGGATGGCCGCCACCAGGATGGTCAGGGCTTCGTAGATGTCGGGATTGGCCGAGGGCTGGAGCTGATCGAAGATCGTCCGCGCGCCGGAAACGACGATCGCCAGGGCCAGGACCTTCAACCCGGACGAGACGACATAACCCAGCGGCCGTTCGGCGAGGAAGGCGGACTTGTTCCAGATCCCGAACGGCAGGAGCACGAAGCCGCCCAGGGTGACGATCTTGAACTCCAGCAGGGAGACTATGATCTGCAGGGCCAGCACGGCGAAGGCCAGCATGATGCCGATCATGGCCAGGCCCAGGATCAGGGCGTCCGCCATGTTGCCGACGACGTCGAGCGGATTGTCGACCGGCGCGGGCGTCTCCCCGAGCGCCTTCACGATCTCCCAGCCCTGGGCGAGGATAGCCCCCGGGTTGAGGAACTCTTGCCGGCTCAGGGAGCCGCCGCCAGCCGTCAGCCCCAGCTCCAGAAAGCCGGCATAGAGGGTCTCGGACAGCCGCTGCCAGTCGTTGATCAGCCAGGCGAAGGCGCCGATCAGCAGCACCTTGCCGAAGCCCGAGGCCAGCACCTCCCGGTTGGAGGACAGCGCCCACTGGATGCCGGTCAGGGCGACGACCAGGACGATGAGCAGGCCGAACACGCCGTTGACCGAACCCTGGAGGGCGTCGAACCCGGCCGAGATGGTGTCGGAAAACACCACCATCAGCTCGTTGGGCGTTTCCACTCCGACCGTCATCGCCCCGCTCCCTCAGTCGTTCGCGTGAGACAAGGGATCGAAGCGCGGCGCGGCCGGCGCGGCGGCCTGACGGCCCCACCGCTGGCGCCGGGCGGCGTCTCCGGAGGCGCGGTCCGCCGCGTCGCGCGCCGTGGCCTCGGCCATCAGCCGGGACTGGGCCAGCATGATGGTGCGCAGCGCCGCCAGGTCTTCGGCCAGCACGGCCAGAAGCTGGTTGGACGACTGGACCGCCGCCGTCTGGCCGGTCGCCGCCTGGCTGGCGGAGAGCGCCCCGGCCAGCCTCTGCGACCGGCCCTGCCCCAGCCGTTCCAGCTCGGCGGCCGTCCGCGCCACGTCCTCGGCGGTGCGCCGGGCGTTGGCCGTGCGCGCCTCGCCCTGCTCCAGCAGGCTCAGCATGTCCGAGCCGGACAGATCGTCGGGGTACAAACTCCGGAACTGCTGCTCCAGACCGCTGACCGAGCTGGCGATCCCGCGCGCCGTCCGCGCCAGCTCGGCCATGTCCCGCAGCGACTGGCTGGATTGCGTCAGGTGGCTGTAGGGCGAGGCCGCCAGACTGCGCGCCTCGTTGGCGAGGCTCTCGAGCTGACGCGCCGCCTGCAGCGCATTTTCGATGTGATTGCGCGGGTCGAACACCACCTGCTGGGCCGGCGCCGGCGTGGCCCCCAGCAGGCTGACGGCGACGAGGCCGACGGCGACGATCTGGATGGACCTATTCGGCCGCGAGCGGGCCGGCGAAGGCGTCGAAAACGGAATCCACATTTTGCACTCCCTTGGCTTTGAGGAAATCGCGGGCGAAGCCGCCCGGTCGACCGTCGTCAGGTCCCGATCGCTCCAGGAGAGCGTCGATCAGGGTCTGGTCTTCCGGCGCGCTCGAGCCGCACAGGGCGAGGGCCACGCCGGTCAGGCGCAGATCGAACAGCCGCCGGCCGCGCGGCTGGCGCCAGTAGTAGGCCCGCTTGGGCGTGGCGAAGGCGATCAGCTCAAGCTGGCGGCGGTTCAGGCCGAATCCCCGGTAGAGTTCGGCGGACGACGGTTCGAGCGCGCGGGGATTGGGCAGGAAGACCTGGGTCGGGCAGCTTTCGATCAGACTGGCCGCGATCGAGGAGGCCGCCACATCGTCCAGGCTCTGGGTGGCGAACACCACGCAGACCCGCTTCTTGCGCAGTGTCTTCAGCCATTCCCGTATCCGGGCCGCGAAGGCGGTCTCGCCGAGGAACAGCCAGGCCTCGTCGAGGACCAGCAGGGTCGGCCGGCCGTCGAAGCCCTGTTCGAGATGGTGGAACAGGGCCGAGAGCACCGGCGCCACGGCCGACGGGGTCCCCATCAGGGTCTCCGGCTCGAAGGTGTCGAACCGGGTGGGCGCCAGGGTCTCGCCCGCCCCGTCCAGCAGTGCGCCGTGCGGCCCCTTCAGGGTCAAGGGCTCCAGGGCGGCGGCGACCGCCTTGTCCTGAACCAGGGCGCAGAACACCGTCAGCGTCCGCTGCGCGACCGGCGCCTCAGAGAGCGCCGACAGCGCCACCCAGATCTCTTCCCTCACCCGGGGGACCGGCTCCAGCCCGGCCAGGCGCACGGTCTCGGCGATCCATTCCGCGGCCCAGGCCCGCTCGTCCTCCCGGTCGATCCGGGCCAGCGGCTGGAGCGAGAACCGCGCCCCGGGCTCCAGCGCCCGCCAGCGGCCGCCGGCCGCGAGCGTCGCCGCGCGCGCCGACCGGCCCTTGTCGAAGAAGACCACCCGGGCGTCCCGATAGCGGAACCATTGCAGGGCCAGGAAGGACAGCAGGGCGCTCTTGCCCGATCCGGTCGGCCCGACGACCATGGCGTGGCCGACGTCGCCGACATGCAGCACCAGCCGGAACGGCGTCGCGCCGGTCGTGCGCGCCGTCGCCAGCGGCGGCCCGTCCAGGTTGGCGTCCCCGGCCGGCCCCGCCCAGATGGCGGAAACCGGCAGCAGATCGGCCAGGTTCAGCGTCGAGACCAGGGGCCGACGCACGTCAGCATAAGGCTCGCCGGGCAGAGAGCCCAGCCAGGCCTCCACCGCATTGAGATCCTCGATCCGGGCCACCAGCCCCTGCGCGTTCAGCGCCGCCTCGATCGCGCGGGCCTTGGCCGCCGCCCCCGCCTCGCTGGCGTCCAGAACGGTGACCGTCAAAGTCAGATAGCCGAAGGCGCAGGACTCCGCGCCGAGCGCCGCCAGGGCGCCGTCGCACTCTTCGGTCTTGGACGCCGCATCCGTATCGAGAAGCGGCACCTCCTCCTTGGTGATGGCCTCACGCAACAGGACGCCGACGCCCTTGCGTTTGGCGAACCAGCGCTTCCTCAGCTTGACGATCTCCCGCTCGGCCTCGGGCTTGTCGAGGCCGATCCAGCGCGCCGTCCAGCGGTATTCGAACGGCAGGGCGCCGAGCGCATCGAGCAATCC
>NZ_DLMO01000139.1 GCF_002479325.1 Brevundimonas sp. UBA7534
CGTCGCCCTGCTTGAGGCCAGGCGACATGGCCTCAAGCAGGGCGACGCCCGGCAGGCCCTACGAAAAAGCCGTGAAGATCAAGGCCACGACGCAGACGTCGAACACTTTGGACAGGGCGCCAAGAAGGGGCATGGACGGTTCCGCGAAACGGGTCGGTTCGTCCCGTCACAGCAAGCGCCGTGCCGCATCTTCAGATGTCTGTGTCGGTGGCCTTGCCGACGGGCGGGCGGCGCTCCTCGGAGCCTGAATATTCCGTTTCCAGATAGGCGGCGCGGGCCGCGCCCAGCACGGGCGGGCCGCCGCGAAGGCCCCGCTTCTGGCCGGTTTGCCCGATCTGCTGGGCCAGGAAGGCTGCGGCGCCGGGTTCGAGCGGCGGCCGCGCGGCAGCTCTTGCCGGGGGCGGCCCCGGCTCGAAGGGGGCCGGCTCGTCCGTGGGAACGAGATCGCGCGTGTCACGCCGCTGGCGCTGACGACGGTCGCCGGTTCGGCGTTCCCCCGCCGGGTCGATCGCGCCAGGTCCGGCGATGGGACGGATCTCGTCGGTCATTTCGTCGCCTTGCCGCCCCCGGCCAGGCGATCCAACTGGACGCGCATCTCGTCCATCTGGCGACGCATCTCGTCCAGGGCCGTGTCGGACGACGTCGGCGCGGGGGCTTCGCTTTCCCCGGCCGTCGGCGCCGCTTCCGCGCGCGGATAGGCGAAGCCGGGGAACATCTGCATGGCCCGCTCGAACATGGCCATGTTGGCGCGCGCCGCCTCCTCGATCAGGGTCGCGCCGGAACCGGAGCCGAAGGCGCGGCTCATCTGGCTGGCGAACTGCTCCTGCTGGCGGCTGAAGTTGGCCAGCGACATCTCCAGATAGGAGGGCAGGACCCCCTGCATCTGGCCGCCGTAGAAGCCGATCAGCTGGCGCAGGAACTGGACCGGCAGCAGGGCCTCGCCCCGGCTTTCCTCCTCGAAGATGATCTGGGTCAGGATCTGGCGCGTCAGGTCCTCGTTGGACTTGGCGTCATAGACCACGAACTCCACGCCCTCGCGCACCATCGACGCCAGGTCCTCCAGCGTGACGTAGGCGCTGGTGCGCGTGTTGTAGAGCCTGCGGTTCGCATACTTCTTGATGACGATCACCGAAGCGTCGTCCTTATCTCCACCCTTGGTCTTGTCTTCGGCCACGCTTGTTCTCGCGATGTTGCAACGCCGCACTATCGTCCGTTGCGACGCGAAGCGCCAGAGGGGGAGCTCGAGCGGGCGAAGACCGCCCTAGTGGGTCATGGCCGGAGCCAGGACCACGCCGACCAGAACCGCCGTCCAGTGGACGGTCGCGCCCGTGACGACGAAGCCGTGCCAGATGGCGCGGCGGAACCGCACCTTGGGGCTGATGAAGACGAAGACCCCGGCCGTATAGATCAGTCCGCCCAGCACCAGCAGGGCCAGGGCGACCGGATGGACAGTCTCCACCATCGGCTTCAGCGCCGCCACCGCCAGCCAGCCGAACAGCACATAGACTGCGCTCCAGAACCGGTCCGAGATGCGCGGCGCGAACAGCTTCACCCCCGCCCCGGCGAACGCCAGGGTCCAGATCAGGGCCGTGAAGCCGATGGACCACAGTCCCTCGAACCGCTGGGTGGTGAAGGGGGTGTAGCTGCCCGCGATCATCAGGAAGATGGCCGCCTCGTCCAGGCGGCGCAGCACCGGCCGCGCGGCGCACGGATTGGTCTGGTTGTAGATGGTGGAGGCCGTCAGCATGCCGACCAGGCACAGGGCGTAGATGGCCGTCGCCATGACCCCGCCGATCCCGGCGTAGACGCCCGCCAGACCGGCCAGGATGATGCCGCCCACGGCCGCTAGCATCAGGCCCACGACATGGACCCACAGGTCGGCCAGTTTCTCAGCGCGCGACTGATAGTGGTCGATCATGTCCAGCTCGTCCGGGGTGCAGACGTGGGTGACGAGACGTTTCAGCGTGGCAAGCATGGCCTTCCCAATCCCGGATCGCGTCGATCGTTCCCACGACAATGGGCCGACAGGATGACGATTGGCTGAACGGACGCCTGCATGGGTGACGAAGCCGTCCGGATGCGGCAAAAGCGCAACGCAGCAATTTCAGCAGCGAGTGAAATCCCATGACCGACGTCGTCATCGTCTCCGCCGCCCGCACCCCCGTCGGCGCCTTCCTGGGCGGTCTGTCCCCCCTGCCCGCATCGAAGCTGGGCGAGATCGCCATCAAGGCGGCGCTGGAACGGGCCGGCGTGTCGGGCGAAGAGGTCGACGAGGTCATTCTGGGCCATGTGCTCCAGGCCGCCGCCGGCCAGGGGCCGGCCCGCCAGGCCGCGGTCGGCGCCGGCGTCCGCAAGGAGGCCGCCGCCTGGAGCCTGAACCAGATTTGCGGCTCCGGCCTGCGCGCGGTCGCCATCGCGGCCCAGCAGATCGCTCTGGGCGATGCGAAGATCGTCGTCGCGGGCGGCCAGGAGAGCATGAGCCAGGCGCCGCACGCGCAACAGCTTCGCACCGGACAGAAGATGGGCGACCTGGCCTTCGTCGACACCATGATCAAGGACGGCCTGTGGGACGCCTTCAACGGCTATCACATGGGCCAGACGGCCGAGAACATCGCCGAGAAGTGGTCGATCACGCGCGAGGCCCAGGACGCGTTCGCCCTGGCCAGCCAGCACAACGCCGAGGCGGCGCAGACCGCCGGCCGGTTCGACGAGGAGATCGTGCCGGTCGTCATCCCCGGCAAGAAGGCCGACGTGACCGTCGACAAGGACGAATACATCCGCCACGGCGCGACGCTGGAGCTGATGCAGAAGCTGCGTCCGGCCTTCACGAAGGACGGCACGGTGACGGCCGCCAACGCCTCGGGCCTGAACGACGGCGCCGCCGCCCTGGTGCTGATGAGCGCGGACGAGGCGAAGGCCCGAGGGCTGGAGCCGCTGGCCCGCATCGCCTCCTACGCCACCGCCGGGGTCGACCCGTCGATCATGGGCACGGGGCCGATCCCCGCCTCGAAGAAGGCGCTGGAGAAGGCGGGCTGGACCGTCGCCGACCTGGACCTGGTGGAATCCAACGAGGCCTTCGCCGCCCAGAGCCTTTGCGTGGTCAAGGAGCTTGGCCTCGACCCGGCCAAGGTCAACGTCAACGGCGGCGCCATCGCCATAGGCCACCCCATCGGCGCCTCGGGCGCGCGCATCCTGACCACCCTGCTTTTCGAGATGAAGCGCTCGGGCGCCAAGAAGGGCTTGGCGACCCTGTGCATCGGCGGCGGCATGGGCGTGGCCCTGTGCGTCGAGCGCCCGTGACGCAGTAAAGAAGGGGCGACGTTTCCGTCGCCCCATTTGCTGGCCCCGCCTTTCGGCTCAATCCTGCGGATATTCGAACGGATCGCTGGGCGTCGGCTGGGTCGGCAGCGGCATGCGCGGCAGCGGTTCATCCCGGTTGGCGGCGTTCAGCAGGAAGCTGGCCAGGATGATGGCCGCCTGGCGCATGTCTTCCGGCTTAAGGTGGTCGTAGCTGTCGATGCTGGTGTGGTGGATGCGCGCCGAATAGTCGAGCGGGTCCTGAATGAACTGATAGCCCGGCACGCCCACCGCCTGCATATAGACATGGTCGGTGCCGCCCGAGTTGCGCAGCGAGACGGTGGTGGCCCCCATGCTGGCGAAGGGCGCCAGCCATTCCTGAAAGATCGGGGCGGCGGCCACATTGCCCTCGGCGTTGATCCCCCGGATCTTGCCCGAGCCGTTGTCGATGTTGAAATAGGCGACCAGGTCGCGATAGCCGGGGCGCGGCTCGATCGGCCAGCGGTGGCGCCAGGTGCGGTTGTTCGGCAGATCCGCCCAGGCGGGGTCCGTCGCCGACGCGCGGGTCGCCAGGTATCGATCGACATAGGCAAGCGAACCCAGCAGTCCCTGTTCCTCGCCGTTCCAGAGGGCGAAGCGGATGGTGCGCTTGGGCCGCACGCCCAGAGCCTTCAGGATGCGCGCGGCCTCCATCACCACGGCGCTGCCCGCCGCATTATCCTGCGCCCCGTCCGAGGCGGCCCAGCTGTCCAGATGGGCGCCGGCCATGACGTATTCGGTCCCGCGCGCCGTTCCGGGGATGTCGGCCAGAATGTTGTAGGCGTTCACGTCCTCGTCGTGGAACCGGACCTCGCTGTTCAGCTCCAGCGTTGGCGGGGCGTCGGTCAGGGCCAGGCGCGCCAGGCGGCGATAGTCCTCGGCCGCCAGCTCCATCCCCGCCAGCTTCGGCGTCGCGCCGACCTGGTAGGTGTAGCCGGTACCGTGCAGAAGGCCGCCGTCGCGTTGCGAAATCCGCACCCAGGCCAAGGCGCCTTCCTCGACCAGGAAGGCGTCCATCCTGGCGGCGAAGTCGGCGCGCTCGAGTTGGCGTTCAACGGCGGCAGGCGAATACTGCGGCTGGTTGTAGGCGTTGCGTTCGCTCAGTTCGGCGCTGGTCCAGCGGCGGAAGGCCGGCTCGGTCGGCTCCGATCCCGTGCCGGGTTTGGAGATCATGACGATCTTGCCCGCCAGCTTGCCGCGCCACTTGTCGAAATCCTCGACTTCCGAGATCGGCGCCACGAAGACGCCGGCGCTGATCGTTCCGTTGGTGCCGGGCGTCCAGGCCACCGGAATGGCGCGCAGCTTCAGCGCTCGCGGCGCGGTCATGCGGGCGCTGGCGCGGACCACCTCCCAGCCGCGCCCGAACTCGAAGCCCTCGGCGCGGACGTTGGACAGGCCCCAGTCGCGGAACTGCTGCTGAGTCCAGGCTTCCGCCTGGCGCATTTGCGGCGAATTGGTCATCCGCCCGCCGATCCGGTCGGTCAGCCAGGCGGCGGTCTGCATCACTTGGCTGTGGTTCAAGCCCTGGTCGATGATGCCGTTGACGGCGACCCGGTCCACCGATTGGGCGGCGACCGGCGTGGCCAGAAGGGCGGCGGCGGAGACGAAGGCGAGAAGACGCGACATGAAGACAACCCCCTGAATCGGACAGGAGCGCATCTGAGGCGATCCCGACCGTCAGCGCAAATGCGGAAGGCGATGTCCAGGCGCGGCGATCAGCCCCAGGGGCCGCGCGGCCGGTCGGGAGTGGTCGGGACGCCGGTGGTGATCGGGGCGGCGGACGGCCGGGGCGGCACCGGCTCGGCGATGGCGCGAGGGCGCATCCCCATCTTAGCCCCCAGCTCCATCAGGGCGCGCACGCGGTTGCCGGTGGCGGGGTGGGTCGAAAACAGGTTGTCGGCGCCCTTGCCGGCCAGGGGATTGATGATGAACAGCTGGCCCGAGGCCGGATTACGTTCCGCCGTGGGATTGTGGATGCGCTTGGCGTAGGCCTCGATCTTCTGCAGGGCGCTGGCCAGGGCGTGGGGATCGCCGGCGATCTCGGCCCCGACGCGGTCGGCCTCGTATTCGCGCGCGCGGCTGATGGCCATCTGCACTAGGCCGGCGGCCATCGGCGCCAGGATCATCAACGCCAGGGTCCCGATCAGGCCGCCCGGCCGCTCGCGGTCGTCGCCGCCGCCGAAGAACAGGGCGAAGTTGGCCAGGGCCGCGATGGCGCCGGCGATCGTGGCCGTCACCGTCATGGTCAGGGTGTCGCGGTTCTTCACGTGGGCCAGTTCGTGAGCCATCACGCCGCGCACCTCGTCGCGCGTCAGCATGTCCAACAGGCCGGTGGTGGCGCAGACGGCGGCGTTCTCGGGGTTGCGGCCGGTGGCGAAGGCGTTGGGCTGGTCGCTGGGGATGATGGCGACCTGGGGCTGGGGCATGCCGGCGTCGGCGGCCATCCGCCGCACGTCGGCGACATAG
>NZ_DLMO01000138.1 GCF_002479325.1 Brevundimonas sp. UBA7534
GACGGTGATCTCCAGCTCGCCCCGCGCGGAGGGTTTCAGCCCCCTGGCGATGTCGACCACCTCGGCGTCGTAGAAATAGAGCCCCGTCACCGCCCAGTTCGAACGGGGCCGGGCGGGCTTCTCCTCGATGGAGCGGGCGCGCATCGCCTCGTCGAACTCGACCACGCCGTACCGCTCTGGATCGTTGACGTGGTAGGCGAAGATGGTCGCCCCGTCCGGTCGAGCCAGCGCCGGCGCGAACAGGTCGGCGATGCCGTGACCGTAGAAGATGTTGTCGCCAAGGATCAGCGCCGACGGCTGATCGCCGACAAAGTCTGCGCCGATCAGATAGGCTTGGGCCAATCCGCCCGGTTCGGGCTGGACCGCATAGCGGATCTCGATCCCCCATCGCGAACCGTCGCCCAGCAGCGCTTCGAACAGAGGCGTGTCGCGCGGCGTGGAGACGACCAGCACCTCGCGCACGCCGGCCAGCATCAGGGTCGACAGCGGATAGTAGATCATCGGCTTGTCGTAGACCGGCATCAGTTGCTTGGAGACGGCCAGCGTCATCGGATGCAGCCGCGTGCCCGAGCCGCCGGCCAGGATGATCCCCTTCATGCGCCCGTCCCCCTCAGTCGTTCGGCCACGATCTCCGCGACCGCCTCGTCCCAGGGTCGCGGCCGGACGCCATAGTCGCGCGTGATTCGCTCTGCCGCCAGTCGCGTGTCGGCCGGCCGCCGCGCCGGGGTCGGATATTCCCGCGTCGGGATGGGTCGCACCTCGGCGTAGGGACCGCCCAGGGCGCGACTGGCGTCCAGCACCGCCCGCGCCAGCTCCGCCCAGGTCGCCCGCCCCGCCCCGGCGAAATGCAGCAGCCCTCCGGGCGCGGCCGGGTCGTCCAGCCGCCGCAGCAGCACCGCCTGCACCGCCCGCGCGACGTCCGACGCCGCCGTCGGGCGCCCCGTCTGGTCGTCGACGACCTGGATCGCGTCGCGTTCGCGCGCCAGCCGCAGCATAGTCTTCAGGAAGTTGCTTCCATCCGGTCCGACGATCCACGAGGTCCGCATCACCGTCGCCTCGGGCAGGGCGGCCAGCACCGCCCGTTCGCCCGCCAGCTTGGACGCGCCATAGACGTTGAGCGGCGCCGGGGCGTCGTCTTCCGCATAGGGACGACCCGCCCGGCCGTCGAAGACATAGTCGGTCGACAGATGGATCAGCACCGCGCCCGCCGACGCGGCGGCCTCGGCCGCCACCCCCGGCGCCGCGCCGTTGACGGCGAAGGCGGCGTCGCGCTCGCCCTCGGCACGGTCCACGGCGGTGTAGGCGGCGGCGTTGATTACGGCGGCGTATCCGCCCAGGCCGATCCGGCGACGCACCGCCTCGGCGTCGGTGATGTCCAGTTCCGTGCGGGCTGGGGCATCCAATCGGACATCAGCAGGCCAGGCCAGCCGACCCAGGGCGCGCCCGACCTGCCCCGTTCCGCCCAGGATCAGGACCTTGCGGCTCATGCCGCGCCCAACCGCCCGCCGTTGTAGCGCTCGGCCAGAATCGCGCGCCACCAGGCTTCGTTATCCAGATACCAGCCGACTGTCGCCTCCAGCCCCCGGTCGAAGTCGATCTTGGGCGACCAGCCCAGTTCGTCGCGGATGCGCGAGGCGTCGATGGCGTAGCGGCGGTCGTGGCCCGGCCGGTCCGGCGCGAAGACGATCTGCTCGGCGTAGGACCGCCCGTCGTCACTTGGCCGCATCCGGTCCAGCAGGCGGCAGATCGCTTGGACCACCTCGATGTTGCGCCGCTCGGCGTCGCCGCCAACGTTGTAGGTCCGTCCCGGCGTCCCGCGCAGGAACACCATTTCCAGCGCCCGGGCGTGGTCGTCCACGTGCAGCCAGTCGCGCACCTGTCCCCCGTCGCCATAGACCGGCAACGTCCGACCCTGCAGAGCCCGCGCGATCATCAGCGGGATCAGCTTCTCCGGGAAATGGAACGGGCCGTAGTTGTTCGAGCAGTTGGTCACCAGCACCGGCAGGCCGTAGGTGGCGCCCCACGCCCGCACCAGGTGATCGGCCCCGGCCTTGGACGCCGCATAGGGCGAGCGAGGATCATAGGGCGAGGTCTCGGTGAACCGCCCCGTTTCACCCAACGATCCGAACACCTCGTCGGTTGAGATGTGGTGAAGGCGGAATTCTTCGCGCCCGGCCGCATCCAGACCGCGCCAGTAGGCCAAGGTCTGCTCCAGAACCACCGCCGTGCCCATCACATTGGTCCGCACGAAGGCGCCCGGCCCGTCGATCGAACGGTCCACGTGGGTCTCGGCAGCCAGATGGGCGATGACCTCGGGCCGGAAAGCGGCCAACGCCGCTGCCACGGCCGCCGCGTCGCACACATCGCCCCGGACGAAGGCGTAGCCGGGGCGGCCGTCCAATCCCGCCAGCGCCTCGGGCGAAGCCGCATAGGTCAAGGCGTCATAGACCAGGACCGAATGGCCGCCTCCGGCCATCAGCCGCCGCGCCAGGGCCGAACCGATGAAGCCCGCGCCGCCTGTGATCAGCACCCGCATCAGTTCATCCGCTCGCCAGGCGCGGCCAGCGGCGTGCCGTCATAGGCGAAGGGAGTGTCGAACGCGGTCAGCGGCGGCCAGGCGCGGTCGCGCGCGGACAGCACGGGACCGGTTTCCGGCAGCGGCCAGTCCAGCCCCAGCGTCGGATCGTCCCAAGCCAAGCCCGTCTCGCAATCCGGCGCGTGGACGTCGGAGACCTTGTAGGCCACCTCGGTCGCCTCGCTCAGGGTGACGAAGCCATGCGCGAAACCAACCGGCACGAACAGTTGCTCGGCCCCCTCGGCCGTTAGCCGCGCAGCGGTCCAGCGCCCATAGGTCGGCGAGCCTCGGCGAAGGTCGACCGCATAGTCCAGGATCGCGCCGCGCAGGCAGCGCACAAGCTTGGCCTGGGGGTGAGGCGAGCGTTGCAGATGCAGCCCTCTCACCGTCCCGGCGGCCTGAGAAAAGGACTGGTTGTCCTGCACGAAGCGCGCCTCTATCCCGCACGACGTCGCCCAGGCCTCGGACCAAGTTTCCATGAACCAGCCCCGCGCGTCGCCGTGACGTTTCGGAGCCAGCAGGATCACCGGCCCGTTCGTCGCCCGTCGTCCCGTGGCCGCTTCGCCCATGCGGATCGCCTCCCTGCTGCGCCGAGTTGAACCGGCGCGGACCCTGCCGCCCGACCGTCAGACGTCGCTGATCCGCGACACCTTCACACCGCCAAAGGTCAGCCGACCGTCGAACACGCCTTCCAACGTCAGGATGCGGAACTCGGCAGGCGCAGGCTCGCGCCAGACGTAATCCATCTCGATCTCGAACAGGCCCGGCCTGCCGGGCGTGAACTCCTCGGAATCGTATTCCGTCTGGCCGCCCCAATCGAGACGAAACCGAACGCGGCTGCCCGGCAGGTCGAAACTGAGGCGAAACACCGCCTTCCATCGGCCCGGCGGCATGACGATGTAGGGTCCGTGAATGAGGAAACGCGGACGCCCCGTCAGATCCATCTCGCCGGTCTTTGGCCCCTGGTCCGCGTTGCGCGCATCATAGGTGAAGAAGGACGTACCCCAGGTCACCGCAGCGTCGGGGCTTCCGTATAGCGCCAGACTGCGCGCGAGGTCCGAGGGCGCCCCGGGCTTCGGAGGCGTGACAATCAGACCCGGCGCCAGCTCGATGGGCGCGCCGTTCACATCGTGGGCCCGCACCACCCGCGCGTGCGAGAAAGCCTCCGCACGCGCCATGAACTGGGTCGTATGCGCCAACATCGCAGCACGATGAACGCCGGAAGGAACTCCCTCCACATCGGGCCACGAAGACGCAAGGACGACAGTTGTATTTTGCGGATCGGCCCCAGCGGCCCGCGCGACCTGCGCATCCTGGGTTAGGATCACACTGTCGGGAGCGCCCGCTAAAGGGTTGGCGTCAGCATCCCAATCCACCAGGTGGAGACCGCCCGCCTCGGCGGCGGCGGCGATAGCGCCGCGCCACGCTTCACGCCCTTCGATGGTCGGAAGGATGATCCAATGCGTCTGGGAAGAAGTCGCGCTCACGCCGCCCTCAACCAAGTATAGACTTCAATCGCTTCATTGATGTCGTCGAACATCTTGGCTTTGCCGCTTTCCACGATCAGGGCGCGATCGCAATACTCCGACACATGGTCCATGACGTGGGTCGCCATAAGGAAGGCGCGGTGCGCACGGTGTTCGAACAGTTGTTCGCGACATTTGCGCTGGAAACGGGCGTCGCCGACAGCCACCACTTCGTCCACCAGATAGCAGTCGAACTCGATCGCCAGGGAAAGCCCGAACGCCAAGCGCGCGCGCATGCCGGACGAATACTGTTTGACCGGCTGACGCAGCGCGCCCCGCCCCAGCTCGGCGAAGTCGTCAACACGCGCCAAGGCTTCCTTGAAGTCCCGACCATAGAGCCGCGACAGGAAGCGAATGTTGTCCAGGCCCGACAGACTGCCCTGAAAGCCTCCGCCGAAGCCGATCGGCCACGACGGGCTCATCAGCCAGTCGATGCGACCTGCCGAGGGTCGATCCACCCCGCCCAGCATTCGGATAAGGGTCGATTTGCCTTGGCCGTTGCGGCCCAGGACAGCCATGCGTCCCTCCCGCTTCAACGAGAAGTTCAGCCCCGAGAACAGCGGCCGATGCGCTCCGTGATAGGTCCGGGCCAGATCGGTGACGACCAACCCGACGTCGGCCTCGACAGGCAGGGCTGACATCAGGTTTGTCTGTGCTCGCGCACGCCGGTCCAGATCAGCCAGCCGATGGCGTAGATCAGCAGCAGGCTGACGAACACCGTCAGGATCGCACGCCAGCGGTTGGGCGCTGTGGCCTTCTCGGGCAGGCTGGGACTGACGATGCGCTCGAGGTACAACTTCTGACGTCGCGCCTCCTGTTCAGCGCTGATCTGGGCAGCTGTCGCCTGGGCGAGTTCCTCACCAGCCAGCTCCCGTTGAGCGACCAGTTCCTCATAAGCGCCCAGCTTGGACGCAAGCGAATCCGACGCGCCGGCCAACTTGGCTCGCTCCGCCTCGATCTGGCGCTCGAACGCGTTGATGCGGCTGTCGATAGCCGCCAGTTGGGGGCTGGCCGGCGCCTCGGCGGCGATCTGGGCGCGCTCGGCCCGCAGGTTCGCCACCGTGGTCAGCAGCGAGGCGATCAGGCCCGCCCCCTGGCTCGCGCTGCTTTCGGGATCGACGAACTGCTCGCGGTTACGGAAGGCGGTAAGTTGCTGTTGGGTCGACGCCAGCCGGGTACGAGCCTCGGAGGTCGCTAGCCGCGCCTGCGTCACGGCGTCCTGCGCCTGCCGATCGTTCAGCCGGTTCACCAGCCCCTCGCCGTTGCGTAGCATGGCCTCGTTGATCTGCTGGGCCGCGCGGGGATCGAAGGCTTCGACCCGAAGCACGCTGATGCCCGTCGAGGCGTCATGACCGATGGTCACGAATCGATTGAGGCCCTTCTCCAGGCTCTCGGCCGAACGACCTTCCCAGAAGCGCGGCCAACCGTTGAAGACATCCAACCCACGCGGGTGCAGCAGGTCGGCGAAGTTGAACCGAGTTTCCAGCGCGTCGATCCCGTCGCGCGAGGTGATGTAGTCATGCACGGCGTAGGCGTCGTTGGACGCCGTCAGGCCGACCCCCTGCAAAGCAAGGCCCAGCCCCGTCGCCTGCGGCCGACTATCCGCTGCTGCTCGCACGACGAAGCGGGATTCCGACACATAGCGCGGCGTCGCGATCAGCAGAAAATAGATCGCGGCCAGAAGCGTCGGAACCATCACCACGCTAACAAACGCCAATGGAATGCGTCTGCGCAGGGAGGACCGCGGCGGGCCGCTGATCAGTTCGGGAATGGGCCCGAGGTAATTCAGTTTGGTGTCGCTCATGTCAGGTCCGCAAGGCGAAGGGCGGTCAGGCGGGGCGTCGTCATTGCGTCTCTATCCGGTCCCGGGCGCTGGCGACCAGAAGCAGGCCGCCGATATTCATGATCGCCCCGACCAATAGGGGATAACCGAATTCATAATGGGTTTCGACGAATTCGCCGAACACCCCAGCGCGGATCATCTCGATCGGGTGGGTGAAGGGCACCTTCAGATAAAGATCCTGATACTGCGGAGGCAGCCAGGCGACCATGACGAAGGCGCCGGAGATGGGGATGAGAAGGTAGCTGATCAGGGCCACGAACCTTTCGAAGAACTCGTAGCGCATCGAAATGCCGGCCAGAATCAAGGCGAAGCCCGCGCCGGTCCAGCCCAGGATTACATAGCCTGTGTAAAGCAGGAGATAATCGTGTGGCAGTCCGACTTCGCCAATGGCGAAGAGAATGCCGTAGACGATGAAGAAGGCTGTCCCGCCGCCAAGAATTTCAAGCAGAATCCTGGAGGTGAAGATGTGCACCGGGGTTATTTGGCGATGGTACAGCAAGCCGATGTTCGCCTGCACAGCCCCGTTCATGTACGAGATCAGGTGCCGAAGCAGGATGAGCGACATATAGGCCGTCATCACGAACGGAGCCAGGCGGACCCCGTGTTCGTAGGCCGGCTTGGTGAAGCTCCACAGGATCATGACGCCGAAGCAGAAGACCAGCGGCTCGGCGATCAGCCAGGCGAACCCCAGACCTTCGCGGCCAAAGCGGGTCACCATTTCCCGCTTCATCAAGGCCGACACGATGGTGGCGTTTCGAGTGAAAAAGGCGACCATTCTCTCGCGTGCGGAAGGATGCGGGCGCCGTTCTCGGCCGGGATCTATCGTCCGGTCATGCGCTCGAAGACCGGTCCGGGTCAAGGGCAAGCTCAGCCGACGTCGACCCCGACCTTGGCGTACAGATCGCGCAGCCGCGCCTGATAGGCCTCGGGCGTGAAGCGGGCGGCTTGGCTCAGGCCCCGCACTTCGAAATCAGCCCGCATCGCCTCGTCCGCGTCCAGCGCCTGGATGCCGCGCGTGATGGCCTGAACGTCGTAGGGATCGACCACCACCGCGGCGTCGCCCGCCACCTCGGGCAGGGATCCGCCCGTCGAGGTCAGCACCGCCGTCGACAGGGCCATCGATTCAAGCACCGGCAAGCCGAACCCCTCGTACAGCGACGGAAACAGCGTGGCCCTGGCGCCGCGGATCAGGCTGATCAGCATGGAGAAGGGCATGTACTCATATTGTCGGATGCGGTCGGCGCTGGGTCCGCCGTCGCGCTTGACCTGGTTCAGCAGGGCCGTCTCGCCCTCATCCAGCCAGGCGCGGCCGCCGATGACCACCAGCGGCGTGGTCGAACCCGACGCCAGATAGGCCTCCACGATCCGACCCAGGTTCTTTTTCGGCTCGATGGCGCCAAAGTGCAGGAAATAGTCCTTCCAGCCCAGGTTGAAGACCCCCGAAAGCTCCAGTTCAACCTCGGACTGACTGCGGGCCATCAGCTTCTCGGGAATGCTGACGGCCTGATAGGTGTTGGTGACCCGGTCCTCGGAAACGCCCAGCAGGCGGATGACGTCCTGGCGCGTGGTCTCGGACACCACGGCGATGTGGTCCGCGCGCCGGGCGATGGCGTCGCACATGGCCTTGTAGGTGGCCTTGTCGTCCAGGGTGGTGTGCGGCAGCCGCAGCGGGATCAGGTCGTGGATGGTGTAGATGTTGGGGACCTTGCGAGCGTAGAGGGGCAGGGTCGCGGTCCACTGCATCACGTCCGGCGCCGGCGCATCGGCCGAGACATCGAAATCCACCGGCGTCTCCTTGCCATAGGCGGCGAAGGCCCGGTTGCCGTAGGTGAACAGGTCCTGCGAGGCCCAGAACCGGTCCGCCGCCGGCCGCCCCCCGCCCCGTTCGGGCCAGATCACCTCGCCCGACGGCGTGATCGGATAGGCCTCGCGCCCGAAGCGCGACTTGTAGGTTTCCTGAAAGCGCTGGATCTTGCGCTTGCGGTTCAGCTTCTGCGGCGGGCGCTCGGCGTCCACCAGAGCGGCCTCGTTCAGCACATTGTCCGCCCGGCGCGGCGTCGGCGGCCCGTACAGCACCTCGGTCCCCAGCCCTATGGCGCGCACGTTGTGCAGCAGATTACGGCCGTAGGTGGCGATGCCCGAGCCCTTGGCCAGGGCCAGGTTGAAGCCGTCGATGCAGATGGTGGTCATGGAAATCCGTCAGGGCCTTTGAACCGGCATGGACGACGGATGGCCCCTTCCCGTCAAGGCGCACGGCGCGCGGCGCGGCAACCGACAACCGCCGCGCCCGTTCATGCAGCCATGAACGAGACTGAAATCGACGATCGCGGCCTGGGTCCGCAGCACCCGGTCGACCCGGCCGCGGCCCAGCATCACGACGCCGCCCTGTGTCCCGAATGCGAAGGCTCAGGCGTCCTGGCGTCCGGCGAGACCTGCCCGGTGTGCGAGGGGACGGGTCGGGCCGTGGGCCGCACCGGCGGCGGCTAAGGGCCGCAAGGTGTCCAGAGCCGTTAGAGATTCAACAACGCCGGGTCCCCGCCCTGCGCGGCGATATTGACGCTGATCGCCTTTTCGGACGCATAGCGGATCAGGCTGTTGGGTCCGCCGGCCTTGGGGCCGGTGCCCGACAGGCCCTCGCCGCCGAACGGCTGGACGCCGACGACGGCGCCGGTGATCGAGCGGTTCACATAGACGTTGCCGGCCGGGACCAGGGCGATCACCTCTTCCGCGAAGGCGTCGATGCGGCTGTGCACCCCCAGGGTAAGGCCATAGCCGCGCGCCGCCAGCCGGCCGGCGACCAACTTCAGCTCAGACGGGTCGTAGCGATAGACGTGCAGAATCGGGCCGAACACCTCCTTCTCCAGGAAGTCGGGCGTCGGGATTTCGGCGAGAGTCGGGGCGAACAGATCGCCCTTGTCGGCGCCCGCCGGCAGTTCGGCGCGGGCCAGAACCTTGGCCTCCCGAGCCAGGCGCTCGACATGGGCCTCCAGCGCCTGGCGTGATTCGGCGTCGATCACCGGACCGATGTCGGTGACGGGATCGGACGGATCGCCGACCGTCTGCACCGCCAGAGCGCCCTTCAGCCCTTCGATCAGGGCGTCGGCCGAATCCTTGGGCGCATACAGCACTCGCAGCGCCGAGCAGCGCTGGCCGGCCGAGCCGAAGGCCGAGGCGATCACGTCGTCGATGACCTGTTCCTTCAGGGCCGTGGTGTCGATGAACATGCCGTTCAGCCCGCCAGTCTCGGCGATGAAGGGGATGATGGCGCCCGGGCGCGCCGCGATGGCCCGGTTGATGGCGCCGGCCGTGTCCGTGCCGCCGGTGAAGGCCACGCCGTCGATCCCAGGGTGGCCGACCAGCTGGGCGCCGACCGTCTCGCCGCGTCCAGGAACCAGGGCCAGCAGGTCCGCGTCCAGACCGGCCTTGTGATAAAGCCGCACGGCCTCGGCGGCGATCAGCGGCGTCTGCTCGGCCGGCTTGGCCAGCACCGCGTTGCCGGCGGCCAGGGCGGCGGCGATCTGGCCGGTGAAGATGGCCAGCGGGAAGTTCCACGGGCTGATGCAGGCGAACACGCCGCGACCGTGCAAGATCAGCTGGTTCGTTTCGCCGGTCGGCCCCCTCAGCGTCTCGGGCGCGGCAAAATCCCGCTCGGCCAGCAGGGCGTAGTAGCGGCAGAAGTCGGCGGCCTCGCGCACCTCGGCCACGCCGTCGTTCAGCGTCTTGCCGGCCTCGCGGCTGAGCAGGGCGACCAACCGGTCCATCTCGGCTTCCAGGGCGTCGGCCATGCCCCGCAGGACGACGCCGCGCTTGGCGCCGCCCTGACGATCCCAACGGATCTGGGCCTTGGTCGCGGCTTCGACGGCGGCGTCGACGTCGGCCTCGGTCGCCTCCGAGACATGGCCCAGCACCTGGGACCGGTCGAACGGATTGGTCACCGTCTGCGCATCGACCCCGGCGCGCAGCTTGCCGCTCACGATCGGGCCGGCGGTCAGCGTTTCGCGATCCACGCCTTCCAGGGCGCGCGCGTGCGCCTCGCGGACGGCGGCCTGGGAATAGTCGCGGCCGAGGGAGTTCT
>NZ_DLMO01000140.1:0-175 GCF_002479325.1 Brevundimonas sp. UBA7534
CCATGAAGGGGAGGGAGAGTGTCGTGCCTCAGACCGCACGCCTTCTCAGGCCCATTTCGTCGAAGGCGGCCGTTTCGCGCTTGGCGCGGGCGACCAGTTTTTCCAGCCGGGTGGCCTCGGCGACGTGCTCAAACTTCTTCAGTTCCTCGAAGGCGCCGGTCAGGGCGTCGCGGGC
>NZ_DLMO01000140.1:315-5322 GCF_002479325.1 Brevundimonas sp. UBA7534
CTCTTCGGCCTCGATCTCGGTCAGGGCGCCCTCGGCGGCGGCGCGGCGGCTTTTCCAGCCGGCCAGATAGGCGCCCAGCATCATGCCGGCTTCGGCGTCCGCCCGGGCGCGGGCGCGTTCGCCCTCGGCCTCGGCGTCCAGCACGGCCAGCTTCATCTCGGCGCCGCCGCGGCGTTCGGCGATCTCGGCCAGGCGCTTCTGCAGCGTCTCGACCTCGTAGTTGGAGATGCGGATCAGGGATTGGGCCCAGGCGGTCATGTGTCGTTACTCCCTGATCATGCCTTGGTTCAGGATTGCCTCCAGCCGGGTAAAGGAATCGGTAAGACGGGTGACGTCGTCCTTGTCCTGTCCCAGGAAATCCTCCAGCGCCGGGTTCAGCGCGATGGCGCGGTCCACGATGGGGTCGGCGCCCTGGCGATAGGCGCCGATCTTGATCAGCTCTTCCATGTTGGCGTAGGCGCTCAGGCACTGGCGGGCGCGCTTGTTCAGCTCTCGCTCCGGCGGCGTCTGGCAACCCGGCAGGGTGCGGCTGACCGACTTCAGCACGTCGATGGCGGGAAAGCGCCCGCGCTCGGCGATCTTGCGGTCCATGACGATGTGGCCGTCCAGGATGCCTCGAACCGCGTCGGCGATGGGTTCGTCATGGTCGCCGCCGTCCACCAGCACGGTGAACAGCGCCGTGATGGGGCCCGCCGTCGTGCCGTCCGGCCGGATCGGTCCCGGCCCGGCCCGCTCCAGCAGCTTGGGCAGTTCTGTGAAGACGGTGGGGGTGTAGCCCTTGGTGGTCGGCGGCTCCCCCGCCGCCAGGCCGATCTCGCGCTGGGCCATGGCGAAGCGGGTGACCGAGTCCATCAGGCACAGGACCTCCTGGTCCTGATCGCGGAAGAACTCGGCCACGGCCATGGTCATATAGGCGGCCTGGCGTCGCTTCAGCGCCGGCTCGTCGGAGGTGGCGACGACCACGACGGCGCGCTTCAGCCCCTCTTCGCCCAGGGTCTCCTCGATGAATTCGCGCACCTCGCGGCCGCGTTCGCCGATCAGGCCGACCACCACCACGTCGCAGGTCGCCTGGCGCGCCAGCATGGACAGCAGCACCGACTTGCCGACGCCCGACCCGGCGAAGATGCCCAGGCGCTGGCCCCGGCAGGTGGTGGTGAAGACGTCCATCGAGCGCACGCCCAGGTCCAGCCGCTCTCCCACCCGGCCGCGCGAATGGGCCGGCGGGGGCGGGGCCTTCAGCGGATAGGGCGCCGGTCCCTGCGGCAGCGGCCCCTTGCCGTCGATCGGCTCGCCGAAGGCGTCGACGATCCGGCCCAGCCAGGCGGCGGTGGGGCGCACGCTGGCGGCGGCGTCGATGATCTTGATGTCGGCGCCGGGGGCCACGCCCTCGACCGGGCCGAACGGCATCAGCAGGGCCTTGGCGTCGCGGAAGCCCACCACCTCGGCGGGCAGGGGGGCGTGGCCGCGCCGGCCGATCTCGGCCCGGGCGCCGACCGCCAGACGGCTGAGACCGCCGCGGGATTCGATCAGCAGGCCGTTCACCCCGGCGACCTTGCCGGTCACGACCAGCGGATCGACGGCTTCGACAGCGGCGACGAGATTGCGCAAGCGGGACCCCAGAACAGCCGTTAACCGTTTGCGCCATCATGGTTAACGCGCCGTGAATCGTCGTGGCGCGATCGGTCTAGGGGAAAACACCTACAACCAGGACGAGCAATGATTTGGCAAGAATTGCGTGCGACCTTCGGTTGTCAGTCATCCACGGGTCTGGGGAGGCCAGGATGTTCTCAAAGCGTCACGCGTCGGGTTCCAGCGACGGCCGACTGGCCGATCTTGAAGGCAAGATGGCCGCCATCGGGCGATCTCAGGCGGTGATCGAATTCAATCTCGACGGCACGATCATCGACGCAAATCCCAATCTGCTGTCGACCCTGGGCTATACGCTGGACGAGATCCGAGGCGCCCATCACCGGATGTTCATGGACCCGGCCGAGGCGGCCTCGCCGGACTACGCCGCCTTCTGGCGCGCGTTGAACGAGGGGCGCTTCCTGGCCCGCAAGTTCCGCCGGCTGGCCAAGGGCGGGCGCGAGGTCTGGCTGCAGGCCTCCTACAACCCCGTGTTCGGCCCCGACGGACGGCCGACCAAGGTCGTCAAGCTGGCCGTCGACATCACCGAGGCCGAGCAGCAGGCCGCGCGCAACGAGGCCGACCGGCTGGCCGCCGAACAGGCCCAGACCGCCCTGGTCGACGCCCTGGCCGGGGTGCTGGGCCGCCTGTCCGGCGGCGACCTGACCGCGCGCATCGACCAGCCGATGGCCGGCGCCCACCAGCGCATCAAGGACGACTACAACGGCGCGGTCGACAGCCTGCGCCAGGCGCTGGACCAGGTGCTCCAGGCGGTCGCGGGCCTGCGCGGCGGGGCCGACGAAATCTCCAGCGCCTCTGACGACCTGTCGCGCCGCACCGAACAGCAGGCCGCCTCTCTGGAGGAGACGGCCGCCGCGCTGGACCAGATCACCGCCACGGTCGGCCGCAGCGCCGAGGGCGCGCGCCAGGCCTCGGCCGCCGCCGCCGGCGCGCGCCAGCAGGCCGACCGTTCCGGCGAGGTGGTGCGCCAGGCCGTGGCGGCGATGGACGGCGTTCGCCGCACCTCGGGCCAGATCGGCGAGATCATCGGCGTCATCGACGAGATCGCCTTCCAGACCAATCTGCTGGCGCTGAACGCCGGGGTCGAGGCGGCCCGCGCGGGCGAGGCCGGTCGCGGCTTCGCCGTGGTGGCGTCCGAGGTCCGGGCACTGGCTCAGCGCTCGGCCGAGGCCGCCAAGGAGATCAAGACGCTGATCGGCGCCTCCACGACCGCCGTGGCCGACGGCGTGCGACTGGTGGATCAGACGGGAGAGGCGCTGGACGCCATCGTCGTCAAGGTGGCCGAGATGGACGCTCTGGTGTCCGAGATCGCCGCCTCGGCCCAGGAGCAGGCGACCGGCCTGGCCCAGGTCAATACGGCGGTCAATCAGATGGACCAGGTCACCCAGCAGAACGCCGCCATGGTCGAACAGACCACCGCCGCCTGCGCCGCCCTGAAGGCCGAGGCCGGCCAACTGGCCGAACAGGTCGGCCGGTTCCAGACCGGCGCGGCCGAGGCGGCGCCCGCGTCGCGACCGTCGCGAGAACCCGCCCGCCTTCGGGCCGTGGCGGGGGGGCGGCTCGCCGCGGCGACATCCGACTGGGAAGAGTTCTAGCGCGCCGACCGGCCCGCGCCGGTCATTCCGGCAGGGCGGGGGTCGGAACGGGTTGGCGCGTGGTCAGAACCGCGCCGGCCGAGGCGGCGACGATGGCGGCGATGGCCAGAGCCTGCTGGCCGCTGAGATGCTCGTGCAGCAGCAGCAGGCCGGCGACGGCGCCGACCGCCGGCTCGGCGCTGAGCAGCACGCCGAAGGTCCGCTTGGGGATGTGGCGCATGGCGTAGAGGTCCAGCGAATAGGGGATGGCGCTGGAGGCCACCGCCACGGCCAGTCCCGCCAGCAGGATCGACGGCGACAGCAGGGCCGCGCCGGCGTGGGCCACGCCGAACGGCAGCACGACCAGGGCCGCCACGCTCATCCCCATCGCCACCGACGGACCGGGGTGGATGTGCGACAGCCGCTTGCCGAACACGATGTAGAGCGCCCAGAACACCCCGGCGACGGCCGCCAGGGCCACGCCCACCGGATCCAGCGTCTGACCCGCCCCCGGCAGGGGCAGCAGCAGGCCCAGGCCCAGCACCGCCAGCCCCACCCAGACGAAGTGGATCAGCTTGCGCGAATAGATCAGCGCCAGGCTCAGCGGACCGGCGAATTCGATGGCGAAGGCCACGCCCAGCGGGATGGTCTTCAGGGACAGGTAGAAGCACAGGTTCAGCCCGCCGATCGCCGCGCCGTAGAGCGCCAGGCCGGCCAGGTCCGCGCGGCTGAAGCGCATCCGCCACGGCCGCCACACCAGCAGCAGCAGGATCGCCGCCAGCCCGACGCGATAGGCGGTCGCCCCTTCGGCCCCCACGACGGGGAACAGCCCCTTGGCGAAGGTGGTGCCGATGCTGAGCGACAGCATGCCCACCACCAGGGCGACATAGGGCAGGACGGGCGCGGGCGGGGCGTGGCGCAGGGGGAGGGCGGTCATGCCCCAGGGGTAGCCGAAACCCGCTTGCGCTTCCCGGCGATTTCCGCATCTTCAGCGCCTGATTTCGTCACGAAAGATCGCGAAATGACGGGTTTCGTCGCGCTCGACGCCTTCGACCACCGGCTGATCGAGCGGGTCCGCCGCAACAACCTGGAGCCGGCGCGGGTCACGGCCGAGGCGGTGGGCCTGTCGGAATCGGCGGTGCTGCGCCGCCTGCGCCGTCTGCGGGCCGAGGGCGTCATCGTCGCCGACGTGGCGGTGATCGACCCTGCGCGGGTCGAGCCGCGCATCGTGCTGCACGTCCAGGTCGAGATGAACACCCAGGAGCGCAAGACGGCCGAGGCCTTCAAGCGCGCGCTGAAGGCCAGCCCGGAGGTCCAGGCCGCCTGGGACGTGACCGGAGAGACCGACTATCTGCTGACCGTGGCCGTTCCCTCGATGGAGGATTACGAGGCCTTCTGCCTGCGCGAACTGACGACCGAGGCGGGGGTTCGGTCGTTCCAGAGCATGATCGTGATCCGCGAGGTGGTCGGCTTCGATCCCGCCCGGCGCACGCTGCGACGCTGAGCCCGGCTGAAAGTGTCACGCAGAAATCATCGACGGCGCGCTCTTGCGCGTTACATCCAGGGCTTATCTGTATAGGCCGCCAGATCACGGAGACCCGACCATGTCCGACTTCAGCTACGACGCCTCCCGCCACCTGAAGAAGGGGCGCGGCAAGGTCTACGACTCCATCATCGACACCCTGGGCGACACGCCCGTCGTGCGGTTGCCCAAGCTGTCGGCCGAATACGCCGCCCAGATGGCTTCGGGGGCCACGGTCCTGGCCAAGCTGGAGTTCTTCAACCC
>NZ_DLMO01000140.1:5533-14581 GCF_002479325.1 Brevundimonas sp. UBA7534
CTGATCGAGCCGACCAGCGGCAACACCGGCATCGCCCTGGCCTTCGTGGCCGCCGCCAAGGGGCTGAAGCTGATCCTGTGCATGCCCGAGAGCATGTCGATCGAACGTCGCAAGATGCTGGCCCTGCTGGGCGCCCAGCTTGAGCTGACCCCGGCCGAGAAGGGGATGAAGGGCGCCATCGCCCGCGCCCAGGAACTGTTGGAGACCACGCCGAACGCCGTCAGCCCCTCCCAGTTCGAGAACCTGGCCAATCCGGCGATCCACCGTGTCACCACCGCCGAGGAAATCTGGAACGACACCGACGGCGCGGTCGACATCGTCGTGGCCGGGGTCGGCACCGGAGGCACCATTTCCGGCGTCGGCCAGGCGCTGAAGGCCAGGAAGCCCTCGGTCAGGATGATCGCGGTGGAGCCCGAGGCGTCTCCGGTCCTGTCCGGCGGCCAGCCCGGACCGCACAAGATCCAGGGCATCGGCGCGGGCTTCGTGCCCGCCATCTACGACGCCTCGGTGGTGGACGGGGTCGAGCAGGTCTCCAACGACGACAGCTTCGACATGGCCCGCAAGGTCGCGCGCGTCGAAGGCATCCCTGTCGGCATCAGCTCGGGCGCGGCCCTGACCGCCGCCTTCCGCCTGGCGGCCAGGGAAGAGAATGCGGGCAAGACCATCGTGGTCATCATCCCCTCCTTCGCCGAACGCTATCTGTCGACCGCCTTGTTCGAGGGGCTCTGATCGTCTTTCTTCCTGCTCCGTGCTATCTTCCTGCGCAGGAGCAGGAAGACATGGCGCTCAACATCAAGAATCCCGAGGTGGACCGGCTGGCGCGGCGCGTCGCCGAACTGCGCGAAACCGGCGTGACCGAGGCGGTGCGGGCCGCCCTGGAGCGTGATGTCGTGGAACTTGAAAAGGCGCGCGCCGCCCGTCTGAAAGCCGTCGGCGCCCTGGTGCGCGAGATTCAGGCGGAGGCCCGGGCCATCCCGGACCGGGATCCCCGCTCGATGAAGGAGCACGCCGACTGGCTCTGGAGCGACGACGAGTGATCGTCGTCGATACCTCGGCGCTGGTGGCGATCATCCTGACGGAGCCTGAGGCGGAGCAGTATATCTCCGCCATCGAAGGCGCGTCGGCCATCGTCATCTCGGCGGTCAGCGTGTTCGAGGCCGAAACCGTCCTGGCCGGGCGAAGGGATGATCGCGTGGCGCGGCGGGTACGCCAGCTGATCGACGGCTGGTCCATCCGCATCCAGCCCTTCGACGACGCCCAGGCCGGTCTGGCCTCAGCCGCCTACGCTCGGTTCGGAAAGGGACGACATCCGGCGCGGCTCAACATGGGCGATTGCGCGGCCTACGCCCTGGCCCGATCCTTGGATGCGCCGCTGCTGTACAAGGGCGAGGATTTCGCGCGCACGGACGTCGCGTCCGCTCTCATCCCCGGTTAACCGTTCGCCCCTAGGTTGGAGGCGATGAGCGACGCTTCGGCCCTGTTCGGAGAGGAGACGGCGGACCCGGCGCCGCTGCGGGCTCGCCATGCCCTGCTCAAGCGTCTGGCCGACGTGGTGTCGCTGCCGGCCAGTCGGGTCAACGCCTTCGAACGGGCCGTCACCGGCGACCTGCTGGTCGAGATGCTGCGCCTGGCCATGCCCGAGGAGCGCCGCCGCGTGGCCGCCCGTCTGGCGCCGCTGGCCGAACTGCCCAACAGCGTCAGCCGCCTGCTGCTGCGCGACGAGCCGGCGATCGCGGGGCTGCTGATCGAACAATGCGCCTCGCTGAGCGACGCGGACCTGATCGGCTGCGCGCGCGACGCCGGACCCGAGCACCGGCTGATGATGGCCTCGCGCCGGGGCCTGTCGGAAATCGTCACCGAGACCCTGTTCAGCTTCGGCGAGATGGAGGTGATCGAGGCGGTGCTGCGCAACGCCACGGCGCGCCTGTCCCCGGTGGGGCTGGAGGCGGTTGTGGCCCTGACCCGCCAGCATCCGGGCCTCAGCGCGCCCTTGCTGAAACGGCCCGAACTGCGTCCCGCCGGAGCCTATGTGATGTTCTGGTGGTGCGGACCCGAGGATCGGCGCACCATCCTGCAGCGGTTCGCCGTCTCCCGCGAGGTGATGCAGGAGGTGTCCGAGGACGTCTTCGCCCTGGCCGCCACAGAGGGCTGGACGGACCCGGTGGCCCGAAAGGCGCTGCAATTCATCGAACGCCGCCAGCGCAACCGCGCCGCGATCGACAAGAGCCCCTTCGACGACCTGGAACAGGCGGTCGCGGTGGCCGCGCGCGACGGGCTGTCGCGTCAGACCGCGACCGAGATCGCCTATCTGTCGGGCATAAAGCCGCTGTCCGGCGCCAAGATCCTGGGCGACCCGGGGGGCGAGCCGCTGGCCATACTGTGCAAGGCCACGGGGCTTTCGCGCACCGATCTGCATCATCTGTGGCGGTCGATGCGGCGGCCGGAACGACTGGCCGACGGCGCCGTCCACCCGGACTGGGAGCGGGTGCAGATCACCTATGAGATGCTGGCGGTGGATCGCGCACAGACTGTATTGCGATACTGGAATTGGTCGCTCTCCTCGGCCCTGACACCCGAACTCATGCGCGCCATACGCGAGGGCGAGGAGGATGCGGTCGACGAATATTCCGCACCCGAATGGGCGGCGATGATGATCCTGGGCGAAGACTTGGGACGATAAGGTTAGCGGCTGAGAACGATCTTTGTCGTCCGAAGCACGTCAAATGACGCAGTCGATCGCCGCCCGCGATTGCTTTTGTCTGCGAACATCCCTAAGCACCGCGAAGAAGTTCGACGGGGGCGGCCGGTCGAGCGCGTTGAATCACGGAAGAGATCGGACGAATGGAAGAAAAGCCTGAACTGCTGGAAATGACGGCGGACATCGTGTCGGCCTATGTCGGCAACAACACCGTTTCGGCCGAGACTCTGCCGACCCTGATCGCCAGCATCCACGCAGCCCTGTCCGGCGTTTCGGCCGGTCCGGTCGAGCCTGAGCCCGAGCCCAAGGAGCCGGCGGTGCCGATCCGCAAGTCGATCAACCCCGACTTCCTGATCTGCCTGGAAGACGGCCGCAAGTTCAAGTCGCTGAAGCGCCACCTGCGCACCAAGTACGACATGAGCCCGGAAGAGTATCGGGCCAAGTGGGGCCTGCCCAAGGACTATCCGATGGTCGCCCCGAACTACGCCAAGGCGCGTTCGGAACTGGCCAAGCAGATGGGCCTGGGCCAGGGCGGCCGCAAACCGGCCCGCGCCACCCGCGCCAAGAAGTAAGTCGGAAGATTTCCGGCGACAGGACGCCCGCTTCCGCAAGGAGGCGGGCGTTTTTAGTTCTCCCTCCCCTTCATGGGGAGGGGTGTCGCGAAGCGACGGGGTGGGGGCCGTAAGGGCGGGAGCGGGGTGTTGTAACTTCCCCACCCGACCTCGGCTGCGCCTCGGCCACCCTCCCCATGAAGGGGGGGAGATTGGTCAGGCCGCCTGAGCGCCGCGACGCATGCGCCAGAAGCGCAGGGTGCGAAGGGCGGCGTCGCGGCTCAGTTCGCCGTAGAGCCGGCCATAGGCGCCGGCTTTGCCCATCGGATTGTCTTCCGACCCCAGCAGCACGACGGCGTAGGTCAGGAAGATGGCCCGGTCCATGTCGGCCGCCTTGCAGATGACCGCCAGGGCGTCCAGTTCCTTGCGCTCGACGATGCGCCGGGCGGTGTGGAAATCCACGTCGGCCAGCTGCGACAGGGCGACCAGGAAGGGCGTGCGGCCGTTTGAGCGCAGGAAGCGGGCCAGGATCTGCGGCGTCAGCTGGCCGGCGGCGCGCAGCTCGTTCACATAGGCGACGCTCTCGGCGTAGTCGGTCGGCAGGGCGCCGTCGTCGGTTGCGACCCGGGTGCGGCCGGCGGCCAGGGCGGCCTCCAGCAGGTCGGGGTCCATGCGCGCGTTCTGCTCCAGGATATGCTGGCGCAGCCGGGCCTCGACGACGAAATACATCTCGTTCAGCAGGTCGGCGGGCAGGCTCTTGCGCTCGACCGTGGCGGCGTGAAGGGCGGGATTTGCCTTGGCGCGCTCGACCGCCGTTTCGGACGCCGCGCGCGACAGCCGGGCGCCGTCGTTTCTCAGCAGGGCGCCGAGGGCCTCGTCGTCGCCGTGTTCGACGATGGCGTCCGACAGGGCCTCCGACACCTCGATCCGATCCGACACCGCGCGGATATGGCCCTGGCCCCGGTTGCGGATCACCTGGATCAGGTCCGCGTCCGTCAGCACCGGCGAGGCGCGCAGCACCGTGTCGGCGACCTCGACCTCGTCGTTGGCCAGGCGCTGGATCAGGCGGTGGGGCGCATGGGGCGCCTCGGCGAAGCGGCTGGCCAGCTCGGCGCGGACCGCCGTCTCCATCTCGTCGGACAATTGCGCCAGGACGTCGCCGTAGAGCGCGGTCTCGGCGGCGGTGTGGACCGGCGGCTCGCCGAAGAAGTGGTCGGTCAGCTCGCGCAGCAGAAGGCGGCGCTTCTCGCTGGAGGATTCCCCGGCCAGGGCGATCAGATGAGGCAGGCGCGAGCCTTCGACGGCGGCGTCCGCGGCGGCTGCGGCGGTCATGGCAGGTCGTCGGCCTGGGTCTGGGGCAGGGCGCGGACCGAGCCGTTGGTGTTGCGCACCAGGGCCGGCGGGCCGTCGGGCTGGGCCAGGTCGGCGCTGTTGGGCGTCTGGGCCATCTGCACCGGCAGGGCGTCCAGATAGACCGGCGCCGGGGTGCGGATGGCGTCCGGTTCGTGCCCGGCCTGGCGGTGGACCGAATAGTACCGGGCGCCCTGGGCGGACGGGGCGGCGCCGGCCTCGGGCGCGGCCGCGGTCGTGCCGTCGGGCCGCTGCAGCCGGAAGATCGGCGCATCGCGGCGGGGCGCCATCGGGTCGGCCGCCGCCGCATCCGCCACGGCCGCCTGGACGGGCGCGGGCTGAGGCTGGGGCTCAGGTTGGAGCCGGGCCTGCGGAGCCGGCGCGGCGGGCTCAGGCGCAGTGGGCTCAGGCGAAGTGGGCTCTGGCGAGGCGGGCTCCGGCGCGCTGGGCGCGGGGGCCGTCGGTCGGTAGGGGGTGGGCTCAGGCGTGGACTGCGGCTGGGGTTCGGCGGCGCGCGGCGCCAGCCAGGCGCTGGCCGGCGTCAGGCCGCGAGAAGTGGAGGTCGGGGTCGGCGCCGGGGCGATCCGGGCCAGCGGCAGGGAGGCGGTCGACGCGGCGGTGCGGGTGGGCGCCGGCCGCGTGCCCTCGGTCGCGACTTCGACGGCCGGGGCCGGCGCGGTCGCGCGCGCGGCGACGGCCGCCTTGCCCGGCCACGACAGATAGCGCAGGCCCGCGCCGTTGGTCGGCGCCTGTTGGGCCAGGGCGACGCCGGGCATGAGGCCGGCGCCGAGCAGAACGGTGGTGAGCAGGATACGGCGCAAGACGGCGCTCCGTTAAGGATCGCATCCAGACTATCCGGCACCGCTTAATCGCGCGCTAACGCGCCGTGCTGCGGTTGTCAGCCCCGGCCGGGCAGGTAGCCGTTGGTGAAGGCGTCGCGCCAGTTCAGCCCGGCGTCATAGACGCCGCCCCCGCTGGTCACCTCGAAAAAGGCCCGCCAGCGCTCCTCGGTCATGGCGCCCAGGCCGAACAGGGCCGCGTCGCCGCCGTCGACCACGGCGCGGTCGCGCAGCTGCGCGCGGGCCTGGTCCAGCAGGGGCTGGCTCATCTCCGGGTTGTCGCGTCGGATCAGGGCGTCGGCCGCCGACGGATCGCCGCGGATGTAGTCGCGCCAGCCCTCGGCCGAAGCGGCGATGAAGCTGCGCAGGGCGCCGGCGTTGTCCCGCGCGAAGGCGTTGGGCGCCAGCACCAGTCCGCCATAGGATGGGTAACCCGCATCGGCCGGCAGGAAGACCTGGGGCGTGAAGTCCGCCGCCTGCTCCACCGCATGGGGGTCGACGGTCAGGTCGCCTTCCAGCACGGCGCGAGGCTCGACCAGGAAGGCGTCCAGACGATCACTGGCGGCGCGGGCCTGGTCGTCGGCCAGGCCGTAGGTCGCCTTCAGCCAGACCCACAGGCCGGCGCCCGGCGGTTCGGCCAGCAGGAACCGGCGGCCGCGAAGCTCGGCCAGGGCGGCCAGGTCCTCGATCTGCGGCTCGGCGTGGGCGATCAGGACGCGCGGATCCTTCTGGAAGAAGGCGGCGACGGCGCGCACCGGCGCACCGGACGCGACCAGGTTCATCGGGACGAAGCTGCTGGCGCCCAGGCCCAGCTCGACCGCGCCCGAGGCCAGCAGCTGGGGCACGTTCACGCCCGGCCCGCCCTGCACGATCTGGACGTTCAGCCCGCGCTTCTCATAGGCCCCGCCGGCCACGGCCTGGTAGAATCCGCCGTGCTCGGCCCCGGCGCGGGCGTCGGTGGCGAAGCGCAGCCGCACCCGCCCCTGCTCGTCCACCGGCGCCTCGGTCCGCCCACAGGCGCGCAAGCCCACGGCCCCGCCGGCGACGACGGCCGCGCCGCCCGCCATAAGGGCGCGGCGTCGGGTCAGAAGGGGGGGAATCCCACGCGAAGGCATGGGTCTGGTTTAGGGGCGGATGCCGGCCTTGGAAAGGCGGCGATCACGGCCGCGTCGACCGCCGCCGGAATTGAGCGAGGGAACGAAGCGTCCGGGCGAACCCGTGCTCTTCGTCCCCTCGCCAAGTCCGGGTTGGACTTGGCCGGTCGGGTCTGGACCTCGGCCTGGGCGCCGTCGCAGGCGAACCTGAAAGGGCGGTCGGCTGTATCCTGTCGCGCTCCTGGTCTCCGGCGTTCCGCAAACCCTGGGGTCCGCGCCGTCCATCGATCCCGATCCGGTTCCCCGTCCTTGTCCGATCCGGAGATCGGGAAAGGTCGGAGCCTGGATCCCGCCTGTCGCCCGTTACGATCCGAAGACCGCCCGAAGCGCCAGGTCGGAGAGCCGGGCCGGTTCGCTTGATTTCCAAGGTCTCCCCTGGTTTTCCGCGCCGCCGTGTCCCTCTGGCCCGTTGACGTTCCGACGAAACCCGCTATGAGGCAAGCGCCCGAACTCGCCCCGATGTGCACCACTGGCCCGGCGGCGGGGGACAACCCTGTGCATATCCGTGGACGGATCGAATTCGCTTTGGCGGATCAGGGGTTTGCCTTGTCCACAGAAAGCAGGGCCCGGCCCGCTCAACCGCCCGGCGCGATGCGCCAGACCGTGTTCGACACGTCGTCGGCGACCAGCAGGACGCGCTTGGCCGGATCGAAGGCGACGCCGACCGGGCGGCCGCGCGCCTTGCCGTCCTTGAGGAAGCCGGTGGCGAAGTCGACCGGCTGGCCCGACGGGCGGCCGTTGGCGAAGGGGATGAAGACCACCTTGTAGCCGGACGGATCCTGGCGGTTCCAGCTGCCGTGCATGCCCACGAAGGCGCCGGTCGAGAAGGGCCCGCCGAAGCCGCCGTCCCGGGCGAAGTCCAGCCCCAGCGCCGCCACGTGCGAGCCCAGGGCGTAGTCGGGGCGAATGGCGCGCGCGACCAGATCGGGCTTCTGGGGGTGGGCGCGCGGATCGGTGGTCTGACCCCAGTAGCTGTAGGGCCAGCCGTAGAAGGCGCCGTCGCGCACCTGGGTCAGATAGTCGGGGACCAGTTGCGGACCCAGTTCGTCGCGCTCGTTGACCACGGACCACAGCAGGTTGGTGGCGGGCTCGATCGCCAGGGCGGTGGGATTGCGGATGCCCTCGGCGATGGTGCGGTGGGCGCCCGTCTGGCGGTCGATCTCCCACACCACGGCCCGGTCCTGCTCGACCTCCATGCCGCGTTCGCCGATGTTGGAGTTGGAGCCGATGCCGACATACAGGAAGCGGCCGTCGGCGCTGGCGGTCAGGGCCTTGGTCCAGTGGTGATTGATGCGCGAGGGCAGTTCCGTCACCCGCTGGCCGGGGACGGAGATGCCGGTCTGGCCCGGCTGGAACGGGAAGCGGGTCAGGGCGTCCTGTTCGGCGACGTAGAGGGCGCCGTCGACATAGGCCAGGCCGTAGGGGGCGTTCAGGTTCTCCACCAGGACGGCGCGCAACTCGGGCCGGCCGTCGTTGTCGGCGTCGCGCAGCAGGGTGATGCGGTCGCCGCCCTTCACGCTGCTCTTGCCGCGGGCCTTGATGACGCCGGCGATGACGTCCTTGGGCCGCAGCTTGGGGGCCTCCTTGCCGCCCGACCCTTCGGCCACCAGCACGTCGCCGTTGGGCAGCACCAGCATCTGGCGCGGAATCTTCAGGTCGGTGGCGAAGGGGGTGACGGTGAAGCCGGCGGGCACGGTCGGCAGCTCGCCGTTCCAGGGACCGGGGGGCGAGACCTTCATCGGCGGGATCAGGGTCTGGTCCTGGCGCGGCAGGTCGGGCTGGGCGCCCGTCTGGTTCAGCGACGGATCGCTGGAGCCGCCGCAGGCGGCCAGGGCGAGGACCAGGGCGGAGGCGGCCGGGGCGCCGAGAAGACGACGGATCATCGGGCGATCTCCCGCACGGTCGGGGTGGAATAGGCGAACCAGCCGGCCACCAGGGCCAGCAGGGCGGACAGGATCGACAGGGTCAGGCCGAAGGCGCCGACGGAGCTCCAGGCGTCCTGGCTGTGCTTGAAGGCGTTGATCAGGCCGATGATCCAGGCCAGGGCCAGGGCGCCGACATAGATCGCGCTGGCGCGCCGGGCGGGGCCGCGCCAGTCCAGCGCCAGCCGCACCAGGGCCCAGACCCCGACTAGGCCGCCGAACACCAGGGCGCCGACGATCAGCCAGGCCGAGAAGTTCGACCACTGCATCTCGGCGGTCTTCAGATAGGCGATGTCGGTGAAGACGGTGAAGACGAACAGCACGATGGGAAAGCCCAGCAGAATGTCGTGCAAGGGGCGAAGTCGGGCGCGGATGTCCCCTGTCGCGGAAAGCATGGGCTCTGTTCCTCCTCGATCCCGAACCAGCGAGCCAGGGTCCAATCCCCAGCTTGGCTTTTGGTTTCGCCGAAGGACCCGATGCGGCGGTTTCACGCGGCCCTGCGGCCTCAGCGAGAGGCGGCGTCCAATCGGGCGT
>NZ_DLMO01000143.1:0-313 GCF_002479325.1 Brevundimonas sp. UBA7534
CGCCTTCTAGAGCGCGCGCCGAAGACGTGTCACCGCTTTTCCTTCGAAGTCCGCAAAACCATCAAAGCGCCGCGGTCGTGCTTGACGAAGGCCGCCGGAACGCGGCGAAAGGCCCGAATGACGAACAGTTTGCAGATCGGCGACGTGAGCGTGCCCGGGCGAGTTCTGATGGCGCCGATGACCGGCGTGACCGACCTACCGTTCCGGCGGTTGGCCTCGCGGCTGGGCGCGGTCTACGTCGCGACCGAGATGGTGGCGGCGCGCGAACTGGCGCGGGCGCGGCCGGACGTGGTGCGCCGCGCCGCCGTGGGCG
>NZ_DLMO01000143.1:389-3033 GCF_002479325.1 Brevundimonas sp. UBA7534
TTGGGCGAGGGGTTGCCGCTGACGGTGATCCAACTGGTCGGGCGCGATCCGGCCGCGATGGGCGAGGGTGCGCGCATGGCCGAGGCGGCAGGCGCCGACATCGTCGACCTGAACTTCGGCTGCCCCGCCAAGGAGGTGACGGGCGCCGCCGCCGGGTCGGCCCTTATGCGCACGCCCGATCTGGCATGCCGGATCATGGAAGCGGCCGTCCACGCGACGACGCGCCCTGTAACGGTCAAGATGCGTCTGGGCTGGGACGACGAGAGCCGGAACGCCGCCGAACTGGCGCGCAGCGCCGAGGCCATCGGCGTCAAGGCGGTCACGGTGCATGGCCGCACCCGCAAGCAGTTCTACACGGGCCAGGCGGACTGGGACGCGGTTGCCGAGGTCAAGGCGGCGGTCGATCTGCCGGTGATCGTCAACGGCGACATCGTCACGGCGGATCAGGCTCGCGAGGCGCTGCGACGGTCGGGCGCGGATGGGTTGATGCTGGGGCGAGGCGTCTATGGTCGGCCCTGGCTGGCGGCGCACCTGGAACGGGCCCTGATCGACGGCGTGGCGCTCGACGAACCGGGGCGCGAGGCGCGGCTGGCGATCGTGGTTGAACACCTGCGCGCTTCGGTCGCCTTCTACGGCCTTCCGCTGGGGTTGCGGATGTTCCGCAAGCACCTGGGGTGGTACATCGAACAGGCGCCGTGGCCGGCCGATCCGCAACACCGCCGAGAAGCTAAGGCAAGAATTTGCAGGATCGAGGCGCCGGAGGCCGTCGAGGCGGCCGTGGCCGAGCTTTGGCGATCAAATTTGGCGCAAGGCAGCAACTCCTTTGTTGAAACTGGGCCACAGTTTGTGGACAGTGCCGTTGCATGACGGATACGCCCCCAGTTTCGGCCGCCTTGCCCGACGCCGCGTCGGGCGATGAGCCGTTCTGGGGGCGACTGGACGGTGATCGGGCGCGCTCGGTGTTTGGCGTGGCCTATGTTGTGGCGGTCGTCGCCACTGCGGCGGCGGTCTGGCTGACCGTCATCGCGCCCGGCGCGCGCGCCGGCGGAGCCGGCGGATCGGCCGGCCAGATCGCCTTGGTGGTGCTAGTGGCCAACTTGGCGCTCATCGCCGGACTTGCGTTCGTGATCGGGCGACGCGTCCTGGCGTTGGCGCGGGGCGCCCACGAGGCCGGATCGCGGCTGCATCTGCGCTTCGTGGCCCTTTTTTCGATGGTGGCGGTGATTCCCGCCGTCCTGATCGCTTTGGTGTTCGGTGTCCTCGTCAACCGCGGCGTCGACCAGTGGTTCAGCGACAACGTCCAGGCCTCCGTCGAAAACGGAGCCGTCGTCGGACGCGCCTACATCGAGGACGTGTCGCGCTCGATGGACTCGGACCTGATGATCATCTCCGATCAGTTGTCCAGCGCGCGGGGGCTGTTTGGAAACCGGATTCGTTTCAATGACGCACTGGCCCAGGTCGGCGACATCTTCGGTTATCCGGCCCTCTACATTCTGAACGGAGAGGGCGAGGTGCTGGCTCGCGCTGAGCAGCCCGGCGCGCCGCCGCTTCTGCTGCCGCCGCGCGCCTATCTGGAAGATGCGGCGCAGGGCGGAAAGCCGCCCACGGACGTGACCCAGCATCCCGACACCGTCCGATCCCTGATCGCGCTGCCGGCGTACGGCGACGCCTACCTTTATCTCGTGCGTCCTCTGCAGGACGGTTTGATCACGCGGATGAACGCCTCCAGTGCCGCCATTCAAGCCTATCGAGAAGCGAGCGAAAGCCGGGCCCGCATCCAGTCGGCCTTCATGCTCAGCTATCTGGAGACGGCGCTGCTGGTCCTGGTCGGGGCGGTCTGGATGGGGATGTCGGCCGCCAGCAGCATCTCGGCGCCCATAGGTCGCCTGGTGAAGGCGGCGGGCCAGGTGGCCGGCGGCGACTTTTCCGCGCGGGTAGAGGTGGATCGTGCGCCCGCGGAGATCGCGACCCTGTCCGACGCCTTCAACCGCATGACTGGCGACCTTCAGGCGCAGCAGACGGCCCTGCGCGCCGCCAGCGAAGAGGCGCAGGATCGCAGCCGCTTCATCGAGACGGTTCTGTCCGGCGTCAGCGCGGGCGTCATCGGCCTGGACCGCCGGGGGCGGGTGTCTGCGGTCAACGATAGCGCCATCCAGCTGCTGCACATCGCCGAGGACGAGGTGCTGGGGCACGACTTGGCGGCGCTTTCGCCGGAGCTCAGCGACCTTGTGCGCCGTGCCGAAGCCCATATCGAAGAGGACATCGACGTCAGCCGTGCGGGAGAGACGCGGCGCCTTCGCGTGCGCATCGAAGGCGGGCAGGGCGGCGAGATGGTCCTGACTTTCGACGACATCACGCGTCTGGTCACCGCTCAGCGCAACGCCGCCTGGCGCGACGTGGCGCGGCGCATCGCCCACGAGATCAAGAATCCCCTGACCCCAATCCAGCTGTCGGCCGAACGGTTGAAGCGCAAGTACCGCTCCAAGGTCGACGAGGTGGAAATCTTTGATCGCTGCACCGACACAATCATTCGCCAGGTTGGCGATATCGGCCGGATGGTGGACGAGTTTTCATCCTTTGCCCGGATGCCGGCCCCCCGTTTCGCGCTCGAGGATCCCGCCGAGATGCTGCGCGAGGCGGTGTT
>NZ_DLMO01000143.1:3241-3396 GCF_002479325.1 Brevundimonas sp. UBA7534
CTGCGCGAGGCGGTGTTCGCTCAGCGTGTCGCGGCGCCCGACACCGTTGTGGACTTGGACGAGCCGTTACCGAAGGCGAACCTGCTTTGCGACGGCCGGATGGTCGGCCAGGCCTTGATCAACATCCTGAAGAATGCGGGTGAGGCCGTGGCCGC
>NZ_DLMO01000144.1 GCF_002479325.1 Brevundimonas sp. UBA7534
CGGCAAGCTGTATTTCCTGTCCAGCCGTTCGGGCTCGAGCCAGGTCTGGGTCTCGGCCGACAGGGGCGCGACGGCGACGCAGGTCACGGCCTTGCCGACCGACGTCAACGCCTATCGCATCAACGGCGCGGGCGATGCGGTCGCCGTGTCCCTGGCCGTCTATCCCGACGCGGCGGACCTGAACGCTTGGGTCGCGCGCGGCAAGACCGAGGCCGAGCGCAAGTCGACCGGCCAGGTCTATGACCGCATGTTCGTGCGCCACTGGGACACGTGGAACGACCACACCCAGAACCACCTGTTCGTCCAGTCGATCGGCCGCGACGGCAAGACGACGGGCCAGCCCGTCTGGGTGACCAAGGGCTTCGACGGCGACACCCCGTCCAAGCCCTTCGGCGACGAGAGCGACTTCACCTTCACCCCGGCCGGCGACGCGGTGGTGTTCTCGGCCCGGCTGGCCGGCCGGACCGAGCCGTGGAGCACCAATTTCGACCTGTGGAGGACCAACGGCCTGACCGGCGACGGAACCTTCACCAACCTGACCCCGGACAATCCGGCCTGGGACGCCGGGCCGGTGTTTTCCCCCGACGGTCGCACCCTGGCCTATCGCGCCATGGCCCGCCCGGGCTTCGAGGCCGACCGCTATCAGATCGTGCTGAAGGACGTCGAGACCGGCCAGACGCGCGAGATCGCCTCCAACTGGGACCGTTCGGCCGATACGCTGCAATGGTCGCGCGACGGCCAAACCCTCTACACCACCGCCGGCGACGTCGGCTCGACCCGGCTGTTCGCCGTGGACACGCGCAACGGCGTGGTGACGCCGATCACCGGACCGGGCCACGTCTCGGCCTTCCAGCAGACGCCGTCCGGCTTCGTCTTCGCCCAGGACAGCCTGCGCGAACCGGGCGACCTGTATTTCAAGACCTACCTGGGGCGCGAAACGCCTCGCCGCCTGACCGCCGCCAACCCCGCCTTCGCCGCCAAGACCTTCGGCGAGTACGAGCAGTTCAGTTTCCCCGGCTGGAACAACGAGACGGTCCACGGCTATGTCATCAAGCCGGTCGGCTATGAGGAAGGCCGCAAGTATCCGGTCGCCTTCCTGATCCACGGCGGGCCGCAGGGATCGTTCGGCGACAGCTGGTCCTATCGCTGGAACCCCGAGACCTACGCCGGCGCGGGCTATGCGGTGGTGATGATCGATTTCCACGGCTCGACCGGCTACGGCCAGGGCTTCACCGACGCGATCAGCCAGCATTGGGGCGACCGCCCGCTGGAAGACCTGCAGAAGGGCTGGGCCTACGCCCAGCGTACCTACGACTTCCTCGACGGGGACAACGCCTGCGCCCTGGGCGCCTCCTACGGGGGCTATATGATCAACTGGATCGCCGGGAAGTGGAACGACGCCTTCAAGTGCCTGGTGAACCACGACGGGGTGTTCGACACCTACAACATGGGCTTCGCCACCGAGGAGCTGTGGTTCACCGAATGGGAGAACGGCGGCACGCCGTGGGAAAACCGCGAGGGCTATCAGAAGTTCAACCCGGCCAACCATGTGGAGGACTGGCGCACGCCGATGCTGGTGGTGCAGGGCGACCTGGACTTCCGCATTCCGACCTCGCAGGGGCTGTCGACCTTCACCGCCTTGCAGCGGCGCGGGATCGAGAGCCGGCTGATCGTCTTCCCCAACGAGAACCACTGGGTGCTGCGGCCGGCCAACAGCCTGCAATGGCACGATGAGGTGTTCGGCTGGCTGAACAAGCACCTGGCTCCGGCCGAATAGGCCGGCAGGGTCTAGACGACGTTTAAGGGGCGCGGCCGATGCCGAGCCCCTTTTCTCATGGTCGCAAACTCCGAGCTCAGAGCCCGGCGCGGGTCTGGGTCGTTGCGACCAGGCGGGCGTATTCCCGCTCGGTCATGCAGCGCGGCGCATCCCAGGTTTCCCCGTCACGGCGCGCCTGAATGGCCTCGCGCGCGGTGACGAAGACCGGCTGGACGCCGTGTTCACGCTGATAGGCCCGGCGCGTCGCGGCGTCGGTCTCGCAAATCATCACGGATTGGCGGGCGCCCGCCGAAGCGGGCGACGCGGGCTTGGCCCCCGGCGCCCCGAACGCGACGCTGGCGCTCAGGCCGAGCACGGCCAAGCCGACGGCCGAAACAGCAAGACGGGTCATGGGTCTCCTCCAACGCCTGTTTTCGATCAGGACTCTGACGAATTATGCGCTCAAATCCTGGAATGTAAAGGTTTCACGACAATCACGCGTCAGATACGCGACATCCGCCCGCCGGGCTCCTATTGGAGCTTGGCGCGTTACCTTGGTGGGAGAGGGAGATCGGATTGACCAAGACGCGGAATGCTAAGGATATTTGGCCGAGAATTCGCGACCAGGCGCTGATCCCCGCCGGCGCGCGCGCCGCGCGTTGGCGCGACTGGATCCGCGCCAACGATCCGGTCTATGCAGCCGCCCGGCGTCCTGGCGCGGCCGAGAAATGGGCCGCCTCCATCACCCTGCTGCTGATCGCGGCCGTGGTGGTCTTTCTGATGCTGTTCGACTGGAACTGGCTGCGCGGGCCCATCGGACGCTGGGCTTCGGCCAAGTATGATCGCGAGATCGCCTTGCGCGGTGACCTGGACGTCCGTCTCTTTAGCTGGACGCCTTCGGTCGTCGTCAACGACTTGAAGTTCGGCGGCCCGGACTGGGCGCGTCAGGCCGACACCGCCGACGTCCAACGGATCGAAGCATCGGTGCGCCTGCGCAAGCTGTTCACGGGCCAGATCGAGATGCCGTTGCTCAGCATCACCCGGCCCGACGTGGTGCTGATCGCCGACAAGGGCGGACGCAAGAGCTGGGAACTGGAGCCGGACAAGCCCGACACCGGCGAGGGCATGAAGCTGCCGGTCATACAGCAGCTTGTCATCACCGACGGCCGCCTGCGCTTCGACGAACAGCGGCGCGGTCTGACGCTGGACGCCTCTGTCACCGCGCGCGAAACGGCGAATGACGGCGATGCAGGGTTCGTTCTCGACGGCAAGGGCGCGCTGAACGGTTCGCCCCTGACCCTGCAGATCGAGGGCGGTCCGTTCATCAACATCCGCCGAAACCGCCCCTATAACTTCGAGGCGGTGCTGAGTGGGGCCGGGTCGCGGCTGACGGCCGACGGCGCCATCACCCGCCCCTTCGACCTGGGCCGCTTCAACGCCACGCTGACGCTGGAGGGCCAGAACCTGGCGGATCTGTATCTGCTCACCGGCGTGACCCTGCCCAATACGCCGCGTTATCGGCTGGCGGGCGGGCTGAGCCGCGACGAAGAGGTCTGGACCTTCAAAGACTTCCAGGGTCGGGTCGGCGCCTCGGACCTGTCGGGCGACGTGCGGGTGGACGCCGCCGAGCGACTTCGGGTCGACGCCGACCTAGTGTCGCGCCGCCTGGATCTGGACGATCTTCTGGCCGTGCTGGGCGGCCGGCCCCAGACCAACGCCGCAGCCACCGATACCGAAACCACCGTCGCCGCGCCCGGCAAGCTGTTGCCCGATGCAACGCTGCAGGTCGAGCGGCTGCGTACCATGGACGGAACGCTGAAGTACCGCGCGGCTTCAGTGAAGGCCAACGACTTGGACGTGCGCGCCGTCGATCTGGGCGCCGACCTCAAGGACGGCGTGCTGGCGCTGAACCCCGTCAGCTTCGCCTTCAACAGGGGCGAGATGAACGGGACCGCGCGGATCGACGCCACCCGAGACACGCCCTACAGCACCGTCGATTTCCGGCTGTCGGGCTATCCGCTGGAATCGCTGATCCCGGCCGGGGATGGGCCGGCGCCCCTGACCGGCCGCGCGCTCGGCCGCGCCAAACTGGAGGGACCCGGCGCGTCGATCCACGACTTCGCCGCAGGCTCGAAAGGTTCGATCAGCGTGGTGGTGCCGCAGGGCGAAATGCGCGCCGCCTTCGCCGAACTGCTGGGCATCAACGCCAGCGCGGGTCTGCTGAAGCTTCTCAGCGGCGACCAGTCCAAGGCCGACATCCGCTGCGCCGTGGCGGATTTCACCGTCGCGGGCGGAACGGCGACGGCGCGCACCTTCGTGGTCGACACGGACGTGGTCCTGGCCCAGGGCAAGGGGTCCATCGACCTGGGGGCTGAAACGCTGAACCTGCGCATCGACGGCGAGAGCAAGAAGCCGCGTCTGCTGCGTGTCTGGGCTCCCATCACCGTCGGCGGCCCCCTGACGGCGCCCCGCATCGGCGTCGATGTGGGCGAGGTGGTCGGACAGGGCGGTCTGGCGGGTCTGTTGGGCGCCGTGGTGGCCCCGGTGACGGCCCTGTTCGCTTTCGTCGATCCGGGCCTGGCCGAGGACGCCGATTGCGGCCGCCTGATCGCTTCGGCGCGCTGAGCCCGCCCGGCGCAAGCCGGTCGGCGCTTTGCGACGTATAAGCGCCATGACCCGAAGAGGACTGATCGCGCCGGCTCTGGCGTCCCTGGCCGCAGCCTGCTCCCCGCTGGTGCTGCTCGACCGGTTCGGCCCCAGGGATGCCGGCGCGCGCCGAATCAGGCGGAGCATCGCCTATGGCGATCACCCGCGCCAGCGGATGGATGTCTATACGCCGTCGCGACCGGGCGCGTTTCCCACGCTGGTCTTCTTCTACGGCGGCGGCTGGAACTCGGGTTCGCGTGACCTCTACGGCTGGGCGGCGCAGGCCCTGGCGTCACGCGGCTTCGTGGTCTTTCTGCCCGATTATCGACTGGTCCCGGAGGTGGTCTTTCCCGTCTTCATCGAGGACGCCGCGGCGGCGACGGCGCGCGCGGCCGACCTTGCCCCGACCTATGGCGGCGACGCGGGACGACTGGCCGTGCTGGGCCATTCCGCCGGCGCCTATCTGGCCCTGATGATCGCGCTGGATGCCCGCTACATGATGGCGGCCGGGCGGCCCGACGTGATCCGCGCGGCCGTTGGTCTGGCCGGCCCCTATGAGTTCCTGCCCCTGAACGTGGCCTCGAGCATTGACGCGTTCGGCGCCGCGCCGGACCCCGCCCAGACCCAGCCGGTGACCTTCGCTCGGGGCGACGCCCCGCCGGTCTGGCTGGGCCACGGCGCCGACGACACGGTGGTGCACGACGAGGACACGCTGATCCTGAACGACCGGATCAGAGCCGCCGGCGGACGCTCGACCGCCCGAATCTATCCCGGGCTGAACCACGCCGACCTGATCGCGACCTTCTCGCCCCTGTTCCGCAAGAAGGCGCCGGTGCTTCACGATGTCGTCGCCTTCCTGCGCCAGCACCGCTCCTGACGACGGGGTTCGCCGAAGGGCGACCGCGATCAGGGCAGCCGGGCGAGGACGTGCAGCCAGCCTTCAGCCTGGGCGAAGTCGATGCTCTCGAACAGGGGAATGGCGAGCAGGAAGACGAGGCCGTCGCGAAGGGTGGTCAGGAAGAAGGCGGGACGGACAGTCAGTTCGCCCTCGTCGCGCCACAGGCGGAAGTCGGGCAGGAAGCGGGGGGTCCGGTCGCGATAGGCGGCGTAGGTCGGCCCGAACGCGCCTTCGAGCCAGGCCTCCTCCCGGCGGACCGTCATGTGGAAGACCAGCAGGGAGGCGGCGGTGAACAGGACCGCCAGCGTCAGGCTGCCGCTTTGCGCGCCCACGCCGAACGCCCCGAAGAAGCTGAAGACATAGAGCGGGTTGCGCGTGATCGAATAGGGTCCGCGCGAGACGACCTCGGCCTTCTTTCGGCCGCCGATGTAAAGCGAACACCAGGCCCGCCCGACGATGGCGAAGACGATGGCGGCCAGGCCGATGGCCTCTATGCCTTCGTGAACGCCGCTGTCCAGGCCGCTTGCGGATTGCGACACCATCGTCAGGGCGACCAGCGCCGCCAAGGCGCCGAGCACGGCGCCCTTGCGCAATCTTTGGACAGCCTGGAGATCAAACGGGGAGGTCGTGGTCATCGCGCACCTTGAGGATCTGGATGAATAGCAACGCCTCATCCGTGCGCCGCGCAAGACTTATCTTTGCGACAAATAATCGGTCGCGGCACAGTCGCCCGAGACGCTACAGCGTCTCCACGGTAAGGTTGCCGTTGGTGTACACGCAGATTTCTGCGGCGATTTTCATGGCCTTGCGGGCCACCTGTTCGGCGTCCAGATCGGTCTCCTCGATCAGGGCGCGGGCGGCGGACAAGGCGAAATTGCCGCCCGAACCGACGGCGGCGACGCCATGTTCCGGCTCCAGCACGTCGCCGACGCCTGTGACGGTGAAGATGGACGAGGCGTCCGCGACCAGCAGCATCGCCTCCAGCCGGCGAAGATAGCGGTCGGTGCGCCAATCCTTGGCCAGGTCGACGCAGGCCCGCGCCAGCTGGTCGGGATATTGCTCCAGCTTGGCCTCCAGTCGCTCAATCAGGGTGAAGGCGTCGGCCGTGGCCCCGGCGAAGCCGGCCAGCACCTTGCCGCCCGCCAGGGTGCGGACCTTGCGCGCCGCGCCCTTGACGATGGTGGGACCCATCGAGACCTGGCCGTCGCCGGCGATGACGGTGCGGCCGTTCTTGCGCACCGCCAGGATGGTGGTGCCGTGCCAGTCGGGGAAGGCGGAAGAATTGGAAGAGCGCGTCATGCCTCGCAGATGGCGGCGGGCGGCGCGATCATCAAGGTCAGCGGACAAAGCGCCGCCGCTTCATGAAGGCCTAATTTCGACCAACATATTTCATATAACGGTCATATCGAACCAATGATACCGTTATCGGAAAGCATTAAATTGCTGTATCGTATCGTATATGTGAGCAAAGCCGTCGGCGAGACCGGCCAGAGCGTCCAGTCCCTGGCGCATATCCTGGGCGCCGCGGAGCGCAACAATCGGCGCGACGAAGTCAGCGGCGCCATGATGTTCCACGGCGACGAGATCGTGCAGATCGTGGAAGGCGCGCGTACGGATCTGGATCGGCTGATGCGACGGGTCGGCGCCGATCCCCGCCACTGCGATCTTGTCGTGGTCGAGGACCGCCCCGTGATGCAGCGCCGCTATCGCGAGCCCATGCGGCTATGCCAGACGGACCACCGCTGCGTCGCCAACCATTCCGGCGGCCGTCGACTGCGGGAGATGAGCGCCATTGAGCTTGAGCGCCTGATGAGCGCGTGCAGTCTGCAGGCGGCTTGAGAACACGCGGCTCGGCCCCTAGGCTCACGAAGGGCGTCGGGATTCGGCGTTCGAGTTCGTGAGTATCCCGTGAAATTGTTTCGTGTCGTCTATGTCAGCCGCGCCGCCGAGGCCGTCAGTGACGGCCTGATGCCGTTGATCGACATCATCGGGGTGTCGGACCGGAACAATCGCCGCGACCACCTGACCGGCGCATTGATGCGCCACCAGGGATTTTTCATTCAGGCCATCGAGGGCGCGCGCGGCGACCTGGACCGACTGATAGGGCGTCTGCGGCAGGATCGCCGACATCTGGATCTGAGAATCCTGGCGGATCGGCCGGTGGAAAGCCGCGGATTTCCCGACTGCGCGATGGTGAGGTTGGACGCGCCGCCGGCGGCCAGCGTTTTTCTGGACGACCATCTGGAGGCGCCTGACGCGGCGGACCGGGCCGAGGCGCTGCTGGTCCAGGCCAGCCGGTCAATCGCCGTCACCCCCTAAGCGCTGTTCCCCGACGGGATGAGGCCCTAGATAGGGGCGTGAGCTTTTCCGAAGACGACGTCGAACGCTACGCCCGCCATCTGGTCCTGGCCGAGGTGGGCGGAGCGGGCCAGCAGGCGCTTAGCCGCGCCCGGGTGCTGATCGTCGGCGCCGGCGGCGCGGGCATGCGCGCGGCCATCGAGGCCGGTCAGCGCGCGCACACCGCCGTCCTCACCAAGATCTACCCCACGCGTTCCCACACCGGCGCGGCCCAGGGCGGCATGTGCGCGGCCCTCGCCAACGTCGAGGAGGACAACTGGGAGTGGCACACGTTCGACACCGTCAAGGGCGGCGACTACCTGGTGGACCAGGACGCCGCGGAGGTCATGGCCAAGGAGGCCATCGACGCGGTGCTGGACCTCGAGAAGATGGGCCTGCCCTTCAACCGCACCCCCGAGGGCAAGATCGACCAGCGCCGCTTCGGCGGCCACACCCGTGACCACGGCAAGGCGCCCGTGCGCCGCGCCTGCTACGCCGCGGACCGCACCGGCCACATGATCCTCCAGACGCTGTACCAGAACTGCGTCAAGCACAACGTGGAGTTCTTCAACGAGTTCTACGTGCTCGACCTGCTGCTGGTGGAGGAGGACGCCGTGCGCGAGGACGGCACCGCCTACAAGCAGAAGCGCACCGCCGGCGTCGTCTCCTACGAGCTGGCCACCGGCGAGATCCACGTCTTCCAGGCCAAGTCGGTCATCTTCGCCACCGGCGGCGCCGGCAAGGTGTACAAGACCACCTCGAACGCCCACACCCTCACCGGCGACGGCATGGCCATCGCCTACCGCGCGGGCCTGCCGCTCGAGGACATGGAGTTCGTGCAGTTCCACCCGACCGGCCTGGCCGGCCTGGGCATCCTGCTCTCCGAGGCCGCACGCGGCGAGGGCGGCATCCTCCGCAACGCGGACGGCGAGCGCTTCATGGAGCGCTACGCCCCCACCATCAAGGACCTCGCCCCGCGCGACATCGTGGCCCGGTCCATGGCCGAGGAGGTCCGTCAGGGCCGCGGCGCCGGCCCCAACAAGGACTACGTGCTGCTCGACCTGACGCACCTGGAGCCCTCGCACATCGACGAGAAGCTCCCGGACATCACCGAGTTCGCCCGCACGTACCTGGGCGTCGAGCCCTACACGGAGCCGGTGCCGGTGTTCCCCACCTGCCACTACTTCATGGGCGGCATCCCCACGA
>NZ_DLMO01000145.1 GCF_002479325.1 Brevundimonas sp. UBA7534
GTCCAGGTAGCTGTCGTCGGCGGCGCGGAACATCGAATAGTTCAGGCCCGCCAGCACCTGGCGCTGACGCTCGGCCTCGGGGCCTTCGCCCTGGCCGTAGGTGAGGAAGAAGCTGCGAATCTTTTCCTTCAGGGCCGGGTCCAGGTCCTCGCGGATGGCGATGCCCGATTCCGGGATCGGCGGGGACTGCCAGATTTCCTCGATCTGGTCGGCCAGGCGCGGATTCTCGCGCTTCATGAAGATGGTGTTGACCGAGTTGGACGTGGCCACGTCCACCACGCCGGTGGCCACGGCGAAGGCGTTCGCCTGGTGATTGGCCGACCGCACGGTCGAGAAGCACTGGGCCGGAACGATGCCGCGCGGATTGAACAGAAAGGTCAGCGGGGCCAGGGTGCCCGAGGTCGACTGGGCGTCGCCGATGCCGAAGCTGTAGCGCTTGCCGCACGCCAGCACGTCATCCAGCGTGATGCCCGACCCCTTCCGCACGATAAGGGTCGAGGTGTAGCTGTCGCGGCCTTCCGGATCGACGATGCGGGCGATGACCTCGGCGTTGGACCGATCCACGGCCTCCAGCAGCGGCTTGGCCGACAGCCAGCCCACCTGGGTCTGGTTGAAGCGCATGGCCTCGATCAGAACGTTGTAATTGCCCGCGAAGAAGGGCTTCACCGGCACGCCGATCGCCTTGGACATGTCGTCCAGAAGAGGCTGCCACAGCGGGCCCGAGGAGGCCTGGCCCTCGGCCGACAGGATGGAGAAGGTGATCTCGGACGGCGTCGCGCCGGACGCCTTCTTCTCGTCGCCGCCGCAGGAGGCCAAGCCCATCAGCGCCGCGGCGGCGCCGACGGCCGCGAACAGGCGGCGGGACAGGGTGCGAGGCTGGCTCATGCCTTGGTCTCCCAGAAGGCGTCCTCGAATTCGGGACCGTAGATTTCGATCAGGCGCGCCTGGTCCAGCGCGGTGGAGGGGCCGTCATAGACGATCTTGCCGCCCTGCAGGGCGATCACCCGGTCGCAGTAACGGATGGCGTAGTCGACCTGGTGCAGGGTGACGATCACGCCCAGGCCATCGCGCTGGTTCAGTTCGACCAGCAGTTCCATCACCTTGCGGGCGGACACGGGATCCAGCGAGGCGACCGGTTCGTCGGCCAGGATGGCCTTGGCGCCCTGGACGATGGCGCGGGCGATGGCGCCGCGCTGCTGCTGGCCGCCCGACAGGGTGTTGGCCCGCTGGGCGGCGTAGTCGGACACGCCGACGCGGTGCAGGGCCGCCATCGCCTTGTCCTTGTCGGCCTTGGGCCAGGCGCCCAGCAGCCCCTGCCACGCCGGCAGCCGACCCAGGGCGCCCAGCATGACGTTGGAGAAAAGGCTCAGACGCCCGACCAGATTGAATTGCTGGAAGATCATGCCCAGCTTGCCGCGCGCCTTGCGCACCGCGCCGGTGACCTTGCCGTCCTTCTGCACCGTCTCGCCGAAGACCGAGATGGTCCCCTTGCCGGGGTCGATCGACTGCAGGCCGGTGATCGAGCGCAACAGGGTGGACTTGCCCGAACCCGACGGTCCGATCAGGGCGACCATCTCGCCCGAGGCGACCTCGACCGAGACGCCGTCCAGCGCCTTTCGCGATCCGAAGGTCTTCGACACGTCGCGCGCCGAGACAAGCCCGGGAGCGGCGGCGGCTGCGGATGAACTCATGAACTCGCTGAAGAGGCTGTGGCGAAGGGCGCCGCAATACGCGGATGTCGCGCGTGGGCAAGTCTTAATCGCATGGACAGGACGATTTCGTCCAGTCTCGTGTCCGGCTCAGGCGGAGGGCGGGGCCTGGCGCCCGATCGCGGCGACGCGGGCAACGTCGGCGGGGATCGGCAGGGCCGCCCGGGCGCGCTCCAGCGCCTCGTCCGCCATCGCCCGCGCCGGAGACGCCAGCGCGTCCAGCCCCGATAGCGACAAAAGGCCCTTCCTCAGGCGGATGGCCACCGCCACGTCGCCCGAACCGAAGCGGGCGATCGGGCCGAAGACGTCGTCCAGCAGATCCGCCTCCTGGATCGAGGGCGCCATCAGGCGATCGCATCGCGGCGCGTCGGGCCGCGCATGGGTCGCCCAGCCTTCCAGGAGGCGCACCCCGGCCCCGACGACCTGGATCGCCGTGCCGGGATCGTTGACGCCCGGCGACAGCGCCTTGGCCGCGATCTCGCCCAGCACGATCAGGCCGAAGCGCGGGTCCTGGTCGTAGGACCGCGAGTCGCCGATGGCGAAGGCCGATCGGAAGGTCTCCTGCGCCGTCTCGTCGCAGCGCGGCAGATCGACCCGCGCCAGGACCTCGCCGCGCCGCACGAAGGCGCCCGGCGCCGCCACGACCTCGACGCGGCAGTCGTGCTGTTCGGCGACGGCCTGGAGCCGGTCCGGGTCGACGTTCTGAACATAGCCCGTGGATGCGGCGACCACATCCACGCCCGTCTCCAGCCGTCCGCGACGCCCACCCAGCCACGGCGTGTCGCGGCGCTGATCCAGGGCCTGCCGCGCCTGGGCTTCGACCAGGTCGATCATATGTCCGACCCGCGCCAGGCTGGACAACCGGTTGATCCACGCCAGCAGTCGGAAGGCCACCAGGACGACCACCGCCAGGCTGAACAGGAACAGGATCGCGCGTCCGCCCTGGCCGTAATAGTGCGCATTGATCGCCGTCACCGACACGATGGCGTAGAGAAACACCCCGACGAAGGTGGCCAGCGACTTCTGCGTCTCGCCGTCGCTGGTGACCAGGGCGGCCACGCGCGGGCTGGCCGCGCTGGAAACCGAGGTGTAGGCCGTCACCATCGCCCCCACCGAGAAGGTGGCCACGCTCAGCAGGCTGGAGGCCAGGATGGTCAGGATCGACTCGACGGACGGTCCGCCCAGCCGCTCGGCCATGTCCTGGGGCACCCACGGCGCCAGGACCACCGCAAGGAGCGAGGCCGCCACGCCCAGACCGGCATAGGCCGAGGCCCGCACCCACAATTGCCGCCGGAAGCGACGCCAGAAGAAAAGCCAGCGGTTCATGAACCCTCCGGCCCCTGAACGAAGCTGAGCCGTAGAGGTTGCGCGAACGACGCCGTCAGGGACGCGACGACGTCAGCGCAGCCAGGGCGCCGGGTCGATGGGGCGTTCGTCGCGGCGAAGTTCGAAATAGACGTCGCCGTCCGGTCCGGTGCGGCCCAGGGCCTGACCGTCGGCGACGCGGGCGTCGGCCTGAACGTCCAACGTCTCCAGCCCCGCGATCACCGCCCGCCAGCCCGGCCCCAGGTCCAGGATAACCACCTGGCCCCACCCGCTGAGCGGGCCGGCGTAGGCGACCTTGGCCTCGGCCGGGGCGGCGACGACCGCGCGGTCGGCCCGCCAGCGCCAGCCGCTGGCGCCTTCGCCGTAGGTCTGGCTCGGATCGGTCTTGATCGGCGGGGTCAGCCGGCCCCGCCCGGCCGGAAGCGGCGCGGTCGCCGGCGCGGCGGCCACGGTCGTCGGCACGGCGCCGCCCAGGTCGCGGATGCGCCGTTCCAGCACCCCGGCGGCGCGTTCGGCGGCGCGGGCCTCGGCGCCCAGGACCGCGCTGAGCGCGCTCTTGCGGTCGCTGAGCGACTGGATCTCGCCGCGCAGATCGCCCTGTTCGCTCTCGCTGGTCAGCAGTTGTTCGGACGACAGCACCGCCAGGCGCCGGACGCGCATGATCTCGTCCTGGCGCGCCTTCAGCGTGGCGGCCCTGGCCTGGAGGTCGGGCGTCATGGCCTTCAGCAGGATGGCGGCGCGCACGGTGTCGACGGCCTTGTCCGCGGGAATCAGCAGCGGCGGCGGGGGGCGGCGGCTCATCATCTGCAGGGCGCTGAGCAGACGCGTCTGGGCGCCCCGCTCACGCGCCATCTCCGCCACCAGCGTCGCCTCCTGACGGCTGAGCTGCGCCAGCCGCGCGCGCTGGACCTCGATCCGCCCGCCGCCGGTCGCCGCCTCAGCGCGAAGCGACGCCAGGCGACGCTCCAGCCGGGCCAGTTCGTCGCGCGCCGCGTCGGCGTCGGCCCGAAGGCGACGCGCGCGGGCGGTCTCGTCGCGAAACTCGGCCTGGAGACGCGCCAGTTCGCTCTCCGGCGCCTGCAGGCCCGAGGCGGCGGGGGCCACGGCCAGGGCCGTCAGCAGAAGGGTGGAAACCAGGGCGCGACGCATCTCAGTCGCGATGATAGGGCGATCCGGCCAGGATGGTCACGGCCCGGTACAGCTGTTCGGCCAGCATCGCGCGCGCCAAGGCGTGGGGCCAGGTCTGCGGGCCGAAGGCCACGGTCGAGGCCGCCGCCGCGCGCACGCTTTCGTCCAGTCCGTCGGCGCCGCCGATGGCGAAGACCACGCGCCGCTCGCCCTGGTCGCGCAGCCGGGCCAGATGCTCGGCGAAGGCGCGCGACGAATAGGTCCGGCCGCGCTCGTCGCAGGCGATCAGGTGCGCGCCCTCGGCCGCGGCCAGGATCAGTTCGGCCTCGGGCGCCTTGCCGGGCTTCTTGGGTTCCAGGTCGATCAGTTCCAGCGGCCCCAGACCCAGGGCGCGCCCCGCCAGGGTGGCGCGCCGGGCGTAGTCGTCGGCCAGGGCCGCTTCCGGCCCGCGACCGGGCCGGCCGATGGCGACGACGCCCAGCTTCATAAGGCCTGCCTCAGGGGATCAGTCGCGCGCGGCGCGGTGGGCGGAATCGACCGCCCAGATCTTCTCGATGTTGTAGAAGGTGCGGACCTCGGGGCGGAACAGGTGCACGATCACGTCGCCGGCGTCGATCAGAACCCAGTCGCAGTGCGGCAGGCCCTCGACCTTGGCGCGGCCCAGGCCCTGTTCCTTCAGGGTGCGCAGCAGGTGGTCGGCGATGGCGCCGACGTGGCGGTGGGAACGGCCGGAAGCCACGATCATGGCGTCGGCCATGGCGCTCTTGCCCTTCAGGTCGATCAGGACGATCTCCTGGGCCTTGTCGTCGTCCAGACGAGCCAGCAGGGCCTCTTCCAGCGGGGTGGCGCCGATCGGGCGCGGGGCGGATTCGCCGACGGGGCCGTCGGTGTCGAAGCCGTCTTCGGAATGGAGGGGTTCGATGGGGTCCATCTCGTGCGCCGTGTTGGAAACGGCGGCGTCTTGCGTATCGTACGCGGGCGAGGGGGTCAGCGGAGGGCTCCAGGAGCGTTGACTTAAAGCAGTCCTCTAGCACGGATGGGCCGGATCGTGAACCGGCCAGCCAATCACGGCTGCATCAAGACTGGGCGCCGCTGGCCCGCGCCGCGCGGATGGCGCTGGAGGAAAGGGCGTTCAACGGCGCCGTCAGATAGGTCCAGGCGGGCGCTCCCAGGCTGAGCAGCAGGCCCGCCTGCTCGGCCGGAACGCGGAAACGGGCGAAGCGGGCCGCAGCCGGGGCGGTCCGGCTGTCCATTAGCGACCCCGGCCGGGCGATCACCGCCACGGGCATGAGACGCATGATGTCGGTCCAGCCCCGCCAGCGGTGGAAGTCGGCCAGATTGTCCGACCCCATCAGCCAGACGAACCGCACCCCCGGGTGGCGCGCGACAAGGGCGCGCAGAGTGTCGACGGTCCAGCGCACGCCGATGCGGCTCTCGAAGTCCGAAACGATCATCGCCGGCCCCTGCGCCTGGCGCCGGGCCGAGGCCATCCGTTCGGCCAGCGGCGCGCTGTCACGCACGTGCTTCAGCGGATTCTGGGGTGACACCAGCCAGACGACCCGGTCCAGGCCCAGGCGTCGCATCGCCGTCTCGGCCACATGGGCGTGGCCGTCATGGGCGGGATTGAAGGAGCCGCCGAACAGACCGACCTTCATCCCCGGCGCCAGGATCAGGCCGTCGCGCAGCCCCCCGGGGCGGGGACCGCCGCCTTGGGGCGCGGAACCGGCATGAAAGAAGGACAACGGCGTCTCGGACGGGGTTATGCTCAGCGGCGCCCTTACCACGCCCCCGAACGATCCGCATACCGATTTCTCCCGCTCAGACCGCCGCCTCGAACAGGGCGTCGCGGGCGACGTCGGCGTGGGTCAGGGGGAACAGATGGCCGCCGCCGGCCACCGCTTCGACCGTGACGTGGGGCAGGCCGCGCGGATGGGCGGGCACGTGGGTCAGGGCGCCGTGTTCGGCCTTCAGGATGCGGACCGGGCCGCGATAGCGCTGCAGGGCCCGCCACGGATCGTGGGCCTGGGCGGCGTAGTTGGCCGCTTCCCACGCCGGGGCGGCGCTCAGCACAAAGCCGTCCGGCGTCTCGACCAGGCCGTCGCTCAGGTAGTCGGCCAGCACCATGTCGGGCCAGCCCTTGAAGGCCCCGCGACCGCGATAGGCGGCCATGGCCTGCTCGCGACTGTCGAACGTGGCGCGACGGCGCAGGGTGGCGGCCGCGATCGGAATGCGCGAGGCGAAGCGGTGCGCGAACGGCAGTTGGAAGGCCAGGACCGCCGAACGCCGCCAGATCACCGGGTCGAACAGGACCAGGCTGGACACCCGCTCGGGCCGCTCGGCGGCGGCCAGGAGGGAGGCGGTCCCGCCCATCGAATGCCCCGCCAGCACCACCGGCGGGCCGTCGATCGCCGCAAGCAACGCCAGCAGATCGTCGCGGTGGTCCAGCCAGCTGGTCTTGGGCCGGGCGAAGGTGGGCAGGCTGGAGCGCCCGTGGCCGCGCAGGTCCGGCGCCCAGATCCTGAGCGAGGCCGACAGCGGCGCCAGCAGACTACGATAGGTGGCGGCGTTGAAACCGTTGGCGTGGGAGAAGACCAGATCGACCGGCCGCGCCGGGTCGCCATAGTCCATCACCGCCATGGTCCCAGCGCCCCAGCGGTTGGCGACCGGAACGGTCAGGCGGCGCGGCGGGGTCAGCAGAGCCGCGTCCACGATCACGCAGTCTCTCGGCACGCGGCGCAGCGGCCGTGCGCCTCGATGGTGGTGCGGGCGATGGCGTAGCCGGCGTCGGCCGCGGCGGCGTCGATCACGCCCTGGTCCGGCCCGCTGATCTCGCGCGTGGCGCCGCAGCAGTCGCAGATCAGGAAGGCGGCGGCGTGGACGCTCCCGCCGTCGCGCTCGGCGCAGGCGACATAGGCGCTGATCGAGGCGATCCGGTGGGCCAGCCCCTGCTTCTCCAGGAACTCCAGCGCGCGATAGACGGTGGGGGGCTTTGCGGCCTGGCCGTCCTCGCCGAAGCGGGCGATCAGATCATAGGCCTTCACCGGCTCCCCGGCCTCCAGCAGCAGCGCCAGCACGCGCCGGCGCGGGGCGGTCATCCGCTCGCCGGCGTCGGCGGCGCGGCGTTCGGCCGCCTGCAACGCGTGCGCCAAGGCTCCTCCGTGAAGGCCGGACAGGTCGTGGTCGTGGTCGCAGGCGGAGCCCATGCGCCACAGCTAATGGCTGGCCGCCGCCGCCGCAACATGGACGCAGGGCGATCGTTCTGCACGACGGTTTGCCGATGGGCCGGGCCTGGGCTAGAAGGCGCGCCTCATTTCCATCTCAAGCGTCCGGGCTTCCATGACCGACACCCTGCAATCGCCGCTCGAAGGCGCCGTCCTCTTCTACAAGCAGCCGGAGCCGCTGGATCCGGCCCTGCACCAGACGCTGGGCGTCAACGCCGCCGAAAAGCCCTACGCCTTCGTCGGCCAGACCAACTTCGTGCCGCTGACGGTGACCGAGTTCGCCGCCGCCGCCCTGTCCTATCCGGTCATCTTCATGGGCGCCCAGAAGCAGCCGGCCGCCGTCATGGGCCTGCGTAACGGCGAGAACCTGTTCGTCTCGCCCGAGGGCGACTTCCGCCCCGACGCCTACATCCCCGCCTTCGTCCGCCGCTACCCGTTCGTCTTCGCCGACGACAAGTCCAACCAGCGCCTGATCCTGTGCGTCGACCGCGGCGCCGACATCGTCGCGGAGGGCGGCCAGAACCCGCTGTTCGTCGACGGCCAGCCCAGCGACTACGTCAAGATGGCGATGGAGTTCTGCAACAGCTTCGAACAGGAGCGGGTGCGCACCGAATCCTTCGTCAAGCTGATGGAAGACCTGGATCTGCTGGAGGTGCGCGAAGCCAGCTTCACGCCCCGCAACCCCGACGGCACGACGGGCGCCCCCCAGAAGCTGGCGGAATACTACGCGGTGTCGGAAGACAAGCTGAAAGCTCTGCCGGCCGACAAGCTGGCCGAACTGCGCGACAACGGCGCCCTGGGCCAGATCTACGCCCATCTGGTGTCGCTGCTGGGCTGGGATCGCCTGATCGCCATGACCCTGCTGCGCGCCGCCCCGGTCGCCGCCAACGCCTGAACGCCGTCCAAGGCCTGAAAGCACGCGCCCCGCCGGCCGACCGGCGGGGCGTTTTTCGTTTCAGCGTTCCTCGTCGGCGTAGATGGCCACCCGGTCGGCGCGCATGGACCCGGCCTCTGCGCGATACATGCCCGAGGTGTTCAACGCGAAGGCGACCGCGCCGTCCCGCCCCATGACGATGACCCCGCCGTCGCCGCCGATCGCGCCCACCTCGGCGATCTCGGCGTCCGCGGCGGCCTGGACGGACGCGCCCTCGGCGGTGCGGCGGCAGATGTCGCGCGCCACGGTGGAGCGGATGAAATATTCGCCGGAGCCCGTCGCTGATACCGCGCAGCCGTCGGCGTTGGAGGCGTAGGTGCCGGCGCCGATGATCGGCACGTCGCCGACCCGGCCCCAGCGCTTGGCCGTCATGCCCCCGGTCGAGGTTCCGGCCGCGAGCCGTCCCTGGGCGTCCAGGGCCACGGCCCCGACGGTGCCGAACTTCCTTTCGTCCAGCGGCGGGGCGGGCTGCGCCGAGGCCTGGCCGCCGATCGGCGAGCCCGGCGCGCCGGCCGGCGGCAGGGGCGGCAGGGGTGCGCCCTGCTCCGTCAGCGCCCGGATCAGCTGATCCCATCGGCGCTGGGTGAAGAACCAGACCGGTTCGACGTGCTCCAAGCCCTGCGAGGCGGCGAAGGCGTCCGCGCCCGCGCCGATCAGCATGACGTGGGGCGACCGCTCCATCACCGCGCGGGCGGCGGCGATGGGGTGGCGGGTGGTGGTCAGGCCCGCCACGGCGCCGGCGGTCAGGTCAGGGCCGTTCATCACGGCGGCGTCCAGCTCGTTGCGCCCTGCGGCGGTGAAGACGGCGCCGCGCCCGGCATTGAACAGCGGATCGTCCTCCATCAGCCGGATCGCCGCCTGCACGGCGTCCAGCGCGGAACCGCCGGCCTCCAGCACCGTCGATCCGGCGTCGAGCGCCTTCTGAAGGGCCGCGCGATAGGCCGCCTCCTGTTCCGGGCTCAGGCTGTCGCGCTCGATCACACCCGCCCCGCCGTGGATGGCGAGGGACCAGCGGGGCGCGTCCGCGGCCGGCTGGGCGACGGCGGCCGATGCGGCGATCAGCGACAGGGCGGCGGCGAGCGCGACGGATTTCATGGTTCCCCCTCGATCCGTCAGGACCGGTGATGCATCCGCTTCCAGATGCGATAGGCGACGATGGGCGCGAAGCCGCAGACCAGGGCGGCCATCAGCACCACCCAGAAGCCCCCGCCCAGCCAGACCTCGCCCGCCAGCGCCCCGGCGCCGGCCGCCAGCAGCGGGCCGAGCCAGGGAAGCCAGTGCGGCGGCCGCACCTAGGCGTCGACCTTGATGACGCCGCGACGGATTTGGTCCAGCTCGATGGAATCGAACAGGGCCTGGAAGTTGCCGTTGCCGAAACCCTCGTTGCCCTTGCGCTGGATGATCTCGAAGAAGATCGGGCCGAAGGTGTCCTCGGTGAAGATCTGCAGGAGCAGGCCCTCCTCGTCCGAACCGTCGATCAGGATGCGGTTCTTGCGCATCCGCTCCACATCCTCGCCGTGGTTGGGCAGGCGCTTGTCGATCAGTTCGAAATAGGTCTCGATGGTGTCCTGGAAGGCGACGCCGCGCGCGCGCATGGCCTCGACCGTCTCGAAGATGTTCTCGGTGGTCAGGGCGATGTGCTGAATGCCCTCGCCGTTGTAGCGGCGGATGAATTCCTCGATCTGGGAGTTCTCGTCCTGGCTTTCGTTCAGGGGGATGCGGATGGCGCGGTCGGGCGCGATCATGGCCTGGGAGAACAGGCCGGTGGCCTTGCCCTTGATGTCGAAATACTTCTGTTCCTCGAAGTTGAAGATCGAGTTGTAGAAGCCGGACCAGGTCCGCATCTGGCCACGACGGACGTTATGGGTCAGGTGGTCCAGAACCTCCAGGCCGACCGAGTTCTTGCGCTCGGCCTCCTCCCAGCCCTCGACCTCGTCCCAGGCGTCATAAAGGGAGCCGGCGTCGCCATACTGGTCGATGACGTAGAGCAGCGAGCCGCCGATGCCCTGCAGAATATAGGGATGATCTCCCAGCGCCCCGCCGTTCGCGCCCTCGGCCGCCACGGCGCCACGCGCCAGCGCGCCCTCGTAGGCGGCCTTGGCGTCGGTGGTGCGGAAGGCCATGCCGTTGGCCGACGGGCCGTGATCCTTGGCGAAGTCCGCCGCCTGTCCCTTGGCCGAACGATGGACCAGGAAGGAGATGTCGCCCTGCTTCAGGCGCACGACGTCCGTCTTCGGATTCACGTGGGTCTGGGTGAAGCCCATCGTCTCCAGGCGCGCGATCATCGCCTGCGGCTCCGGCCCGGTGAATTCGACGAACTCGAAACCATCGACGCCGAGGGGGTTGTCCTGGTCCAGCTGCTTCGCGGCGTCGTTCTGGGGCATGTCGTGCATGATGCGTCTCCTGCCATGTCGTGGAGGCGGACTTACCCAGCCGGGGCCGCCGATTGGGCCGGAACCTAGTCGTCGAACGCCCGAACGCCAAGGCGAAGCCACGCGGAGTTGATGGCGGCGGGCGCGTTCGCGATATCGCCTTCTCGAAACTTCAGTTGCACTCTACGGTGTTTGATCGCGCTACACCCTGCCTTCTTAAGGCCCTCATGCGGGCTTCGCTCAACCATCGTCCACGATCATCGACGCGATATTCAACTATGGTGTTTCGCAGACAGGAGCGCGCCATTCTCTCTTCCACCAGCCATGCCTTCGTGGCGGCGTTGAAGTCCCCCCAGGCACCGTCAAGGCCCTCTACGGCGGTCGAACCAGCGTCGCGATACAGCAGCCATCCGGGCGGCACATCATTCCGGCTCACGAAATCAGCCTGCCGCTCGGCGGTTTTGCGCAATGCCTCGACATCCGTTGAACCGTTTCGGCTTTCCGCCTGCGCCACGAGGGCCGGGTCCACGCCGCCATGGATCAGGATCACCGCCCCGGGCTCGACGACCAGTGTGGAAGCCAACGGAAGAAAATAGTTCGCGCAGGACGAGTTGCATTCACCCCGTACGATCATCGTCAGTCGACGCCCTTCCAATTTCTCCGCAATGTCGAGAGCGAAGGCGGCGGAACCACCTCTACTATCGAGCACCAGTTGCGTGATTGCATCGGAGAATAGCCGATCCACGCATTCGGCCAGGGACGCGCCGATCTCGCCCGAAACCACAAGGGTGTCCGGCGATGGCCGATTGCAGGACGATTGATCCGACGACGAGGCTCTGACCTCGGCCGGCGATGACAAGACAAGCACGGTGACGAGGCCGCAGAAAAGCCAGCGCATATCTTGCTCCCCACTCAATCACGGAGACCACAGTAGGCGCGAAGGCGATGGGAGCAACCCCGCTCCGCTTCTCCTCACCCCGGCAGCAGCCGCGCGGCCCACTCGGCGCCCAGCAGCACCGCCGTCGCCAGGGCACCCAGCAGGGTCAGCCAGACGGCGGCGACGGCCGCGCCGGCCAGGACGAACAGGCCGTCGCGCTGGATCAGGCCGACCGCCAGCAGGGCCAGAGCGATCGAGGGGATGGTGTTGGTCATAGGCAGGACGATGGTCAGGGTGGCCAGGATCATGAAGCCGGCCGCCAGCTTCTCGCCCGGTCCATCGGCGAATCGGGTCAGGCGCGGGCGCGACAGCCGGTCGATCCAGGACAGCTTCGATTCCGCGAAGTCGGCCATCGCCTTCAGCCACGATCCCTTGGCCCTGAGCGCCAGCATCCAGCGCGGCAGCCACGGCTCCTCGCGACCCACCAGAAGCTGGGCGGCGACCAGAATGATGATCACCCCGACCACCTGCGGCACCCCATAGAGGCCGGGCACGAGGCACGGAATGGACAGCAGCAGGATCAGCAGCCCATAGGCGCGCTCGTCCATCCGGTCGCGGATTTCGTGCAGCGTCAGGCCCCGGTCGCCCCCGTCATCCGCCAGGCGGCGAAGCAGGCGGGTGACGTTTTGGCTGACGTCGTCTTTCTGTTCAGTCGTCTGGGCGTCGGTCATGGGGGGGATGTAGCGGCGCCGCGTTCCGGCGTCGGATGACGCAATGTCGCAGCCCTGCTATCGGTTGCCGCAAAGGCGGCGCCGATGCGGACGCCTCCATGGACTTCCCAAGGACTTCATGCTTCGCAAGCTCTACGACGGCGTCTTCGCCCTGGCGCGCAGCCGCCACGCCACGCCCGCCCTGGCCCTGGTGTCCTTCGCCGAGAGCTCGGTCTTTCCCATCCCGCCGGACGTCATGCTGGCGCCGATGATCCTGGCGCGGCCCGAGCGGGCCTACTTCTACGCCGCCGTCTGCACTGTCGCCTCGGTGCTGGGCGGGATCTTGGGTTACGCCATCGGCTTCTTCCTGACCGATGTCGGCCTGGCGCTGATGCGTCTGCTGGGCCACGCCGACGGGCTGGCGCAGTTCCGCGCCTGGTTCGACGACTGGGGCCTGTGGGTCATCCTGATCAAGGGACTGACGCCGATCCCCTACAAGCTGGTGACCATCGCCTCGGGCCTGGCGGCGTTCAGCTTTCCGGTCTTCCTGGGGGCCTCCATCGTCACGCGCGGCGGCCGCTTCTTCCTGGAGGCGTGGATCCTCAAACGCTGGGGACCGGCCATGCTGGCCCAGGTGGAGAAGCGTCTGGCGCTATGGGCCGGCGCCGGCCTGGTCGTTCTGGTCGGGGCGGTGGTCGTCCTGAAGCTTCTGTAATTCGACGCCGCCTCCGGGCCGGGGTAGAGAACCGACGATGAGAGCCGCCTATCGCCTCCTGACCCGCTGGTGGACCGCCTTCGCGCTGGCGGCGTCGCTGGCCATGCTGGGCGCCGCGCACGCCTTCCAGCGGTTCGGCGGCCTGGCGCCGTGCAACCTGTGTCTGAAGCAGCGCGAGGTCTATTGGGCCGCGGTCGCCATCGCCGTGCTGGCGACCGGCTGGACGGTGTTCAGCGGCGGCCGACGGGGCACGCCGCGCATCGCCGCCTTCCTGCTGGCCGCCGTCTTCGCCACCGGCGCGATCACGGCCCTGTTCCACATGGGCGGCGAACAGGGCTGGTGGGCGCTGCCCGCGACCTGCATGGGCGGCGCCTCGGTGGACGTGGACGCCCTGGCGGCGCTGGCGGCCGGGACCACGCCGGCCGGCCCCCTGCCGTCGTGCGGCGACGTGGCCTGGAGCTGGCTGGGCCTGTCGATGGCCGGATGGAACGTCCTGATCTCCCTGGCGCTTGCGACGTTCAGCCTGCTGGCCGCCAAGCGTCCCAAGGACGCGCGCGCCCCGCGCATCGAGAAGGCCTGACCATGAGCGACTGCATCCCGCTGCCGCGTCCCGGACAGGGGGCCGACAAGGCCCGGATGGACGAGATTCTGCGCGTCGACCACGCCGGGGAATACGCCGCCGTCCTGATCTATCGCGCCCAGCGCGCGGTATTCGAGGCGAGGAAGGGCCGCGAGGCGATCACCCGCGACCTGGCCGAGATGCAGGCCCAGGAGGCGGTCCACCTGGCCCGGTTCGAAAGGCTGTTGAACGCGCGCAAGGTGCGGCCCACGGCCATGACGCCGGCCTGGCGGCTGGCGGCGTCCGCGCTCGGCGCCGGCACGGCCCTGATCGGAGAGAAGGCGGCGCACGCCTGCACCGAAGCGGTCGAGAGCGTGATCGAACAGCACTACGCCGACCAGATCGCCGAGATCGGCGACCGCGACCCGGCCCTGGCCGCGGAGCTGAATCAGTTCCGCGAGGAGGAGCTGGCCCACCACGACCACGCCATCGAACACGGCAGCCGCGAGGCCCCGGCCTATCGTCTGCTCAGCGGCGTCATCAGGGCGGGCTGCCGTGCGGCGATCAAGATCAGCGAGAAGGTGTAGTCTCCTCCCGCTTCGGCGAGAAGGAAACCTAACCCTCAGTAGATTTCGAACAGCCCGGCCGCGGCGCTTCGAAACGCTGGCGTTTCGAAGCTTCGTTTGAAGGGGCGCGGCTTTCGGGTGTTCTCAGTAGATTTCGAACAGCCCGGCCGCGCCCATGCCGCCGCCGATGCACATGGTGACGACGCCGTATTTGGCGCCGCGCCGCTTGCCTTCGATCAGGACATGGCCGGTCATGCGCGCGCCGGACATGCCGTAGGGATGGCCGATGGAGATGGCGCCGCCCGAGACGTTGAGCCGTTCATCGGGAATGCCGAGCGTGTCGCGGCAATAGAGCACCTGGACGGCGAAGGCCTCGTTCAACTCCCAGATGCCGATGTCGTCGACCGTCAGGCCGTGGCGCTTCAGCAGCTTGGGCACCGCGTACACCGGGCCGATGCCCATCTCGTCCGGCTCGCAGCCGGCGACGGCCATGCCGCGATAGGCGCCGAGCGGCTGGAGGTTGCGCTTGACCGCTTCGCCGGCCTCCATGACGACCGCCGCCGAGGCGCCGTCCGACAGCTGCGAGGCGTTGCCTGCTGTGATGTATTCGCCCTGCTGAATCTCCTCGCCGCCGCCGAAGACGGGCTTCAGCGCCTTCAGGCCCTCCAGGGTGGTGTCCGGCCGGTTGCCCTCGTCCTTGGACAGCGTGACCTCCTTCGACGACGTCTCGCCCGTGGCCTTGTCGGTGACCAGCATGGTGGTGGTCATGGGCACGATCTCGGCGTCCAGCCGCCCCTCGGCCTGGGCCTGGGCCGTGCGTTGCTGGGACTGGAGCGCATATTCGTCTTGGGCGTCGCGGCTGATCCCGTAGCGGCGGGCGACGACCTCGGCCGTTTCCAGCATCGACATATAGATGTGCGGCGCCTGCTTCAGCAGCGCCTCGTCCTTGAAGCGGTACAGGTTCATGTGCGGGTTCTGCACCAGGGAGATCGACTCCAGCCCGCCGCCGACCGCCATCTTCTGCTGGTCGAAGATCACCTGCTTGGCCGCCGTGGCGATGCCCATCAGGCCCGAGGCGCACTGGCGATCCAGGCTCATGCCCGGCACCGACGACGGCAGGCCGGCGGCCAGGGCGATCTGGCGCGCGACGTTCGTCCCGGTCGAGCCCTGCTGCAGGGCCGCGCCCATGATCACGTCCTCGATCTCGGCCGTATCGACGCCGGCGCGCTGGACCGCATTGCGCACCGCGTGAGCGCCCAGCTGTTGCGCCTGCGTGTCGTTGAAGGCGCCGCGATAGGCCCGGCCGATGGGGGTGCGGGCGGTGGAGACGATGACGGCTTCGCGCATGGGTTTCCTTACCTATTGATCGGCCTTGGCGCCGAATTCCTTGACCTTGGCGCGACTGTAGGCCCCTCACCCCGCGTCAAGGAAGACCCTGGCCGTCGACGGCCTGCTGGCGACGGATGTCCGCGCGTCCGGCTTCTGGCGCGACAGCATGTCCTCGCGCTGCAAGCGCCCCGATCAGACAGGTCTTGCCTGAGCCTGGGCCGCCGGTGACGACGACGCCGGTCATGCCGAGCGGACGGCGACCATCATGTAGTTGATCGCGGCGTCGTCGGTCTGGCGCCAGCGGTCGTTCAGGGGGTCGTAGGCCAGGCCGTAGGGGCCATCGACGGCGACGGCTTCCTCGGCCAGCATGGCGCGGATCTCGTCGGGCTTGAGGAACTGACGCCAGTCGTGGGTGCCGGCGGGGACCCAGCGCAGAACGTATTCCGCCGCCACCTTGCCCAGGGCCAGGGATTTCAGCGTGCGGTTCAGGGTGGCGACCATCATCACTCCGCCCGGACGGACCAGGCGCGAACAGGCGCGCACGAAGGCCTCCGGATCGGCCACATGCTCGATCACCTCCATCGTCAGGACCACGTCGAACGGCCCGGCGCCCTCGGCCTCGATCTGCTCGACCGTGGCGGCGCGATAGGCGATGTCCAGCCCGACCATCTCGGCATGGGCGCGCGCCGTGCCGATGTTCTCGGACGAGGCGTCGATGGCGGTGACGGAAAAACCCATCCGCCGCATCGGCTCGGCGATCAGGCCGCCGCCGCATCCGACGTCCAGCAGGGTCAGTCCCTCGAACGGGCGCAGCGCCGCAGCGTCGCGCCCCAGCCGCGCGCACAGCTGTTCGCGAATCAGCTTCAGCCGCGCCGGATTGAATCGGTGCAGCGGCGCGAACGGGCCCTTGGCGTCCCACCATTCCGCCGCCTGGGCCGAGAAGCGGGCCACGTCGGCGGGGTCGATTGATGCGCCGAAGGCGATCTCCGCCGAATTTTGCGAAAAACCTTGCCCCTGTCGGGGTATGCGAGGCGAGGCTGCGCCGTTAGAAGCGGTCATGCGGCGAGGGATGAACCCTTCGCCCGTTCCATGCAAGCAGGGGGGCGAAACGCCACGATGACGCGGCCCGATACGACGCGACTGGTGATGAAGTTCGGCGGAACCTCGATGGGCGACCTCGAGCGCATCCGTCGCGCCGCCCGCATCGTGGCGGCCGAGGTCAAACAGGGGCGCAAGGTCGCCGTCGTCGTGTCGGCCATGGCTGGCAAGACCAACGAGCTGGTGGCCTGGACCGACGGCGCGGGCCCGGCCGCGGCCGGCCTGCCGCTGTCGGACGACGAGTACGACGTGGTGGTCGCCTCGGGCGAGCAGGTCACGTCGGGCCTTCTGGCCATCACGCTGCGGAACATGGGCCTGAACGCCCGATCCTGGATGGGCTGGCAGGTGCCGATCGTCACCGACGACGCCCACGGTCGCGCGCGCATCGTCGACATCCCCGGCGAAAAGCTGGGCGCCGCGGTCGACGCCGGAGAGGTGGCCGTGGTCCCCGGTTTCCAGGGCGTCACCCCCAACGGCAAGATCACCACCCTGGGTCGGGGCGGTTCGGACACCTCGGCGGTGGCGGTGGCGGCGGCCCTGGGCTGCCCCTGCGACATCTACACCGACGTGGACGGCGTCTATACGACCGACCCGCGCATCGAGAGCCGCGCGCGCCGCCTGAACAAGGTGTCCTACGAGGAGATGCTGGAGATGGCGTCCCTGGGGGCCAAGGTGCTGCAGACCCGATCGGTCGAGCTGGCCATGGCCAAGCAGGTGCCTGTGCGCGTCCTGTCCAGCTTCATCGAACCTGACGAAACCGGAAATCTGCCCGAAAAGGGCGGCACCCTGATCTGCGACGAGGAGGAGATCGTGGAAAAGCGCATCGTGTCCGGCGTGACCATGAGCCGAGACGAGGCCCGCATCACCCTGCTGGGCCTGTCCGACCGGGTCGACGCGCCCGCCGACGTCTTCACCCGCCTGGCCGAGGCCAATGTGAACGTCGACATGATCGTCCAGAGCCAGTCGCGCACGGCCGGCACGGTCAATCTGACCTTCACCACGGGGCGCCGCGACGCCGTGCGCGCCGCCGACATCATGAAGGCGGCGCAGGACCAGTTGCCGTTCGAGGAGATCCGCGTCGACGAGGACGTGGCCAAGGTCTCGGTCATCGGCGTCGGCATGAGAAGCCATGCCGGCGTCGCCCAGCAGATGTTCCGCGCCCTGGCCGACAAGGGCGTGAAGTTCCAGGCCATCTCGACGTCGGAAATCAAGATCAGCGTGCTGATCGACGCCGCCTACGCCGAACTGGCTGTGCGGGCGTTGCATTCGGCTTACGAGCTGGACGCTGTATAGGTGAGTTGAACGGGCGCGAGAGCGTCGGGGCGCGGGAGCCATGATGCCGGCAGGCGGCGCGATGACCAGGGGTCCGAGGATCCTCCTTCGCCAGATCCGTGAGGCTCTGGGGGCCGGCGCCGCGCCCGCGCAGGATCGGCTCGACATGGTCGTGCGCATCATCGCCCGGTCGATGGTCGCCGAGGTCTGCTCCATCTATCTGCGCCGCGCCTCGGGCGAGCTGGAGCTGTTCGCCACCGAAGGTCTGAATCCCGACGCCGTGCACAACACCCGCCTGCGCGCGGGCGAGGGCCTGGTCGGCGAGGTGGCGCGCCTGGCCCAGCCCGTCAGCCTGTCGGACGCGCCCAGCCACCCCAGCTTCTCCTATCGGCCGGAGACGGGCGAGGATCCCTATCACGCCTTCCTGGGCGCGCCCCTGCTGCGGGGCGGCCGGGCCATCGGCGTGCTGGTCGTCCAGAACCGCACCGAGCGCCGCTACGACGAGGACGAGGTCGAGGACATCCAGACGATCGCCATGGTCCTGGCCGAGACGGTCGCCTCGGGCGAACTGCTGGCCGAGGACGAACTGCGCGACGTCGAGGTGGCACCCCATCGGCCAGAGCGGCTGAAGGGCCAGCGGTTCGCCGAAGGCCTGGCGTTCGGACACGCGGTTCTGCACGAGGCGCCTCTGGCGCCGGAAAGGCTGCTCAGCGACGATCCGGCGATGGAGGAGGCGCGGCTGAAGCTGGCCCTGGCCACGCTGAAAAGCGGTCTGGACGCCATGCTGGACGGCGGCCAGGGCAAGCTGGCCGGCCCTTCGTTCGAGGTGCTGGAAACCTATCGGATGTTCGCCGACGACCGGGGCTGGAACCGGTCGTTGGAAGAGGCGGTGCGCAACGGCCTGACGGCCGAGGCGGCCGTCGATCGGGTCAGGAACGAGCACCGCGCCCGCTTCGCCCAGGCCCGCGATCCCTATATCCGCGAGAGGCTGCACGACTTCGAGGACCTGGCCAACCGGCTGCTGCGGGTCCTGGCCGGCGACAAGCCGGGCGAGCGCGAACTGCCCGATGACGCCATTCTGGTGGCGCGCAACCTGGGTCCCGCCGACCTGCTGGAATATCCGCGCGACAAGCTGAAAGGCCTGTTGCTCGAAGAGGGCTCGGCGGCCAGCCACGCCGCCATCGTCGCCCGCGCGCTGCAGATTCCCTGCGTCGGCCGCCTGATGGGTCTGCGCGACCGCCTTTCGGAGGGCGACCTGGTCATCGCCGACGGCGAGACCGGCGAGGCCTATCTGCGCCCCCGGCCCGACATGCTGGAGGCGGTGCAGTCGCGCATGGCGGTGCGCGAACAGCGCCGGGCCGAGTTCGCCCAACTGCGCGACACCCCCGCCGTGACCCTGGACGGCCAGCGCATCAGCCTGCTGACCAACGCCGGCTTGGCCGTCGACCTGGAGAATCTGGCCGAGACGGGCGCCGAAGGCATCGGCCTGTTCCGCACCGAATTCCAGTTCATGGTGTCGGATGAACTGCCGCGCCTGACGGCCCAGACGGCGCTGTATCGGCTCGTGCTGGACGCCGCGGGCGACCGGCCCGTGACCTTCCGCACCCTGGACATCGGCGGCGACAAGGTGCTGCCCTATCTGGAGGCCGAGCGGGAGGAGAACCCCGCCCTGGGCCGGCGCGCCATCCGCCTGGGCCTGGACCGGCCGTCCCTGCTGCGGATGCAGCTGCGCGCGCTGCTGACGGCGGCGGCGGGGCGTGAGTTGCGCGTCATGTTCCCGATGATCGCCACGGTGGACGAGTTCAGAGCCGCGCGCGAACTGGTCGACATCGAATGCGCCTGGGCGCGGCGCCGGGGTCGACCTCTGCCGGCCCTGCTGCGTGTTGGGGCGATGGTCGAATGCCCGTCGCTGCTGTGGCACCTGGACGCCCTGCTGCCGCTGACCGACTTCGTCTCGATCGGCACCAACGACCTGTTCCAGTACATGTACGCCGCCGACCGGACCAATCCACTGGTGTCGGACCGCTACGACCCGCTGTCGCCGCCGACCCTGCGGGCGTTGCAGACCATCCAGAAGGCCTGCGCCGACACCGGCACGCCGGTCTCCATCTGCGGGGAGCTGGCGGGTCGGCCGCTGGAGGCCTTCGCCCTGATCACCCTGGGCTTCACCCGCCTGTCGGCGCCCGCTGGCGGGGTGGGCCCGGTCAAGCGCATGATCCTGTCGGCGGATCTGACCGCGGCCCGGCGCGGCCTGAACAATCTGCTGAACCTGTCGACCGGCTCGGTCCGCAACGAGATCGAATCCCTGGCGCGCAAGCTGAACGTCGTGGTCTGAGCTTGACCGCAAAAGGCGGTGGGAGGGCGTCGGCGGATCGTGCTAGGAGCGGGACATCCCGATCCTTCAGGACCGAACCAGGCGCATGGCGCACACCGTGGACGCAACGCCAGAGATGACCGAGTTTCCGCCCGATCCGGGGCCGGCCTTTCTCGAGGCGGCGACCCTGGGCGACGGCCTGCGCCGCGCGCGCGCGGCCTCGGGCAAGTCGCTGGCCGAGCTGGCCGCCGAGACCAAGGTCAACGCCCGTTTCCTGACCGCCCTGGAGCAAAACGACTGGTCGTCGCTGCCGTCGCGGGTCTTCGCCCTGGGCTATGTGCGGGCCTACGCCGGCGCCTTGGGGGTGGATGAACAGACGGCGGTCGAGCGGTTCAAGCGCGAAAGCCCCGACACCTCCACTTCCCTGAAACCGCCCGTCGGGATCGCCTTCGAGGACGTGCGACGCCACTCCCCGGTGGTGGTCGGCGTGCTCGCCGTTGTCGTGGTCTCGGTGGTCGGCTGGAACGTGTTCCAGCGCATCAGCCGGATGCAGGCGCCGCACCCTTCCGAGATCGCCGCCACGCCCCCCGCCTGGACGCAGGAGGCCTCGACCGAGGAGGGCGTGTCGCTGGGCGCGCCGCTGCCGGCGCCCCCGGACCAGACCGTGCCCGCCCTCTATGTCACACGCGGCCTGGAGGCGCAGCTGACCGGGATCGACCCGGACGATCCGAACGCCGCGCCGGCCGCGCCGCCCCCGCCGGTGCAGAAGGCCTTCAATCCGCGCGGCGCCGTCTATGGCGCGCCGGCCAACGCCTCCCAGGTCATCATCCAAGCCAAGAAGCCCGGCGTTCTGGTGGCGCGTATCGGAGAGGGGCGGGTGCTGTTCGCGCGCCAGATGGCCGCAGGCGAGGCCTGGCGCGCGCCGATCGGCGTCGCCGCCACCATCGACGTCTCGGACCCGGCCGTGTTCGATGTCTATCTGAACGGCGAATACGGCGGCGCGCTGCCGGCGGTGCTGACACCGCTGGCGCAACTCAACGCCCGCGCCGCTCAGTCCGCGCGCGAAACGGCCGCCGCCCAGGCTCGCGCCCAGGCCGAGGCGCAGGCGCAGCTGCAGGCGCGGATCGCGGCTGCGGCCCAGAGCGCGCCGCCGCCGGCGACCTGACGGCTGGCGACCTAGGCCGAATGGGCCTTCTGCGCCTTGGACAGCTCGATCATGCCCTGGGCGGCGCCCATTTCCGGCACGATCTCGCCTGTCCGGTCGGAGATGGCGTCGAACTGGGCGGCGACCTGTTCCGGGGCGTCCGCGCCGACGATCCGCACGCCTTGGGTCAGGGTGACGTAGGCGCGCTCGAACCCGCCGGCGCCGGCGGCCAGGATGCAACGGCTGGGCGCCTGCTCGCCGACCAGATGCAGCAGGCCCGGCGTCACCAGTTCCGGCCCCAGGGCGTCCAGCGGCAAGGCCGCGCCAAGGTCTTCGGTCATGCGGGTGTGAGCCGTCGGGGCCAAACAGTTCACGCGAATGTCGTTCTTGGCGCCCTCGATCGCCAGGGTCTGCATCAGGCCCACCAGCGCCATCTTGGCCGCGCCGTAGTTGGACTGGCCGAAGTTGCCGTACAGGCCCGAGGACGAGGTGGTCATGACGATGCGGCCGTAGTTCTGCTGGCGCATGATTTCCCACACCGCCTTGGTGCAGTTGACCGCCCCCATCAGGTGCACGTCCAAGACGAAGCGGAAATCCTCCAGCTCCATCTTGGCGAAGGTCTTGTCGCGCAGCACCCCAGCGTTGTTCACCAGAATGTCGACCCGGCCCCATTTCGACATCGCCTGATCGACCATCGCGGCCACAGCGTCATAGTCGGTGACGGAGGCGGCGTTGGCGATCGCCTGGCCGCCCGCGGCCTCGATTTCCGCGACCACGGTCTCGGCGGCCGTCGCCGATCCGCCGGATCCGTCGCGCGCGCCGCCCAGGTCGTTGATCACGACCTTGGCGCCCCGGGCCGCCAAAGCCAGGGCGTGCTCGCGGCCCAGGCCGCCGCCCGCGCCCGTGACGATCGCTACGCGACCTTCGAAATTCACCATATTCTCTTACCTCGTCGGACCAAACCAATGTGTTGAAACGGCGCCACAGTCGCCGCAATCATAGCGAAATGGCGGAACCCGGCGCCAGCCTTGCCGTTCGGGTCGGGACGCCGGGGCCACTCGGTTTCGTATCTTTTCTCGAAGGGGACGCACATGAAGCTGCAACTTCTCGCCTCCGCCGCGGTCATCAGCCTGGTTTCCGCCGGCGCCGCGTCGGCTGAGCCGAACGGTTGGTACGGCGCGCTGGACGCCGGTTACCACATCATCGACGACATCAACGCCGAGTCGTCGACCACCAGCGGTAACTGGAACTATGAGATCAACGACGGCTGGGCCGCG
>NZ_DLMO01000113.1 GCF_002479325.1 Brevundimonas sp. UBA7534
TGCTGATCGTGCCGCAGCAGGGCGCGCATCGATTCGTGACCGAGATGGGCGTGATCGAGGCCGAGCCAGGCCATGTCGTCCTGATCCCGCGCGGGGTCCGCTTTCGTGTCGAGGTTGACGGCCCGGTGCGGGGCTATGTCTGCGAGAACTACGGCAGCCCCTTCCGCATCCCGGACCTGGGGCCGATCGGGGCCAATGGCCTGGCCAATCCGCGCGACTTCGAGACGCCCATCGCCGCCTATGAGGACATCGACCGCCCCACCGAGTGCGTGCAGAAGTTCGGGGGGTGCCTTTGGGCCACGACCTTCGATCACAGTCCGCTGGACGTCGTCGCCTGGCACGGCAACCTGGCGCCCTGCCGCTACGACACGGCCCGGTTCAACACGATCAACACGGTGAGCTATGACCATCCCGATCCTTCGATCTTCACCGTCCTTACCAGTCCATCGGAGACGCCCGGCACGGCCAACATCGACTTCGTGATCTTCCCGCCGCGCTGGATGGTGGCCGAACATACCTTCCGCCCGCCCTGGTTCCACCGGAACGTCATGAGCGAGTTCATGGGTCTGGTGACCGGCGCCTATGACGCCAAGGCGGGCGGCTTCGCACCGGGGGGCGCGTCCCTGCACAACCGCATGAGCGGCCACGGTCCCGACCAAGCCAGCTATGAAGGCGCGATCAGGGCTGAGCTGAAGCCGCACAAGATCGAAAACACCCTGGCCTTCATGTTCGAGACCCGCATGCCGATCCGCGTCACGAAATGGGCGCAAGGCTCGCCCCAGATGCAACTGGACTACGACGATGTCTGGTCAGGCTTTGAAAAAGGACAGGTCTCTTGATCCGCACTGCTCTCCTCGCCGCCGCAGCCCTTTTGGCCGTCGCTTGCGCGCCCCAGCCCGCCGCCTCGCCGGCTTCGGTCGAAACGCCGAGCCAGAGCGCCGACGCCTCGGCCTGCGCCCAGCGCGGCGGGACGATGCAGCGCGTGGGTCGTCTGCAAAGCTGGCAGTGCGTGGTGACCTACGCCGACGCAGGAAAGCGGTGCACCGACGGCGACCAATGCCAGGGCGACTGCTGGCTGGAAGACGGCGCGCCACCCAAGCCGGGCCAGGCCGCGACAGGCGTCTGCCAACCGACGAGCAACCGGTTCGGCTGTCACACCACGGTGAAGGACGGCAAGGCGGACGTCGGCCTCTGCATCGACTGACGCGCAACAAAAAAGGCCCCGCCGAAGCGGGGCCCTTCATTGTCGAACCGAGCGGTCAGTGCTGGCTCGGCGTGTTCGAGGTGGTCATGCCGCCGTCGGCGTTGCCGGCCTGCTGCTCAACCTGATCGGCGCGACGGTCGGCGTTCTCTTCGACGCGGTCGGCCTGGGCGTTCAGAGCGTCGGCCTGGGCGTCGGTCGGCGCCTGAGCGGCCTGGGCTTCCAGCGAATCGGCGCGCGCTTCGCCTTGCGCCTCGATGGCGTCGGCTTGACTCTCGGCGGCCTTGTCGGCGGCGCTTTCACCGCAGGCGGCGACGCCGGCCAGGGCGAACAGCGAGACGGCGGCGATGGCGATCTTCTTCATGGGACTTCCTCCGTTGTGGAGCAGAGGAAACGTCGCCGCACGGGATCGGTTCACGCCGCCGTGATTTTTGTGTGAAGCCGCCGTTACTCCCCGGCTTCCGCGAAGGCCACGCGCGCCGCGCCCAGCAGGGCGGCGTGCTTGTGCATGATCACCTTGGTCGGAATCTCGGCCATATAGTCCTTGAACCGGCCCTTGCGTTCGAAGCGCTGGCGGAACGGGCTGGCCTTGATGAAGGGCAGGATGCGCGGAACGATGCCTCCGGCGATATAGACCCCGCCGCGCGCGCCTGTGGTCAGGGCGATATCCCCGGCGACCGCGCCCAGGATCGCGCAGAACCGCGCCAGGGTGGCGCCGCACGGGCTGTTGGGATCCTTGAGGGCCGTCTCCGTGATTTCAGCGGGATCGTCGATGTGGGTTTCGCGGCCGTCAATTTCGGCCAGGGCGCGGTGCATATTCAGAAGGCCCGGGCCGCAGATCAGCCGTTCGATCGAGACCCGGTCGTAGCGCCGACGTAGGATTCGCAGGATTTCGTCCTCGACCGGATCTCCGGGTGGGAAGCAGGCGTGTCCGCCCTCGCTGGGCATGGCCATTTCCTCGCCGTGGGCGTCGCGCACCAGGGCCGAAACGCCGAAGCCAGTGCCGGGACCCAGCACCGCCACCGTCGAATGCGGATCGCCGTCGACGGGTCCGCCCAGGCTCTCCAGCTGATCCCCGGGCACGATGGGCGCGCCCCAGGCCAGGGCTTCGAAGTCGTTGATCAGCTTGACCGGCTTCAGACCCAGGGTCTGCAGTTCGGATTCCGACACGGCCCAGGGCGAGTTGGTCAGGTCGATGGCCCCGTCCGTCACCGGACCGGCGACGGCGATCACGCCGCCCGACGGCTTGACCTCGCAGCCGTCGATGAAGGCCTCAACCCCCTTCAGGAAGGTCGGATAGCGTTCGGCGGGAAAGCTCTCGTGGTGGTCCAGCACGGGCTTGCCCTCGACCATGCGGGCCACGGCGAAGCGAGCGTTGGTGCCGCCGACGTCGCCGACGAGGAGGGTCTTGTCATTCATGATGCGTTTCCTGCGCTCGGTTCGGCGGATCAGGCGTCCACGGTCCGGTCGACGACATTGGGATTGGGCGGCGTGTCGGTGTGCACCGCGCTGCTGGAGCCGTTGACGGCGAAGCAGACGGTGGCGCCTTCCTCGGCCGTGGTGACGACATGGCGGAAGGCGCCGAACAGCTCGCGTCCATAGCCCCAGGACGATCCCTCGGCATGAGCTTGGCTGCGCGTGGCGCGTGGGCGGCCGGTCAGGTCTTCGACGCCGACGGTGGTCAGCACGCCGGCCTCCGGGTCCAGGCGGATGATGTCGCCGTCGCGAATGTGGGCCAGCGGGCCGCCGGCCAGGGCCTCGGGGCTGACGTGGATCGCCGCCGGCGTCTTTCCGCTGGCGCCCGACATGCGGCCGTCGGTGACGAAGGCGACCTTGAAACCTCGATCCTGGATCACCGACAGGGCGGGCGACAGGCTGTGCAACTCCGGCATGCCGTTGGCCTTGGGGCCCTGGAATCGCAGAACCACCACGACGTCGCGGAACAGCTTGCCGTCCTTGAAGGCTTGGAGCGCGTCTTCCTGGGTTTCGAACACGGCGGCGGGCGCCTCGACGAGGCGGTTCTCGGGCTTGACCGCCGATATCTTTATGACCGCGCGGCCCAGATCGCCCTGGACCAGCCGCAGGCCGCCCTCCTTGTCGAACGGATCGGAGGCGGGGCGCAGGATGTCGCGATCCAAGCTCTCCTTCACGCCGTCGCGCCAGACCAGTTCGCCGTCCACCATCGACGGCTCCTGGAAGTAGGGCGCGATGCCCTTGCCCATGATGGTGGTCACGTCGGTGTGGATGTTGCCGTTGGCGGCCAGTTCGCGCGCCACAAAGGCGACGCCCCCGGCGGCCTGGAAGGCGTTCACGTCGGCCGATCCGTTCGGATAGACCCGCGCCAGCAGCGGCGTGACCGACGACAATTCGTCCATGTCGGTCCAGTCGATCAGCACGCCCGCCGCCCGCGCCATGGCGACCAGGTGGATGGCGTGGTTGGTCGATCCGCCGGTGGCCAGCAGCGCCACGATCATGTTGACGATGGACTTCTCGTCGATGACGTCGGCCATGCGGCATTCGCCGCTGCGGGCCAGTTCGACCGCCCGCTTGGCCGCCGCCGCCGTCAGGGCGTCGCGCAGGCCGGTGTCGGGGTGGACGAACGCGGTGGAGGGCATATGCAGGCCGCCCAGCTCCATCATCATCTGGTTGGAGTTGGCGGTGCCGTAGAAGGTGCAGGTGCCGGGCGAGTGATAGCTGCCGATCTCGCTTTCAAGCAAGGTCTGGCGATCGACCTTGTTCTGGGCGTATTCGGCGCGGACGCGGGCCTTTTCGGCATTGGGGATGCCCGACGGCATGGGGCCGGCGGGGGCGAAGACGACCGGCAGGTGGCCGAACGCCAGAGCCCCCATGAATAGGCCCGGCACGATCTTGTCGCAGACGCCCAGCATCATGGCGGCGTCAAAGGCGTCGTGGGTCAGGCCGACGCCGGCCGACATGGCGATGACGTCGCGGCTGAACAGCGACAGCTCCATGCCGGGGCGACCCTGGGTGACGCCGTCGCACATGGCCGGGGTGCCGCCGGCGACCTGGGCCGTGGCGCCGACCTGACGCACCGCTTCGCGCACGACGCTGGGGAAGCGTTCGAACGGCTGGTGGGCCGACAGCATGTCGTTATAGGCGGTGACGATGCCCAGGTTCGGCTTGGAGCCGTCCATGGCCGTCAGCTTGTCCGCGATGGTCTGGCCGGCGAAGGCGTGGGCCCAGTTGGCGCAACTCAGCTTGGCGCGGCCGGCGCCGCTGTCGCGCGCAGCGTCCATGCGACGGATGTAGTCGGCGCGGGTTTCGCGGCTTTTCTCGATGATGCGGGCGGTGACCGCAGCGACCGTGGGATGAAGGGCCATGTCAGCCTTCCTCCGTCCACAGAACTTCTAGGGGAACGGCATTGGCCAGCAACGCCGCGATGGGCTGGACCTTGGGATCGCCCTTTGCCTGTTCTTCGAACACGGCGCGTTTGGTCGCGCCCTTGAGGCCCAGGATCACCCGTCCCGCCGACATCAGATAGGACAGGTTGATCGACAGCCGCTCCTGCGGCGGCGCCAGGCCGTCGCGGCCGTGCGGCACGCCCAGCACCGTGGGTTTGAGCGTTGGAGTCAGAAGCGTCTTCAGCGTGGGGCTTTCGGGGAACATGGAACAGATATGGCCATCCTCCCCCATGCCGAGAAGGACCGCGTCGAATCGACCGCCGGCGTCGGCCAGGGCGTGGGCGGCCACGGCGGCGGCGCCGGCGGCGGCGGCCTCCGGGTCGAGGTAGCGGCCGTTCGCGGTGATCGGCTTGAAGTTCTGGTCCAGCTCGTAGACCAGCGGGATGCCCGTCGGGATGTTCAGGCCCGCGATGTCCTCGTCCGAGATGCCGTCCAGGTGCTTGACCAGGGCGCGCAGCGAGTTGCCGTGCGCGGCGATCAGCACGGTCTTGCCGGCCTTGAGGTCGGGCAGGACCTGCTCCTCCCAGTAGGGCAGCAGGCGGTCGACGACCTGCTTGAGGGCCTCGGTGCGGGGGGCGTCCTTGCCCAGGTCCGCGTAGCGCTCGTCGCCGACCTGGGAAAACTCGGAGTCGTCGTCCAGGGCGGGCGGCGGGGTGTCGAAGGACCGGCGCCAGACCATGAACTGCTCCTCGCCGAACTCCTCCTTCACCTGGGCCTTGTCCTTGCCCTGGAGGGCGCCGTAGTGGCGCTCGTTC
>NZ_DLMO01000112.1 GCF_002479325.1 Brevundimonas sp. UBA7534
CCGATTGAGTCCGGAGCCTAATCCACCACCTGGAACCGGCGGCTGTCGAACACGCGCAACACCTGCGCCAGGTCGCGGCCGCGGCGCAGCACCTGGCCGCCCTCGCCGATGACGGCCCACTGGCCCTGGCGGGTCTGCAGGGCGGGGCGCTTTTCGATGCGATAGGCCGGGGCGTCGCCTGACCGGCGGAAGACGGCGAACTCGGCGAAGTCCTTGTGGCCGACGACGGAATAGTCCCGCCATTCCCCCTGCGCGACCATTCGCCCATAGACCCTCAGGATCAGGTCCAGTTCGCGCCGGTCGAAGAAGACCGGGCCGGGCAGGGGCTGGGCGGCTGTAGGGTCCAGACTCATGACTTCAACTTAGGCCGATGCGGCCCCGGCGCCAGCCTCGCGGCGCGCGCGCGGAGGTTTTCGCGGGCGACACGAAAAGGCCCCCTTTCGGTCCTTCGCCCGCCCGTTTGGGGGGCGACACAGCGATCATCGGCTCGTCGGAGTTCGGAAGCGTCCGGATCCTGAACAGCCCCCCAGCCCCCTGGATGTTTCCATCAAAGGGCTCCGGCGGCCGATGCTTCCTCCAAGCGAGCGCCCGTCCTGCCGAACCCCTCCCCCTCCCCGGCAAGGCGGGCGTTTCGCTGTCCGGGGTCCTGTTTCGTCCGGATTAGGGTGTCAGGGCCAGGGTCAGGGTCTCGCCGCCCCGCGTCACGGAAATCTCGATCGTCTCCCCCGCCGCCCGCAGGGCGTCGCCGGCCGCGCGCGCGCTGGTGATCGCAGTCCCGTCGACGGCGGTGATCTGGTCGCCGGCCAGCAGCTCGGCCTGGGCGGCGGGAGAGCCGGCCTCGACCGTCATGACCTGGGCGCCGACGTCGGCGTCGCGCAGGGCCGCGCCATAGGCCACGACGCGGTCGGCGCCGACGACGACGGGCGCGGCTTCGGGCGTTTCCACCCGCAGGGCCGTCGTCGCCTCGTGGCCGCCGCGCAGATAGACCAGGTTCAGGCTGGAGTCCGGCGCGGCGATCCCGACCGTGGCGTTGATCGATCCGGCGTTCGCGACCGGCCGGTTCTGGATCCGCGTGATGACGTCGTCGCGACGCAGGCCGGCGCGCTCGGCCGGAGAGCCGGGGGCCACGTCCGCGACGACGGCGCCGCGCACGATGCGCAGGTCCATCTCGCGCGCCCGTTCCGCGGTCAGGGAGGCGAAGATGGCCCCGGTCTGGCCGCGCTTGACCTCGCCGTTCTTCCTCAGCTGCTCGGCGACATAGAGCATGATGCGCGACGGCACGGCGAAGGCGATGCCGTCGTTGCCGCCCCCGAACCCGCCCGACAGGATGGAGGTGTTGATGCCGATCAGCCGGCCCCGGCTGTCGAGCAGCGGTCCGCCCGAGTTGCCCGAATTCACCGCCGCGTCGGTCTGGATGTAGTCTTCGACCGCGTCGCCCAGGCCCGAGCGGTTCAGGCCCGAGATCACCCCCATCGTCAGGGTCTGGTCCAGCCCCAGCGGATAGCCCACCGCAAAGGCCAGGTCGCCGGTTCGCAGGGTGTCGGAATCGACCGTCTGGACCTGCGACAGGTTCAGCGGCCGGCCATCGGGCACGATCTTCAGCACGGCGATGTCGGTGGCCTTGTCGGCGCCGACCAGCACCGCGTCGAACAACCGGCCGTCGGTCAGGTCGACCGTGAACTTGCGCCCGCCCTCGACCACGTGGTTGTTGGTGATCAGCACCCCTTCGGCCGCGTCGATGACGACGCCCGAGCCCGAGGCGAACGGCTTGGGGTCGTCGGCGTCCGAGGTCGGGCCGCGCGACTGGCCCAGGGTCGTCACCTGCACCACCGCCGGCAGCGAATCGTCCAGGCCGGGCGCGAAGCTGAACACCCCGCGCCGCGCGTCATAGGGCAGATAGCTGGGGCCCGGTTGGGCCGCGGCGGGCGCCGCCTGGATCAGGATGATCCCCGTCAGGACGGACGACAGGCCCGTGGACAGCAGGGCCTTGAGGCGAGGCGACATGGACGTTCCCTTATTCGAACCGCGACCCTAGCGCGGGAAGGTCCGCCTGACGATGGGGCGCGACGCGTTTGCGGGCTTGCCTCCATCGGCCTTCGACGCGACCATGGGGTGACGCTTCAGGAGGCCGCCCGCATGACCCAGACCCTGTCCGACCGCGACCGCCCTGGATCGACGCCGTTCGCCCGGCTGTTCCGCGACCACCCGCGCGAGGTGGGCGAGACCTATCTGGAGCATTTCGCCGCCTCGGCCGGCTTTGGCTTCAAGCTGCTGGGCCTGGCCGGCGCCGCCTTCGCCCACGCCCTGGCGCCCGGCGTGCACAAGGCGACCGTCTCCACCGCCATCCGCGGCATGGCCCGCGACATGGGCGGCCGCGCCGAAGAGGCCCGCGAGGCCCGTATGCGCGACGCCGGCGTCTGGGACGTGGGGCTGTAGGAGGGCCGGGGGAGGAATTAGGGCTTGGGGCAAGCGGTGCGGGCCAAAGCGATTCCCTAATTCCCAAGCCCTAGCCCCACCCCTCCGCGCCGGCCATGCAATCGCCGGGATCCGTGCTATATAGGCGGGCTCAATCTCACGCAGGATCGCCGCCTTGAGCATCACGCTCGACCTTTCGCGCGTCTCGAACGCCCCCGCCGCACCGGCGCCCGTCAACCTTTCCGGCCTGACGCGCGAGGGACTGGGCCAGGCCCTGATCGACGCCGGCGTCTGCCCGCCCGAAAAGGCCAGGATGCGCGCCAGCCAGGTGTGGGGCTGGATCCACCACTACGGCGTCACCGACTTCGCGGCCATGTCTAACGTCGCCAAGGACATGCAGGCCAAGCTGGCCCAGCACTTCACCCTGGCCCGGCCCGAGGTGGTGGAGCGCCAGGTGTCCAAGGACGGCACTCGCAAGTGGCTGATCCGCACCGCGCCGGGCATCGAGATCGAGACCGTCTATATCCCCGACGTCGGCCGCGCCGGCGCCCTGTGCGTCTCGTCCCAGGTCGGCTGCACCCTGAACTGCACCTTCTGCCACACCGGCACGCAAAAGCTGGTCCGCAACCTGACCGCCGCCGAGATCGTGGCTCAGGTCCAGGTGGCGCGCGACGACCTTGAGGAATGGCCGTCGCCCAAGGAAGACCGGCGCCTGTCCAACATCGTCTTCATGGGCATGGGCGAGCCGCTGTACAATCTGGACAACGTCTCTGACGCCATCGACATCATCTCGGACAACGAGGGCATCGCCCTGTCGCGCCGCCGGATCACCGTCTCGACCTCGGGCGTGGTCCCCCAGCTCCAGGCCCTGGGTGACCGCACGGCCGCCATGCTGGCCATCAGCCTGCACGCCACCAACGACGCCCTGCGCGACGTCCTGGTGCCGCTGAACAAGAAATATCCGCTGGACCAGCTGATGGCCGCCATCCGCGCCTATCCCGGCCTGTCCAACGCGCGGCGGGTGACGTTCGAATACGTCATGCTGAAGGGCGTCAACGACAGCCCGGAAGAAGCCCGCGCCCTGCTCAAGCTGATCGAGGGCATTCCGGCCAAGGTCAATCTGATCCCGTTCAATCCGTGGCCGGGCACCGACTATCAGTGCTCGGACTGGAAGACGATCGAACGCTTCGCCGCCATCCTGAACAAGGCCGGCTACGCCAGCCCCATCCGCACCCCCCGCGGCCGCGACATCCTGGCCGCCTGCGGCCAGCTGAAGTCCGAAAGCGAAAAGATCCGGGCCTCCGCGCTCAGGAAGGCCGAGCAGGCGGCGGCGTGATCCGCCGGCTGTAATCTTTCGTCACCAGGTGTGGCCGCCCAGCGCTTGCGGATTGGGGCGTCAATGGGGCAAGGCGTCGGGATATGGATCCGTCCCTGTCCAACGTCCTGACCAGCGCCGAGGTCCAGGCCTTCGCCTCGGGCTTTCCCGTCCTGGTGATGCACCTGGTGGTGACCCTGCTGCTGCTGGCGGCGGGCGCGACGGTGTATGCGCTGATGACGCCCTGGAAGGAGGTCGCGCTGATCCGCGACGGCAATCCGGCCGCGGCCCTGGCTTTCGCGGGCGTGTTGCTGGGCCTGGCGATTCCCCTGGCGGTCAGCCTGTCGGTGTCGACCTCGGTGCGCGACATCACCATCTGGGGCGTGGCGACCCTGGTGCTGCAACTTCTGGCCTTCCGCGTCGTCGACCTGCTGCTGACGGGCCTGCCGCAGCGGATCAAGGACGGACAGATGTCGGCCGCCATCGTGCTGGTGGGGGCCAAGCTGGCGACGGCGGTGGTTCTGTCGGCCGCCCTGACGGGCTGACGCCATGCAATTTCCCCGCCTGCCGGACTGGACCATCTACGCCGCGGTGGTCGGGGTGCTGCTGGCCGTATCGCTGAGCCGGCGCGAGAACGCCGACGCCCCGCCGCCTCCGGCCGAAGACGGGGAGGGGGCCCTGCTGGGACCGATCACCCCCTTCGACGCCACGGTCACGGTCGATGCGCCGGACACGCCGTTCAAGCCGACGGCCGGCACGGCATTCTCCATCGCCGGGCGGGGCCGCTGGGTCACGGCGCGCCATGTGGTCGAGGGCTGTCGGCGTCCGGCCCTGGTGATCGGCGGGGGGCGGGCGGTCGCGGCCGACGTGCGCCTGGCGCCGCGCGCGGACGTGGCCCTGCTGCTGACCGACGGCGGCCCCACCGCCCTGCCTGTCGCCGCCGACGCCCCGCTGAGGAAGGGCCAGCGCGCCTATCATCCGGGGTTTCCGCAAGGGCGGCCGGGCGAGGTCGCCACGCGCCTGCTGGGGCGCGAGACGCTGAAGGTCTCGGGCCGCGACGCCCATGACGAGCCGGTGCTGGCCTGGGCAGAGGTGGGCCGCACCAACGGGCTGGAGGGCACGCTGTCGGGCCTGTCGGGGGCGCCGGCGCTGGATTCGCGCGGGCGGGTGATCGGCGTCACCCTGGCCGAGGCGCCCCGCCGAGGCCGGATCTACACCACCGCCCCGGAATCGTTCGCGCCCGCCATTCGCGGGGAACAGCGGGCCGACGAGGCCGCCAAGGGCCAATCCATCACCGTGGACGATTACGGCCGGGTCTCGGACCGCCTGCGCCGCGACCTGCGCGTGGCCCAGGTGGTCTGCCTGTCGGTCTGAGGCCCCGCCTTCGCCCCGTCACCGGGCGGCGGTCGCCTCCAGGATGACGGCGCGGCCTTGGGCGATGGCGTCGGCCTCGGCGATCTCGCCGTCGGCCAGGCGTTGGGCCAGGTCCATCAAGGGGGCGCCGGTGACGGTCCCGGTCGCGGCTTCCTCCTGCAGGCGCACGCCGCTGTCGCGGGCGATCACGGCGTCCCACTGGTCGCGGATCGCCGCCCAATAGGCCTTGGTCGCGGCCCAGTAGTCGTCGCCGGGCTGGGGCGAATAGCTGTCGTTGCGGTCATAGGTGTTGATGACGTCTTCCTGGACGATGGCGATCGGCTCGCCGCCGTCGCGGCCCGACATCTTCATATTGTCCTGGATGTGCACCCATCCGTCCGGCTTCAGAATGTGGCGGTTGGTTCCCAGGTAGCGGTCGTACACGGGGTTGCGGACCGCGTCGCGACGCGCCAGCGGCCGCCAGGTGGGGTTCGAGGTCCAGGTGGCTAGGCCGTTGTCGTACGTCCAGCGGCCGACGCCGCCGTAGCGGGGCGAATCGTCGGTCTGCCACACCGTCTGGGACCAGGCGCCCTGGCGCTGGTCGGCCGGCACGGACGTCAGGGTCCACTGGTTCGGCCCGGCGTAGGTCAGGACCGTCTCGGGCTGATAGGTCCAGTCCTGACGCCAGTGCTTGACCACGATGGACTGCCCGTCGTGCTCCATCACCAGGATGTGCTGCAGGCTGATGCGGTCGCCTTCGTCATGGACCACGCGCACGATCTCGCTGCCGCCGGACAGCTTTTCCTCCAGCGGGTCGTAGTCGGCGCGGAAGCTGACGTTCTCGCGCATGTCGAAGTGGACGCGGTGCTGGCCGGCCTGGGCCAGGATCGACTGGCGGTCGCGCTGGAAGGCGCTGGCGGGCGCGGCCTGAGCGGGGGGCTGAGTGGGAGCGGCCGACTGGGCCAGGGCGGCTGGGGCGGCGCCGGCGAGCAGGGCGGCGGCGATGAGGATGGCGCGCATGGACGGGGTCTTCCGGGTCTTGAGGGCGGGACGGGAGGCGGGCTGGGACATCACAGGCGCAGGCTCAGCGACACGCCGAAGTTCCGGCCGGGCTGGGTGTAGGCGTCCTTGACGGTCGAGGCCGCCGACAGGCCCTGGATGTCGCTCCACCAGGCATATGTCTCGTCGAAGACGTTGAACACGCCGGCGCGCAGCGTGGCGCGATCGGTCACGTTCCAGTAGGCGGTCAGGTCCAGCAGGGTGAAGCTGTCGCCCAGATAGCAGGCGGCGGCGCACGGCAGGTTGTACGTCGCCTGGTCCTTCTTGCCCGACCAGGTCACGACGGCCGAACCGCCCCAGACGCCCGTCGGCGCGGCGTAGTTCAGGCCCGCCACCAGCTTGACCGGATCGACGCTGGGCAGTTCGGTCCGCACGCCGTCGGTGCGCTGGTCGCCCTCGGCGTAGGCGGCCGAGACGATCAGGCCCAAGCCGTTGTCCCAGTCGATGTCGCCGCGCGCTTCCAGGCCTCGGATCTCCACCTCGGTCAGGTTGACGTATTGGAAGATCAGCGGGTCGACGCCCGGAACGCCCGAGCCGGACACCACCACCTGCTCGATGAAGTTGTCGTAGTGGCTGGCGAAGGCCGTGGCCTGCAGGCGCGCCACGCCGCCGAAGGCCGCGATGTCGCGGAACCGCAGCCCGGCTTCGAGGCTGTCGCTGGTCTCGGGCTCCAGGTCGGGGTTGGGGATGGATTCGTACCCGAAGACCGGATTGGCGAAGTAGTTGTTCACCTGCATCGGCGACGGCGCGCGGAAACCCTCGGCGTAGTTGGCGAAGACGCCGAAGCGCGGGTGCGGCCAATAGACCACGCCGATCTTGGGCGAGATGTGGTCGTCGCTCTGGCCCCTGGCCGAGGCGGGGAACAGGGTGTCGGGCTGGGGATCGAGGTCGTACCAGTCGTAGCGCACCGAGGGGATGATGCTCAGCGCGCCGTCCAGCAGCGCGATTTCGTCCTGCACGAACAGGCCCGCCAGCTGGTAGTCGGTGTTGGGGAAGGCGCGGGCCGGGAAGCTTTCGCCGACCGGCGGCGTCACGCCGTCGCGCAGGCCCTCCTGGGTGGTCAGCGACCAGTCGCCGCCGAAGGTCAGGCGGTGGCGAACGGCGTCGCCGCCGAAGGTCTTTCGCCCCTGGGCGGCGACGCCCTGGACGGTGTTGTCGAAGGTGACGAAGCGCTCGCGGTCGGGCAGGGTCACCCGGTCCTCATAGGTGAACTGCTCGGTCGTGGCGTCCTGCCAGAAGGCCGAGATCGAGCCTTCATCCAGGCCGGCGAAGTCGGTGAAGCGCCAGTCCAGGCTGACCCGGTCGCGCTGGGTCTCGTCATGAGCCGTCACCGCCAGGGTCGAGGCCGACAGGCTGCTCAGCGCCTCGCCCTCCATTTCGGAATCCAGGTGGTCGTAGGTCAGGCGCAGGGTGTGGCGGGGCGAGGCCTCCCAGACCAGCTTGCCCAGGACGGCGTTGGAGCTGAAGTCCTGCGGATTGGGCTGGGTGCGGGTCGCGCCCACCCCGCCGACCTCGCCTTGGTTCTCGGTCTCCTGGCTGTCGCGGCGGGTGTAGGCCAAGAGGCCCGACAGCGAACCGCTGCGGCCGGCGAAGGCCAGGCCCTCGGTCCAGCCCTCGTCGGCGGAGTTGTAGGCGACGCGGCCGCGCGCGCCGAAGGCCTGGCCGTCGCTCAGGAAGTCGACGGGGTCCTTGGTGGTGAAGGCCACCGCGCCGGCGACGCCGTCCGAACCATAGAGGGCCGAGGCCGGGCCGCGCAGGATCTCCACCGACTTGACCAGGTCCAGGTCGTTGTAGCCGCCACGCCCCACCGCCTGGGCCCCGAAGGAGAAGCCGCCGGGCAGGCGCACCCCGTCGTTGACGATCAGAACCCGGTCGCCGCCCATGCCCCGGATGGTGAAACCGGTGTTTCCGTCGCGGCCGGCGCCCGACAGGGCCAGGCTGAAGCGCGCCGGACTGGTCGGGACGCTGACGCCGGGCTCGTAGCGGATCAGGTCCTTGATGTCGGTCGCCAGCATCGCCTCGATCTGGTCGTCGGTGATCAGGCTGACGGTCGCCGGCGTGTCGTCGGCCCGGCGTTCCGACCGCGTCGCCAGGACAACGACGGGGTCCAGTTGCGCAGCCGTCTGATCCGCCGTCTCGGCGCGCCCGGGCTGGGCGATCAGCGTCGAGGCCAGGCCGGCGACGGCGGTGGAGAGAAGAAGACGGCTACGCATGATGAAAGCCCCGCTGATGACGATAGCGGCGCTTTAGTGCGAACGATTATCAGAATCAACCGCAATTGCGATGCGGGATCGGCGTGCGCCTCAGCGCCCGAACACCTCCACCCCGATCTCTCCGGCGGGCGTCAGCCACGCCCGCTTCATGCCCTGGCTATTGAAGGGGGCGGCGGTATTTCCCTGGGCGTCCAGGGCGATCAGGCCGCCGTCGCCGCCCATCGCGCCGATGTCGTCGATCACGGCCTGGGCGGCCTGGGCCAGGGTCTGGCCCGCTCCGACGCGCCAGCCGACCTGGGCCGTCGCGGCCACGCGGATGAAATACTCGCCCTGGCCGGTGCCGCTGGCGGCCACGCGCCCGTCGGCCCAGGTTCCCGCCGCGGGCAGAGGGGTGTCGCCGACCCGCCCCGGCATCTTGCCGAACACGCCGGCGGTGGAGGTCGCCGCCGCCAGCCGCCCCTGCGCGTCCAGCACGCAGCAGCCCACCGTGCCGTGGCTCAGGGTTCCGGGCGGATGGTTGTCCTCGCCTTGGCCGGCGTGGGTGAACCAGGCGACCTCGTCGGCGATCGGCTCCAGCCCCTGGTCGTGGGCGAACAGGGCCGCGCCCTCGCCGGCCAGCATGACGTGCGGCGTGCGCTCCATCACCGCGCGGGCGGCCAGCACCGGATTGCGGAATCCCTGCAGGGCGGCCACCGCCCCGGCCCGCCGCGTCGCCCCGTCCATGATCGAGGCGTCCAGCTCATAGGCGCCGGCCAGGTTGGGCGAGGCGCCCTTGCCCGCGACATACAGGCCCGAGTCCTCCAGCAGGACGACGGCCGCCGTCGCCACGTCCAGGGCGCTGTCGCCCGCGTCCAGCCGCGCCTTCATGGCCTCGACGACCTGGCGCATGTGCGCGACCTCGGCGTCGTAGTTGCGTTCGCGCCGGGCGCCGGCGCCGCCGTGGAGGATGAGGGCGGTCATGTCGTTATCCTGAGCCTGTTCGGGTCGCCTCTTTCAATCGGGCGTGGCGCTGTTTAGCGTCGCCAGGAAGGCCGCGCCATGTCGGCCAGCGGGAAACCGGCCTCAAGCCGCGCAATGCGCGGTAGGCCAAGGAAGGAATGTTCTGATGCGCGCCGTTCTCTCGAAGGCCCCTGGCGGTCCCGACACCCTGGTCGTGGAGGACATCCTCGATCCGACGCCCAGGGCCGGCGAGGTGGTGATCGAGGTCAAGGCGGTGGGGATCAACTATCCCGACACCCTGATCATCGAGGACAAGTATCAGTTCAAGCCGCCGCGCCCCTTCGCCCCCGGCGCCGAGGTCGCCGGCGTGGTCGAGGCGGTGGGCGAGGGCGTCAAGGGCGTGTTCAAGGGCGATCGCGTCATCGCCGTGCCCGGCTGGGGCGGCCTGGTCGAACGGCTGGCCGTCCCGGCCGCCACCCTGACGCCGATCCCCGAGGGCATGAGCTTTGAGGAAGCCGCCGCCCTGATCATGACCTACGGCACCAGCTATTACGCGCTGAAGGACCGGGCGAAGCTGCAGCCGGGCGAGACGCTGCTGGTGCTGGGCGCGGCCGGCGGCGTCGGCGCCGCGGCGGTGGAGCTGGGCAAGGCGATGGGCGCGCGCGTGGTCGCCGCCGCCTCGACCAACGACAAGGTCGAGTTCGCCCTGGACCTGGGGGCTGACAACGGCCTGATCTATCCCTCCGGCCCGATGGACAAGGCCGCCCAGAAGGAGTTGTCGGGCGAGTTCAAGCTGGCGACCGGCCGCGACGGGGCCGATGTGGTCTATGACGCGGTCGGCGGCGACTACGCCGAACCGGCGCTTCGGGCCATGGACTGGAACGGCCGCTATCTGGTGGTCGGCTTCCCGGCTGGCATCCCGTCGCTGCCGCTGAACCTGACGCTGCTGAAGTCGGTGTCGGTGATCGGCGTCTTCTGGGGCGCGGCGGTGATGCGCGATCCCAAGGCCCACGCCGCCAACATGGCCGAGCTGATGCAAATGTACGCCGACGGCAGGATCCGCCCGCGCGTGTCCCGGACCTTCCCCCTGGAAAAGGCCGCCGACGCCATCAAGGCCCTGGGCGACCGCCAGGCGCTTGGCAAGATCGTGGTGACGATCGAGGACTGAAGAATCCTCCCCCGGCCCGCTACGCGTCTGGGGGGGGGATCGTCATTTCGACTTCAGCCGCTTCACGGCCTCCTCGGCCTGGTCGCGGTGGCGGCGCTTGATGTTGGCGCCCAGCGTCGCCAGCAGGGCCGTGATCACCGCCGCGTCGTCGGTGAAGCCGATGCCGGCGAAGACGTCCGGAATGGCGTCCAGCGGCATGACGAAATAGGCCAGGCCGGCGAAGATCATGCCCTTGGCCGCCAGCGGCGTCTCCGGATCGCGCGCCGCGTACCAGGCCGCCAGCGCCTGGTCGGCGAAGGGTATGCGCGCGGCCGTGCGGGTGATCTTGGGCCAGAAGCCGTGCTTCACCCGCGTCTCGTTGACGCGAACCACGGCCGGGACCAGGGCCTTCGCGGGGTCCAGCGCGTCGTCGGGACTGATGGGTTTGGCTTTGCCGGTCATGGCGGCTAAATCCTCAATCGAAACTCAGGTTCACCAGATATAGGAAATGCAGGGATGAAACTCGACAGCAGCATCGCCGCGGTGGTCACCGGCGGCGCCTCGGGCCTGGGCGAGGGCACGGCCCGCGCCATCGCCGCCACCGGCGCCAAGGTGGCCCTGTTCGACCTGAACGCCGAAAAGGGCGAGCAGATCGCCAAGGAGATCGGCGGCGTCTTCTGCCAGGTCGACGTCACCGACGACGCCTCGGTCGCCTCAGCCTTCGAAAAGGCCCGCGCCGCCCACGGCCAGGAGCGCCTTACGATCAACTGCGCGGGCGTCGCCACGGGCATGAAGACCGTCTCGCGCAAGAAGGACACCGGCGAGATCAAGGCCCACGACATGGCGCAGTTCGAGCGCACGGTGCGGGTCAACCTGTTCGGCACCTTCCGCGTCCTGTCGCAATCCGCCGCCGGCATGGTCACGCTGGAGCCGATGGCGGATGGCGAGCGGGGCCTGATCGTCAATACCGCGTCCGTGGCGGCCCAGGACGGCCAGATCGGCCAGGCGGCCTATTCGGCGTCCAAGGGCGGCGTCTACGCCATGACCCTGCCCATCGCGCGCGACCTGGCCCAGGAAGGGGTGCGCTGCAACACCATCCTGCCCGGCATCATGTGGACGCCGATGATGGCCGGCATGGACCAGAAGATCCAGGACGCCCTGGCCGCCGCCATTCCCTTCCCCAGTCGCCTGGGCACGCCGGCCGATTACGCCTCCCTGGTGCTGGAGCTGGCGCGCAACGTCTATATCAACGGCGAATGCATCCGCCTGGACGGCGCCATCCGTCTGGCGCCGCGCTGACTCGAGGCGGGCGCGACGCTCGTGACGCGGTCGCTCGCGGCTTGAGCGCAAAAAGGCGATTTTGCCTCTTGCAGGACCGCGTTCCCCTCCGCTATACGCCCCCTCCTCGACGGGGAGCGCACATCGCTCTCAACGGAGTGCGGGCGTAGCTCAGGGGTAGAGCATCACCTTGCCAAGGTGAGGGTCGGGCGTTCGAATCGCCTCGCCCGCTCCAGTCGGGATGCAGAATGAAAACGGGTCTGGTCGGTCGGCCAGGCCCGTTTTGCGTTTGGGCGCGCGTCTTTCACCGGCGCCAGACTTCGGGTCGCTTGATTACCCGGCTCAGCGTCGAAACGAGCTTTCCGCACTTCTCTCCTCGCAAGCTTAAAAATCCAGACAAAATCGTGCACCGATTTATGCCGCAAAGCGGACATACTCGGCATTTCTGTCTCGATTTGATGACATGTTGCCAAATTTAAGATTGCAAGGCGCCACTCTGTGCCCTACCGCTGTCTCAATCAGGGCCATTATAGTATAACACCGATATATCCCCTCGTTATCTGACGCGGCCGTGAGTATTCGTAAAGAATTACTTTTGAGATGAGGCGTATGCGTACTCGTAAGAATCAACTGTTGTCTTCGGCTTTGGCGGGCGGAGCTGTCGCCGCCTCGATGGCCTTTTTCGTTCCCGGCGCCGCTTTCGCGCAGACGACCGCTCAAAGCCAAGATCAGGATGCGGTCCAGGTCGATGAAATCGTCGTGGTGGGATCGCGGATCCGTCGCGACAACTACAACGCCCCTTCGCCCACTCAGGTCGTGACGCGCGAGGAAGCGACCCTGCAGGGCTTCGCCTCCACGACCGAGGCGCTGCAGAGCACGGCCGTCACCGGCGGCACCTCGCAGATCAACAATTCGTACGGCGGCTATGTCACCGATGGCGGCCCCGGCGCCAACACCATCGGTCTGCGCGGCATGGGCCCCAGCCGCACCCTGGTGCTGCTGAACGG
>NZ_DLMO01000114.1 GCF_002479325.1 Brevundimonas sp. UBA7534
TAGCTCAGCTGGTTAGAGCGCCGGTTTGTGGAGCCGGAGGTCCTCAGTTCAAGCCTGAGAGGCGGTACCATCGTCCGGCGCAAACGCCGGCGATACGAGGGTTGAAGCCCGACCTTTCCGTTCCCAATTCCTGACGACGGCGCCTTCGCGCCGATTTCCCCCATCGACAGGAGAGCGCTGATGAAGACGCGCACGCTGGGCCGCGACGGCCCCGAGGTTTCCGCCATCGGCTTGGGCTGCATGGGCATGAGCGCCTTCTACGGCGGCTCGGACGAGGCGCAGTCGATCGCCGTCATCCACCGCGCCCTGGATCTGGGCGTGACCCTTCTGGACACCGCCGAGATGTACGGCCCGCACACCAACGAGGTGCTCGTCGGCAAGGCGCTGAAGGACCGCCGCGACCAGGCCTTCCTGGCGACCAAGTTCGGCATCAACTACAACCAGGACCGCAGCCGCCTGATGACCGACGGCAGCCCGGCCAATGTGCGCCGCGCCATAGACGGCAGCCTGAAGCGCCTCGGCGTCGATCATGTCGACCTTTACTATCTGCACCGCGTCGACCCCGACACGCCGATCGAGGACACGGTCGGGGCGATGGCCGATCTGGTGACGGCGGGCAAGGTGCGCTTCCTGGGCCTGTCCGAGGCCGCGCCGGAGACGATCCGCAAGGCCCACGCGGTTCACCCGATCACGGCCTTGCAGACCGAATACTCCCTGTGGAGCCGTGAGCCGGAAGACGACCTGTTCGCGCTGTGCCGCGAGCTGGGGATCGGCTTCGTGCCCTACAGCCCGCTGGGCCGAGGCTTCCTGTCGGGCGACATCCGCTCGGTCGATGATCTGTCGCCAGACGACTTCCGCCGCAGCAATCCCCGCTTCATGGGCGAGAACTTCCAGAAGAACCTGGACCTGGTCGAGGCGGTCAAGACCATCGCCGCCGACAAGGGCGTCACGGCCGCGCAACTGGCCCTGGCCTGGGTCCTGGCGCAGGACTCGAACCTGGTCCCCATTCCGGGTACGCGCCGCATACCGACGCTTGAGCAGAACGTCGCTGCGGTCGATCTGTCGCTGACGCCCGAGGATAGGGCCCGCATCGAAGCCGTCTTCCCCAAGGATGCGGCGGCGGGCCATCGCTACGCCGAGGCGGCGCGCGCGGCCCTCAATCGCTGAGCTGCGCGCTGGCGCATGAAAAAGGCCCGGTCGGATCGCTCCGGCCGGGCCTTTCGTCTGTCGAGGGCGTGGGACTACTGGATGCGGGTCCAGGTCTGGGTCTTGCAAAGCGGTGCGACGATGCAGCCCCGCAGGCGCAGGGTGTTGTCGTTCTGCATGGTGATGGTGCCGCGATAGGTGCCGCCGTCGGCCGGATTATAGACCGAGCCGCCGCGCCATTCGGTCGGGCCGCCGGTGAAGCCGGTCAGCATGGGCAGGTTGCGCAGGGTGCGGCCGCGCAGTTCGGCGTTGCGGTTATGCTCGTCGCGGACATTGGCGTCGCGGCGGATGTGATCCGACGTCACCAGGGTGCCGCACAGCGCCTGGCCGCAGCGCGCGATGCGGACCTGACCGCCGTTTGTCGGCGTTTGCCACAGGCCGGTCGGGTCGGCCGCCAGGGCCGGGGAGGCGAGGGCGGCCGCCACGGTGGCGGCGGCCATCAGGATCTTGATCTTCATGGTCGTTCCCTTCGTTCGGGACGGCTTCGGCCGGCCCGTTGAACAACAGGGTGATCCCGCTTTCGGTTCAAAACAAGGCCCAATGCGGCGCCGATCTCCAACGAAAACCGGACGTTAGGTCAAGTTTCAGCCGCCGATCAGCGCCAGCCACTCGTCCTCGGTCAGCACCTGCACGCCGTGCTTTTCGGCGTCCTTCAGCTTGGACCCCGCTCCGGGCCCGGCCACCACATAGTCGGTCTTCCTGGACACAGAGCCGGAGACCTTGGCGCCCAGGCTTTCGGCCCGCGCCTTGGCCTCGTCGCGGGTGAAGCGTTCCAGCGAGCCGGTGAACACCACCGTCTTGCCTGCGACGGGGGTGTCGGCCTGGGGGCGTTCCACGTCGACGATGCGGGTCAGTTCCGCCTCCAGCGCCGAGACGACCTCCAGATTGTGCGGTTCGTGGAAGAAGTGGGCCAGGGCCAGGGCCGCGACGGGACCGACCCCGGCGACGCCCCCGATCTGGTTCAGCATCTCCGAGGGGGCCTCCTCGCGCGCCACGCGGGCCAGTTCGACCAGGCCGGCCCAGTCGTCGGTCAGGGCGGCCAGGGACCGCCGGGCGGGGGCGGCCATGCCCGGAAAGGCCTGGCTGATCTTCATGTCCATCGTCGCCTCGGGCCAGGGATCGGCGGCCGGCGGCCTCGCCTCGGCCATCAGCGCCAGGACCCGCGGCGAGATCGCGTGGGCGCCGGCCAGCGCGACCCAGGCGGCCGAGGGGATGCCGGCGGCGGCCTGCAGGCACGCGGCCTTCAGCGCCGTCCAGCTTTCGAAGGCGCGGGCCAGGACCAGGGACGTCTGTTCGCCGATCTCGCGCACGCCCAGGCCGAACAGGAAGCGGTCCAGGCTGATGACCCGCCGCGCCTCGATGCCGGCGACCAGGTTGCGGATGCTGGTCTCGCCATAGCCGTCGTCCTGGGCCAGTTCGGCCAGCTTGCCCTCGTCGCGCGCCAGGCGGAAGATGTCGGCGGGCTCCTTGATCCAGCCCCGCCCGTGGAAGGCGACCAGCTGCTTTTCGCCCAGGCCTTCGATGTCGAAGGCGCGGCGGCCGACAAAATGCTTCAGGCGTTCGACGATCTGGGCGTCGCAGATCAGGCCGCCGGTGCAGCGCCGCTTGACCTCGTCGCCCTCGCGCACCGCCTCGGATCCGCATACGGGGCACCGGTCAGGAAAGACGTAGGGAACCGCATCGGCCGGGCGCAGGTCGGGCACGACCCCCAGGATCTGCGGGATCACGTCGCCGGCGCGCTGCAGGCGCACGGTGTCGCCGATGCGAACGTCCAGCCGCGCGATTTCGTCCTCGTTGTGCAGGGTGGCGTTCCGGACCACCACGCCGCCGACCGTCACAGGATGCAGGCGCGCCACCGGCGTCAGCGAGCCGGTGCGCCCCACCTGGATGTCGATGTTCTCCAGCACCGTCGTCGCCTGCTGGGCCGGGAACTTGTGCGCGATGGCCCAGCGCGGGCTGCGGGCGACAAAGCCCAGGCGGCGCTGCCAGTCCAGCCGGTCGACCTTGTAGACCACGCCGTCGATGTCATAGCCGAGGGCGGCGCGATCCCGCTCCAGTTCGCGATAGACCGCCAGCAGGCCTTCGGCGCCCTCCACCCTGCGCGAACGGTCGTTGACCGGAAAGCCCCAGGACTTCAGCGCCCGCAGCGCATCCCACTGGGTCTCGGCGAAGTCGCTGGAATGTTCGCCCCAGGCGTAGGCGAAGAAGGCCAGCGGGCGCCCGGCCGTGATGGCGGCGTCCTTCTGGCGCAGGGAGCCGGCGGCGAAGTTGCGCGGATTGGCGTAGGTGCGGCGCCCTTCGGCCTCGGCCGCGGCGTTGAAGGCGGCGAAGGCGTCGTTGGGGGCATAGACCTCGCCGCGGACCTCGATCCGGTCGGGCCAGTCGTCGCCCCCCAGCGACGGGCGCACGTCGGCGATGGTCTTCAGATTGGCGGTGACATCCTCGCCCGTGCGGCCGTCGCCCCGGGTGGCGCCCAGGACCAGCCGGCCGTCGACATACAGCAGATTGGCGGACAGACCGTCGATCTTGGGTTCGGCGACGAAGGCGATGGGTTCGTCGGCCGGCAGCTTCAGGAACCGCGTGATCCGGGCCACGAAGTCGCGCACCTCGCCCTCGTCGAACGCATTGTCCAGCGACAGCATGGGCACGCCGTGGCGCACCTCGGCGAACTGGCTGGAAGCGGCGCTGCCGACCTTGTTCGACGGCGAGTCCGGGCGCATCAGGTCGGGAAAGCGCGTCTCGATGGCCGTGTTTCGCTGGCGCAGGGCGTCGTAGTCGGCGTCGGAAATCTCGGGCGCGGCCTCGCCGTAGAGGGCGTCGTGCCGTGCGATCTCGGCCGCCAGCCGCGCCAGTTCGATTTCGGCCTCCTGCGGCGACAGGTCTTCGACGGGAACGGGAGGATTCGCGGCCATCCGCTTCCTTACCACCCCCGCGCAGGGCGTGAAGGCCGCGCGCAGGATGACGGATCCTTATGCTGACGCCGCGCGAAGGCGGCGCTAGGCTGTATTTCGGCAATCCTGGAGACCGCATGACCGCCTCGACCCTTCGCGCCCTGCTGCTGGCGACCGCCGCCCTGTCGCTGGCCGCCTGCGTGCCGCCGAACGCCGGCCGGCCCGCGCCGGTCGAAACGGCGACGGCGGCCCCCGTCGCCGATCCGCAGCTGCTGGAAGACGTCCGCATCCTGTCGGCCGACGACATGGAAGGACGCGACACCGGTTCGGCGGGCGGAGAGAAGGCGCGCGCCTACATCGTCTCGCGGCTGGATGCGATGGGCGTGGCGCCCGCCTCGTTCGGACGGCTTCAGCCGTTCGAGGGCCAGGGGCATACGCGCGAGGGCGCCCGGACGTTCAACGGCGTGAACATCGTCGGCCTGATCCCCGGCGCGCGCGTGGCCGACCGCTACATCGTCGTGACCGCCCACTACGACCACGTCGGCGTCAACGACGGCCAGATCTACAACGGCGCGGACGACAACGCCTCGGGCGTGGCGACCCTGCTGGCGCTGGCCGCGGCGCTGAAGGCCCAGGCGCCGGATCACAGCGTGCTCCTGGTCGCGCTGGACGGAGAGGAGCGGGGCCTGCTGGGCGCCAAGGCGTTCGTGTCCTCGCCTCCCGTTCCCCTGTCGGCCATCGCCCTGAACCTGAACTTCGACATGATCGCGCGGGCCGAGACAGACGGCCATCTGTGGGTGACGGGCACCTATCAGCATCCCGCCTTGCGACCGATCCTCGAGGCCCTGCCGGCCCAGGGCGCGGTGTCGCTGGCCTTCGGCAAGGACACGCCGCAGGACGAAGGCGAGAACAACTGGGTCGACGCCTCCGATCACGGCGCCTTCCACGCGGCGGGCGTGCCCTTCCTTTATCTGGGGGTCGACTATCACCCCGACTATCACCGCCCCAGCGACGATTTCGAGCGGATCACGCCGTCGGTCTTCGCCGGGTCCGCCACCCTGGCGATCGAATCGTTTCGCGCGCTCGATCGGTCGCTGGACCAATGAGGCGTCTGGCTCTGCTCGCCGCCGCCTGTGCGACCTTGGCGTCCTGCGAACGGTCCGCCGCTCCGTCGCATGAGACCGCAGGAGGCGAGGCGTTCAGGCACGCGCTGAGCGAGGACGTCTCCGGCGAATACCGTCCGCTGGCGGCGGTCCAGATCGAGGGCGTCGCGCTGGAAAGCGTCTTCATCGGCCAGCCGTCGGCGCTGGAGGCCTGGGAGCAGGGGCGGGGCGGATCCGCGCCGGTCGTGGTGTCCCTCAGGACGCGTGAGGGCGTGATCCAGGTCGGTCCTGACTCCTATCAGATCACCGATCAGGCCATCCGTTTTCGGGGCCTGGGAGGCGGCGGCGTGACCGTGACCCTGACCGGTCGGCTGGATCAGGGCGCCCTTGCCACCGCCCGCCGAAATCTGGGCGACCAGACGCCGGTGATCCAGGGCGCGCTGTCGATCGGCGGCAAATCCGCCCCGGTGCGGCTGACCCTGTGGGGCGGCGATTAGGCGGTCAGCCAGCGGGCCAGCAGAAAGGCCCCGGCGGCGACCAGAAGCCAGATAACCGCGCCGAGGGCGATGAACAGCGCGGTCCGGTGACGCGACCAGTATCCAAGTTGGCGGGAAGGGCGTGGCATTACAATCTAAAGTAGCATAGGCCTTCTCGATGGCCAAGCGTCTGTCACCGGCGCGGCGGGCTATGTGACGCTTGCGCCGTTATCGGACGGATCTTTGCAAAACCGCCCCCAAACCTGCGCAAAACCTCCGGCTAAGTTTCACGGATAGGCGCAAGCGCCGTCACGTGCGCTGACTATTGATCCGGCCTGGGCAGGAGGGGCGATGCGTCGTCACGGTCGGGCATGAGCCCGGCTGTCCCCTGTCATAGCTCTTTAGATCAGACACGGTGGACTGATGATGACCGGCCAACACATGAAATCCCTGCTCGTGGTCGCCGCCAGCGCCCTCGCGCTCGCCGCCTGCGGCTCGGCGGAAGTGGCCTCGCCGGGCGAAGGCGACTTTGGCGGCGGCGGTGGTGGCGGCGGCGGCGGTCCGACCACCCCGCCTCCGGGCACGCCTGCGGCCGATTGCCCGACGGGCCTGGCCAATGTCGGCACCATCGCCAACAACAGCCTTCGCGTCTGCCAACTGCCCCAGCAGATCATCGGCAACCTGACCTTGGCCGTCCGCGCCGGCACCATCTATTCGATCACCGGCCGCACCGAAGTCGGCACCGACCGCGGCGTCGACCCCGCCTCGACCACCGGCAGCCAGGGCATCCTGACGATCGAGCCGGGCGTGCGCGTGTTCGCCTCGGGCGGCGGCGACTATCTGTTGGTCAACCGCGGCTCGCAGATCTTCGCCGAAGGGACGGCGACCAACCCGATCATCTTCACCAGCCGCCAGAATGTCGAAGGCTCGACCACCGAAGGCTCGCAAGGCCAGTGGGGCGGCATCGTCATCGCCGGCCGCGCGCCGCAGGCCAACTGCCAGCTGAGCGCGCCGGTCACCTGCACCGGCCAGGTCGAGGGCACCAACGCCTTCTACGGCGGCAATACCCCGGCCGACAACTCGGGCCGTCTGCGCTACGTCCAGATCAAGTACTCGGGCTTCGAGATCTCGACCGGCAACGAACTGTAGGCCCTGACCCTGGCCGGCGTCGGCTCGGGCACGGTGATCGACCACGTCCAGTCCTACAACTCCTCGGACGACGGCATCGAGATCTTCGGCGGCAATGCGAACCTGAAGTACATCGTCATCAACGGCGCCGACGACGACGGCCTGGACACCGACACCGGCTGGCGCGGCGGCGCCCAGTTCGGCATCGTGACCCAGCGCGCGCCGAACTCCACCAGTCGCTCGGCGGGCTTCGAATTCTCCTCGGCCCCGGCGTCGACGCCTTACGCCTCTCGCTACCTGTCGCAGCCCAAGATCGCCAACTGGACCCTGGTCGGCCGCAACGCCCCGATCGACGCCCACACGGTGATGCACTTCGACACCGGCACAAACCCGACCCTGGTCAACATCGTCGCGACCAACACGGCCGGTTCGGCCGCCGGCTGCTTCGACATCGCCGACACCGACACCCAGACCAGCTTCGACGGCGGCTCCACGCCCTCGCTCCGGTCGGTCTACATGTCGTGCGGCGTCTCCTACCGCCCGAACAACGCCGCGCGCTCCCAGGCGGTGTTCACCAACGCCCGCAACACCAATGTGACGGCGGCGGGAACGTCGACCCTGACGGCCCCGGCCTCGGGAACGTCGATCACCAACCAGAACCTGGCCTTCATCAACGGCGCCAACGAGAACGCCGTGACGCCGGTGGACGCGAAGACGGTCTATTCTTTCTTCGACACCACCACCTACATCGGCGCCGTCCAGAACGCGTCCGACACCTGGTGGCAGGGTTGGACCTGCGGCCTGACCTCGGGTTCGACCTGCTGATTGAGCTGAAGCAGGCGGCGGCTCCGCACCGGAGCCGCCGCCGCCCCTTTGGGCGCCTGCCGTCTCTCGAACCAAGGCTCAGACAATGAAGAAACTGACGATGACCCTGAGCGGGGTCCTGCTGGCCACCAGCGCGATGATCGCGCCGGGTCTGGCGTTCGCTCAAACCGAAACCGCGCCGACCCAGCAGACGCCCGCCGAACAGGCCCAGCCGTCGACGGTCGACGAGATCGTGGTCCTGGGCCGCTACATCCCCGAACCGAACCGCGAAAGCTCGGAGGTCGCGGCCTTCCTGACGTCGGAAGATCTGGAGCGCACCGGCGACAGCAACGCCGCCGCGGCCCTGACCCGCGTCACCGGCCTGTCGATCGTCGAGGGACGTTTCATCTATGTCCGCGGCCTGGGCGAGCGCTATTCCTCGGCCCTGCTGAACGGTTCGCCGCTGCCCAGTCCAGAGCCGCTGCAGCGCGTCGTTCCGCTGGACCTGTTTCCCTCCAGCATCCTGGACGGCGTGACCGTTCAGAAGACCTATTCCGCCAACTTCCCCGGGGAGTTCGGCGGCGGCGTCATCGACCTGCACACCATCGACGCGCCCGCCGATCCGTTCTTCACCATGAAGCTGTCGCTGGGCGGCAACACCGAGTCGACGGGCCAGGAAAACCTGATCTACTACGGTTCGCGCACCGACTTCACCGGCTTCGACGACGACACGCGCGAGGTTCCAGGCCTGATCGGCATCGCCTTCGACAGCGGTCAGCAGATCAACCGCGCCAACTTCACCGCCGAGCAGTTGCAGGCCATGGGCCAGTCGCTGGTCAATGCACCGCTACGGCTGCTGCAGCGCGAGAAGACGCCGATCGACGGCGGCCTGGAACTGGCCGGCGGATTCTCGCAGGACACCGGTCTGGGCACGCTGGGGATCATCGCCGTCGCCGGTTACGACAACAGCTGGCGCGCCCGCGAAGGCGTCCAGGAGGAAGGCCAGTTCCAGGGCGACGAACTGGTGCCGGTCTCGACCTATGCGGTCCAGTCGAACCAGAACGACATCCGTCTGAACTTACTCGGCGGCCTGTCGCTGTCGACCGACGATCACGAGGTGAAGTGGACCAACCTCTACGTCCGCAACACCACCAAGGAGGCGCGCTCGACGGCCGGTCCCGACTTCGACGCCGGCGGCGGGATCATCCGCAACGACTACACCGAATGGTTCGTCCGCCAGCTGTTCACCAGCCAGCTGGCCGGCGAGCACCATTTCATGGACGGGATGCTGGAAATCGACTGGCGCGCGGCCTACGCCAAGACGTCGCGCGACGCGCCGTATGAATCGCGCTTCCAGTACGGCGTCGATGCGGACGGGAACTTCATCCATAACGTCCAGGGCAACCTGATCTCGTTCAGCGAACTGGACGACGACATCGTCTCGGGCGGGGCGGACATCGCCTATACCGTGCCGCTGTCGAACGCCCGCGAGGTCGTGTTCAGCGCCGGGGTGTCTTCCTTCGACAACAACCGCGACGCCGTGCGTCACGACCTGCAGTTCGAGGCCGTCAACGGCCTGACCGACGAGCAGCGTCATTCGCGCATCGACTATCTGTTCTCGGACTACAACATCAACCCCAGCACCCTGCAGCTGCGCGAGATCGCGGGCATCAACGGCGCCAGCGCCTATGACGCCGAGCTTCAGGTCAACGCGGCCTATGTGATGGCCGACGCGGAGCTGATCCCGCTGGTCCGCACCACTGTCGGCGTCCGCTTCGAGGACGGCCAGCAGAGCGTCACCCCGCGCGATCTGTTCGGCGGCGCCACCCCCTATCAGCCGACAGAGATCGACGAACAATACTGGCTGCCGTCCTTCACCGGCACCTGGAACTTCGCCGAGGACCAGCAGCTGCGGGTCGGTGCGTCCAAGACCATCGGTCGCCCGCAGTTCCGCGAGTTGGCGCCCCAGGCTTACACCGACCCGGAAAGCGACCGCATCTTCATCGGCAACCCCTATCTGGTGGACACCGAGATCCTGAATCTGGACGCGCGGTACGAATGGTATTTCGCCCGCCAGCAGTTCGTGACCGCCGGCGTCTTCTACAAGAACCTGGACAAGCCGGTCGAAGCGGTGATCGTCGATGTCGGCAACCAGCGCCAGCAGTCGTTCCTGAACGCGCCGGAGGCGACCATCTTCGGCGCCGAGTTCGAGGTGAAGAAATACTTCGAATTCCCGGACCAGAACGCCTTCGTGTCCAACAAGCGCTGGCTGGTCCAGGCCAACTACACCTGGTCGGACTCCGAGGTCAGCGTCGGCGACGACGACACCGTCCTGACGCTGGGCGGGGCCGGCTCGCCCGAGCCGGCGGACTTCTTCATCCAGGACGGCAGCCGCCTGCAAGGGCAGTCCGAGCACGTCGCCAACCTGCAACTGGGCTGGGAAGACGACACGGCGCGCTCGCAGGCGACCTTCATCGTCAACTACGTCAGCGAGCGGATTACCGCCCGCGGCGCGGGCACCGGCGCCAGCCGCGAACCGGACTATGTGCAGGAGCCGGGCGCCTTCCTGGACTTCGTCTATCGCAAGGACTTCACCGTCATGGACCGCGACCTGGGCTTCGCCCTGGAACTGCGCAACCTGCTGGGGACGGACTTCGACGAGTACCAGGAACGTGGCAACAAGATCCGCATCAACAACTACGAACTGGGCCAGAGCGCCTCGGTCAGCCTGACCGCCCGCTTCTGATCCTGGCTTGCGACCGACGAGACGACCGGATGGCCTGACGGCTTTCCGGTCGTTTTCGTGAAAAGCCGTCCGTTTCCGGCTTAACCGTCACGACAAGTTCTCCGCCTCGTCATGCGGCCGTGAGGCCCGCATACGGACGATTGGTCTAATGCCGCTGTCGGCCCTCGGGGGGCCGTTTGGACGGGCGTCGTGATCGCGACATTGCGAAATCTCAGGCCGGAGACCCTGCGCCCATCGCTGGCGGCGTGGCCCTGGCGTCGGATTGTCACGGCGGCGTTGGCCCTGCTGCTGGTGGTGCAGACGGCGCGGCTGATCTGGATCTTCCTGGCGCCCCAGCCTGCGTTGCAGGCGGCCCCGGCGCCGCCCAGTCGCCCGGTCGACCGGGGCGTGCTGACCCGTTTCGACGCCTTCTTCCGCACCGGCGCCCCCTCCAGCCTGGAAGGCGCCTCGGGCGACGAGGCCGGCCAGCTTCGTCTGTTCGGCGTGCGCGCCGGCGGCCAGGGCGGCGGGTCGGCCATCATCGGCCTGGCCGACGGCCGGCAACTGTCCGTCGGCGTGGGCGAGGCGGTCATGCCCGGCCTGGTGCTTCAGGCGGTCGGTCCGGACTTCGTCACCCTGGCGCGGGGCCAGTCCCTGTCGCGGCTGGCCTTTTCGGAAGCGCCGGCCGGCGCGGCGCCGCCCCCGCCGCCGCCCGGGACCGAGCAGGTCGTCACGCCCGCGTCCGCGTCCGCGCCGGGGGCGGCGGTGGTCGATCCCCAGCGCCTGATGGCCCAGGCGTCCCTGCGCCCGCGCCTGCAAGGTCTGGGCGTCAACGGCTTCACCGTCTCCTCGGCCGGCAATGCGTCGGAGCTGCGCGCTGCGGGCCTGCAGGCCGGCGACGTCATCCTGTCGGTCAACGGAACCGCGCTGAACAGCCCCCAGGCCATCGGCGCCCTGCGGGGCCAGCTGGCCAGCGCGCCCTCGGCCGAGATCCAGTACGAGCGCAACGGCGAGATGCGCACCACCACCATAAGGACGCGTCCATGAACGCCCGCATCCGCAACACCCTGGTCGGCGCCCTGACGGCGATCCTGGCCGCGCAGGGACCGCTGGCGGCCGCGCCGGCCCTGGCCCGGACCCTGGCCCAGGCCGGCCAGACCCTGAACGTCCAGGGGGCCGACATCCGCGCCTTCATCCAGGACGTGGCGCGCACCACGGGCCGCACCTTCATCGTCGATCCGGCCGTGTCCGGCACGGTGACGGTGACCAGCGACCGTCCGCTGAGCCGCGCCCAGCTGTTCGAGATCTTCCTGTCGACCCTGCGCGCCAACGGCCTTGTGGTTACGCCGACCCAATCGGGCGCCTATCGCATCAGCCCGGCCCAGGGCGCCGCCCAGGGGCCGTCGACGGTCGGGGCCGAGCGCTTCTCCACCGAGGTCTTTCCCTTGCGCAACATCGACGCCGCCTCGGCGGCCGAGACCATCCGGCCCCTGGTCGGCGCCCAGGGACAGGTGCTGGCCAATCCCGGCGCCAACAGCGTGGTTGTCGCCGACTTCGCCGACAACCTGGCGCGGGTGCGCGCCCTGATCGCTCGTATCGACGTTGATCGCTCCAGCTACGAGGTCGTCACCCTGGAGAACGCCTCGGCGCGCGAGATCGCGGGCGTGCTCCAATCGGTGCTGGCCGCGCCGGGCGGGGGCGGGCAGGGGATGGTGTCGGTCACGCCGGTCGAAAGCTCCAACTCCCTGGTGCTGCGCGGCGACGGGCAGGCGCTGAACCGCGTGCGCGGCCTGATCCGCGACCTGGACGGCCGCTCCCAGTCGGCCCAGGACGTCAACGTCATCTTTCTGGAGCACGCCAACGCCGAGCAGCTTCTGCCGGTGCTGCAGCAGATCGTCGGTCAGCCGGTCAGCGCCGACGGCGCCTCGCAGACTCCGCGCCTGGAGACCGCCCGCGCGGCAACCAGCGCCCCCGTCTCGGGCGGCTTGCGACCCGGCCTGACCCAGGCCGACGAGCAGGACGCCGGGCCCATCGGCTCGACCACCCTCACCGCCACCGGCCAGCGCGCCACCATCGCCCGCTTCCCCGGCGCCAACGCCCTGGTGATCTCGGGCCCGGCCGATATGCAGCGCACCCTGTCGGACGTGATCCGCCGGCTGGACGTGCGCCGCCAGCAGGTGCTGATCGAGGCCATCGTCGTCGAACTGAGCGACAATGCGGTGCGCGAACTGGGCGTCCAGTGGCTGTATGGCGGCGAGAACGGCGTCGGCCTGACCAACTATTCCGACAGCGCGGCGTCCCTGGTTCCGATCGCCGGCGGCGTCGCCTCTGGTCAGCTGGACGCGGACGATCCCCTGCGCGAACAGCTTCAGAACCTGGCCTTGAACACCCTCCTGGGCGCCAATGGCTTCGTCGGCGGGGCGGGCGGCAAGGTCGGCGACGGCCTGTTCGGCTTCATCATCAACGCCGCCAAGACCGACGAGGGGTCGAACCTGCTCCAGACCCCGTCGATCATGACGCTGGACAACGAGGAGGCCACCTTCCTGGTCGGCCAGGAGGTGCCGATCACCACGGGCCAGACGCTGCTGGACGGCAACTCCAACCCCTTCACCACGACCGACCGCAAGGACATCGGCGTGCGGCTGACGGTCAAGCCGCAGATCAATGCGGGCGGTTCGATCACCCTGACGCTGCGCCAGGAGGTGTCGGCCATCAACGGCGTGCTCAGCAACGGCGCCTCGGACCTGGTGCTGGACAAGCGCGAGCTGGAGACGACGCTGGTCGTGGACGACGGCGACATCGCCGTGGCCGGCGGCCTGCTGGATCAGAACGACCGCCTGCGCCAGGACAAGGTGCCGGGCCTGGGCGACATCCCCGGCGTCGGCGCCCTGTTCCGCTCGACCAGCCGACAGCGGGGGCGCACCAATCTGATGGTGTTCCTGCGCCCGACCATCATTCGAACGCCGGACCAGGCGCAGGGGCTGGCGGCCGACCGCTGGGGCTATATGCGCGATCAGCAGCTGGCCGTTCAGCCGGATCGCGAGCCCAGCCTGGACGCCCTGCTGCGCGACTATATGCGGGCCCAGCCGCCGGCCGCGTCCGCCAGCGGCCAGCCGGCCGTCATCGCCCCTGTCGCGCCGGTCGACGCCCGGCCGCTGGCGCCCGCCGGGATCCTGAGACCATGATCACCCTGGTCAGCCCCAGTCTGCCCTACGGCTTCGCCAAGCGGCACGGCGTGCTGCTGCTGGACGCCGGCGAGGTCGCGCGCGTGGGCGTCCGCGAAGGGGCCGACCCGGCCGCGCTGATCGAGGCGCGCCGCGCTCTGGGCCGGCCCTTGTCGGTGGAGCCGCTGAGTCCGGCGGCCTTCGACCGGCAACTGTCGGAAATCTACGCCGGAGATCACCTGAACGCCGCCGACGACGACCTGGACATGCCCGCCGGGCTGGATAGCCTGGTCGACGAAATTCCCGCCGCGGCCGACCTGCTGGACACGGCCGACGACGCGCCGGTCATCCGCCTGATCAACGGGATCATCGCCGAGGCGGTGCGGGCCGGCGCCTCGGACATCCACCTGGAGAGCTACGAGACGGCCCTGGTGGTGCGGATGCGGATCGACGGCGTGCTGCGCGAGGCGCTGAGCCTCAATCCCCGCATCGCGCCGCTGCTGGTGTCGCGCATCAAGGTCATGGCGCGACTGGACATCGCCGAGAAGCGCATTCCCCAGGACGGCCGCATTCCCCTGGCTCTGGGCGGCAAGACATTGGACGTGCGGGTCTCGACCCTGCCGTCGCGCGGGGGCGAGCGCGTCGTGCTGCGCATCCTGGACAAGGATCAGGCCGGCCTGACGCTGGACCGGCTGGGCATGGCGGACGACGCCCTGGCGGCCTTCCGCGCCGCCCTGGCCGAACCCAATGGGATCATCCTGGTCACCGGCCCGACCGGCTCGGGCAAGACCACCAGCCTCTACGCCGGCCTGGCGCTGCTGAACGACGGCGCGCGCAACATCCTGACGGTGGAGGATCCGGTCGAATACGCCATCGACGGCGTCAGCCAGACCCAGGTCAATCCCAAGGTCGGCATGACCTTCGCCGCCGGTTTGCGCGCCATCCTGCGCCAGGACCCGGACGTGGTCATGGTCGGCGAAATCCGCGACGTGGAGACGGCGGGCATCGCCGTACAGGCCGCGCTGACCGGCCATCTGGTGCTGTCCACCGTCCACACCAACGACGCCGCGGGCGCCGTGACCCGTCTGCGCGACATGGGGGTGGAGCCCTTCCTGCTGGCCTCGACCCTGCGGCTGGTGGTGGCGCAGCGGCTGGTGCGGCGGCTGTGCCCGCACTGTCGCGTGGCCGAGGCGGCCGACAAGCCGACCGCCCGGCTGATCGGCGCCCCGGCGGGCGCGACCGTCTGGCGGCCGCACGGCTGCGCCCACTGCGCCGACACCGGCTACGTCGGCCGAGTCGGTCTGTACGAGGTGCTGAAGGTCACCGACACGGTGCGCCGCCTGATCGCCGCCGAGGCCGACGAGGACGCCCTGGTCGAGGCCGGGTTCAAGCACGGCGGAACCCTGTCCGACCGCGCGCGGGACCTTGTCCTGGCCGGGGTCACCTCGGTCGAGGAGGCCGTGCGCGTCGCGCGGCAGGAAACGGCGGCCGATCCGGCGGAGGCGGCCTGATGGCGGCGTTCGACTATGTGGCCGTTGACGGCGCGGGTCACACGGTCTCCGGCGCCCTGGACGCCGCCGATGAGGCCGCCGCGCGGGGTCTGCTGGGGCGTCGCCGCCTGATGCCGCTGGAGGTCACGCCGGCCCGCATGGCGGCGCGGGCGGATCGTCCGGCGCGGTCCGGCGGTCGGTTGTCGGCCAAGGCCCTGGCCCTGACCACGCGCCAACTGGCCACGCTGGTTTCCGTCTCTCCGCTGGAGGAGGCGTTGCGGACCCTTGCGCTTCAGGCCGACCGGCCGATGGTTCGACGTGTGCTGCAAGGCGTTCACGCCGGCGTTCTGGAAGGCCGTACCCTGGCCGACGCCATGGGCCAGCAGGGCCGGGCCTTTCCGCCGCTGTATCGCGCCATGGTCTTGGCCGGAGAGCGGTCGGGGACCCTGCAGCCGATCCTGGAGCGGCTGGCCGACGACATGGAACGCGACCAGCAGGTGCGCGGCAAGGTCGTCACCGCTCTGGTCTATCCCGCCGTGCTGGCGGTCGTCGCGCTGGGCGTGGTGACGGCGCTGATGGTTTTCGTCGTGCCCAAGGTGGTCGATCAGTTCGACAGCATGAACCAGACCCTGCCGCTGCTGACGCGACTGGTCATCGGGCTGTCTGACGGGATGCGCCAATGGGGCTGGCTGATCGCGCTGGCGGTCGCGGGCCTGATCGCGGGCGGCGTCATGGCCCTGAGGAATCCCGGCCTTCGCCTGCGCTTCGACCGCTGGCGACTGCGCGCGCCCCTGGTCGGGCGGCTGACCCGCGATCTGCACGGGGCCAAGATGGCCCGCACCCTGTCGACCATGATCGCCGCCGGCCTGCCGGTGCTGGAAGGGCTGACCATCACGGCCCGCACCGTGTCGAACCATGCGCTGCGTCAGGCGACCGACAGCATGGCCGAGGCGGTGCGCGAGGGCG
>NZ_DLMO01000109.1 GCF_002479325.1 Brevundimonas sp. UBA7534
GCGATGACGCCGACGCCCAGCGAGAAGGCCGTGCCCTCATAGGCGCCGTCGAATCCGGTCGAGGTGACCAATCGCCAGCGGCTGGACGACCATCCGGCGTGTCCGCCTTCCGACTTGGCCACGCCCGGCACGGCCAGGGCCGCGCTCTCCGCCTCAGCGGCGGCGGCTTCCAGCTCGGCCGCGCCGCGTTCGGTCGGGTCGTACAGGTCCATGTCCGCGAAAGGCCCCCGCGCCAGCCGGTCCTCGGGCGCCAGGCCGGCGTAGGGGTCTTCCGGCGCCAGCCGGGCCATGGCCAAAGCCCGCTCCACTAGCCGCGCGCGCGTCGCCGCCGACAGGTCCGAGGCCGAGACCGTCGCCTGGCGCTTGCCGACGAAGACCCGCAGGCCCAGGTCGCGCGACTCCTCGCGCTCCACGTCCTCCAGCCGGCCGTTGCGGACGCCGACGGACAGCGACTGGCGGTCGGCGGCCACGGCCTCGGCCGCGTCGGCCCCGGCCTTCAGCGCGGCCTGGACGATGTCATTCAGGATTTCGGGAGAAACGGACGCCGGGGCGCCGGACAGGACTTCGATCATGCCCCGATATGGCGGACCCCTCCGGTCGCCGCAACCGGCGTCACAGCACCCCGTAGGCGATCAGGCCGACGCCGGCGGCCAGCAGGGCGATCCAGGTCAGCGCCATCCCCAGCACACGTCCGACCGACGGGCCGGTCTGAAGCATCAGCCCCAGCGCATGCAGGATGCGGCCCGCCAGCAGGGTCGCGCCGACCGCATGGACCATCCACGCCTGTCCGCTGACCAGAGCCAGCAGCGCCATCGCGGCCATGCCGGGCGTGGCGTATTCGACGCAATTTCCAAAGGCGCGGCTGGCCGCCAGCAGGTCCGGATGGCCGCCGTCGCCGAAAGACACCATGTGCCGCCGTCGCCCGCTGACGACCATTCCCGACAGCACCAGCAGCATCAGGATCAGCAGTCCGCTCCACAGGGCGGCGGCCTGCAGGGCGTGCATCAGGGCTTCGGTCATCATGGTTCAGTCCTCGCGCGCCACCGGATAGAGCAGATAGCGGTCGTCGTAAAACGGCGTGCGCTCATAGAACCAGGCCAGGCGAGCGTGCGGGTCCGCCGCGAAGTCGGGCTCGGCGGCCAGCTTCGCCTCGAACTCGGCCTTCAGCGCCGGTTCGGCGGCCAGCATCCGGTCCGCCAGCGGGGCGATGGCGTAGGGCTCGATATATTCGACCCGGCTCAGCACTTCCGGGAACATTCCCCAGGCGAAGAAGCTCTCGCTGGATTGCGGCTCCAGCAGCAGAACGACGATGTCGCCCAGCGGCTGGTCGGTGGACACCCGCACCGAACCGGCGGGGAAGATCCAGTCGCGCGGCTCGACCTCGACCGTCTCGACCGAGGTCTGGATGTGGCCTTCGTTGGCGCGCGTCGCCAGCTTGGGATCGATCAGGCGCAGCATGGAGACGCCCACGGTGCGCGGGGCCGCCATCGTCTCCATCTCGATCCCGTGCGCCTTCAGCCGCTCGATGATGTCGCTCCGGTAGCCCGGCACCCAGTAGGCGGCGGGCCGGTTCAGCGTCAGCGTCGGCTGCGAACTGTAGTAGGGCAGTGCCCACGGCTCGGGATCCGGCTGGCCCAGCCAACGGATTTCCTTGCGGCCCGAGGCTGCGCTGTCGACCATGTCGTAGCGGATGCCCTTGAACGTCCGGGTGGAGGAAGGCGTGTCCTCCTGCTCGAAGTTGGCCGGGATCTCGGCGGGTCGCAGAGCCTTGTCCCGCTCGGTCGCGGCGCGCAACGCCGCGCCCTGGTCGGCCAGCAGCCGCAGCGCCTCCTCGATGAAGACATAGGCGCCCAGCACCCGCTGTTCGTGGGGCTTCAGGCTGTGGTTCTCGATCAGGATGGTCGGCACGTGGGCGGCCGCGCCCCAGCCGTTGGAGAAACGCTCGCCCAGGCCGCCGTCGTTCAGCCCGGCCTTCGGGTCATCGTCGTCCTGGCCGAAGACCAACTCGCCGGGAATATGACCCTCGGCTTCCAGCGCCGCATTCATCGCCGGCTTGAACGTCGCATCCAGCCAGGCCGAGGCGTTGGGCGAACGGCTGAACGTGCCGTTCTCGCCGTTGAAGCCGTAGGTGACGTCGTACTGGTAATCCATGCCGTCGGTGACGTGAACGTCGACGTAAAGGTCGGGCCGGTATTTCAGGATCAGGCCGCGCACCGCACGCATCTCGGCTTGGTCCAGTTTCAGATAGTCGCGGTTCAGGTTCTGGTTCGTCGCCGTGTTGCGCCAGCCCTGGATGCGGGGGCCGCGCTGGTTGGGGCGCGAATAGGGGCCGGACCGCTCGTGCCCGTCCACGCTCAGGATCGGGATCAGGATCAGGTTGACCCGGTCCAGCAGGGCGTCCTTCCCATAGAAGGCGATGTCGCGCAGCAGCATCATGCCCGCGTCCTTGCCGTCGATCTCGCCGGGGTGGATGCCCGCCTGAATCATCAGCACCGGCTTGGCCGGATCGAACGTCGCCCCGTCCTTCGACGCGATCACCGCATAGATCGGCCGCCCCTCGGGCGAAATGCCGAACTGTTCGATGCGGATAAGGCCGCTGGCCTGGTCCAGGCGGTCGAACCAGGCGCGGGTGTCGACATAGTTGGGCGAAAAATCATGCGCCGGATCGGCCTCGAACGCCGTGGCCCAGGGATCGCTCGCATCGCGCAACAGCGCCTTCGACGCGCCGTCCCACGCAGGCGCGGGTGGCAGGAAGGCCTGATCCCAGGGGGCGGCGTTGGGCAGGGACGGCGGCTGGGACTGGGACATGGCGGGACTCACGCTGCAGACTAGGACGGCCAGGGCCGCGACGACGAAACGATCAGGGCGCATGGGTCTTCGTGGGCTGGTTGGGCGGCGGTGGCAAGGTCAGCCGCCGGTGATCGGCGACCAGCCGCCCATGGCGGCCAGCGCCGCCGCCGACTTCGCCACGTTCCACAGGCTGTACAGCAGGACCACGGCCAAGGCGGCGATCACCACCTTTCGCCAGGGCGCGAAGGCCGCGGTCGCCGTCCCGATGACGAAGATCGCCACCCCGGTCCACAGACTGACCGAACGCGCCAGCCTGGCGAACCCCGGATCGGCCATGGCCAGCACGATCACGACCAGGGCGACAATCAGGTTGGCGGCCAGAACGCAGGCGAACACCAGCCGCCGATGGGCCCAGAAGTGGGCGTCCATGTCGATCCGTTCGGCGCCGCCCTCGGCCGAAACGCGCGGAAAGGTGGTGCTGGCGGCGACATAGAAGGTCGCGGCGATGGCCAGCGAGATCAGCAGAACGAAGATGTTGAACGGCGCCCCCCGGAAGATGACCCAGGCCTGGTTCCAGAAGGTGGCGATGTCGATGGCCACGAACAGGGCCAGCAAGGGCGTCAGCCAGCCGAACCGGATTCGCTGCTTCTCATGCAGCACCCGCGCGAACCCGCCGACCAGTTCGGCGACGGAAAGGCCCAGCAGCAGACCGTAGAAGCTGAAGAAGAACTCGAACGCGCTCACATCGCCTCTCCAGCGGTCGAAGACGGAGCTGATTTCCGGATCGGCGCGCCGTCGTCGGGCGACCTTGAATCGCCCCGTATGTCGGAAGCCCGATTGATCTCGGGCGGCTGTTTTTGCGCGGGGTCCAGGCCGACCATGGAGCCTAGCTCGCTTTCCAGGCTGTATTGCGCGGGCGGCGGCGGCGCCGGTAGGCAGGCGATCGCCAGATAGATCAGCACGTGAAGGCCGATCAGGCCCGCAAACCACCGCTTGCTGCGGGTCAGCGCCGCCGGGACGACGAGGACCAGATACAGCGGATAGGCGATGGCGTAGTTGAGAAGCACCATCCCCGCGCCCGGCTGGCCCACGACCTGAAGCGCCGATACCGCGACCATCACCGTGTTTGCGGCCGTGGTCAGAAGCAGCACGATCTTCTTGTTGGCCCAGAAATGATCGTCCAGCGCCAGCCCGTCCTCGATCTGGTGGGGAAAGACCAGGGAGGCGGCGATGAAATAGAGCAGGGCGATCGCCAGGCCGATCACCAGCATTCCATAGCTGAACGGCGCATCGCGAAAGGCATGCCAGGCCGCGTCCCAGAAGGTGGCGATGTCCAGGCCCACGAACAGCGCCAGCAGCGGCGTCAGCCAGCCGATACGGATGGCCTTGCGATGCTGGATGGCCGTCGCCAGGCCGGTGGCGACCACCGCCACCGACAGGCCCAGCGCCAGACCGTAGAAGCTGAAATAGAATTCGAACGCGCTCAAATCGCCCCCCGGCGGTCAAAGGCCGAGCTTATTTCCAGATGGGCGCGCCGTCACCCGGCAATCCCAGCCGGCTCCACATATCCGACACCCGCTCGACGACCGCCTCGTCCATGCGAATCTCCTCGCCCCATTCGCGCTTGGTCTCGGGCGGCCATTTGT
>NZ_DLMO01000089.1 GCF_002479325.1 Brevundimonas sp. UBA7534
GCCACCGCCGAGGTCGTGCCGTGGTTCGACGCCGAGCCGGTGTTCGTCGACGTGGACGAGAACACCTACAACATGGACCCCGCCGCGCTGGAGCGGGCCATCGCCGGGATCAAGGCCGAGGGGCGCCTGACCCCGCGCGTGGTCATCGCCGTGGACCTGTTCGGCCAGCCGGCCGACTATCCGGCCATCAAGGCCGTCTGCGACGCGCATGGACTGAAGCTGATCTCGGATTCGGCCCAGGGCTTCGGCTGCACCGTCGGCGGCGATCATCCGCTGAAATGGGCCGACGTCACCACCACCAGCTTCTTCCCGGCCAAGCCGTTGGGCTGCTACGGCGACGGCGGGGCGGTGCTGACCGACGACGACGAATTGGCGCAGCTGATGGATTCGGTGCGGGTGCACGGCAAGGCGGTCGCGGTGGACCTGAAGGACCGCACCTTCGACCACGACCCCAAATATCTGAACATGCGCATCGGCCTGAACAGCCGTCTGGACACCATCCAGGCTGCCGTCCTGATCGAGAAGCTGAAGGTCTTCGGTCAGGAGATCGAATGGCGCAACCGCATCGCCGCCCGCTACAACGACGGTCTGCGCACCCACGTCGCCAAGGTTCCGGACGTGCCGACCGGAAACATCTCCAACTGGGCTCAGTACACGGTCGAGCATCCCGACCGCGACGGCCTGGCCGCGCACCTGAAGGCCGAGGGCGTGCCCACCGCCGTCTATTATCCGATCCCGCTGCACCTGCAGCCTGCCTATGACCATTTCCCGCGCGGGGAGGGCGGCCTGCCCGTCACCGAACGGCTGAAGGACGTGGTCGTCAGCCTGCCGATGCACGCCGATCTGGACGAGGCGACCCAGGACAAGGTCATCGCCGCCGTCGCCTCCTACAAGGGTTGATCCCATGCCGAACACCCTCCCCTTGAAGACTGGCCCCCTCAAGCTCGGCGTGGCCGGCGTCGGCGTCATGGGCCGCAACCATGCCCGGGTCGCCGCCGACATGCGCGAGTTCGACCTGACGACCCTGTTCGATCCCGACGCCGTGACGGCCGAGGGCGTGGCCGCCGCCTACGGGGCCGCGCCGGTCACGACGGCAGAGGCCTTCATCGACGCCGGGCTGGACGCGGCCGTGGTCGCCACGCCCAACCGCTTCCACGCCGACGTCGGCGTCGCCTTGCTGGAAAAGGGCGTCCACGTCCTGGTCGAAAAGCCCATCGCCGCCACCGTGGCCGACGCCCAGCGCATGATCGACGCGGCCAAGGCCAACGGACGCGTCCTGATGGTCGGCCAGGTCGAACGCTTCAATCCGGCGGTCGAGACGGTCAAGCGCGCCGTCCAGGACGACGACATCATCTCCATCCAGATCACTCGCGTCGGCCCCTTCCCGCCGCGCATGGGCGAGGTCGGGGTGGTCATCGATCTGGCTGTGCATGACATCGACATCATCCGCCACCTGACGGCCTCCGAGATCGTGGAGGTCCAGCCCCAGCTGGCCCGCACCCGCGCCGAGCGCGAGGACACGGCCCTGCTGCAGTTCCGTCTGGACAATGGGGTGATCGCCCACATCACCACCAACTGGGTCACGCCGTACAAGACCCGCACGCTTCAGGTGGCGACCAAGACCAAGTTCGTGGTCGCGGACCTGATCACCCGCCAGGTGACGGAATATTTCGGCCAGCAGCCCGACGGCTCCTATTCCACCCGGATGCTGAACAGCTGGCCGGCCGAGCCGCTGCGCAAGGAGCTGGAGGCCTTCGCCACCGCGATCAACACCGGAGAACCCCCGGCCGTCACCGGAGAAGACGGCCTGCGGAACCTGGAGGTCGCCCTGCGCTGCCTGGGCGAGGCCTGACATATGGTTCGGGCGCCGGCGGGTTCATTCTGGACCGTGGTCGGGGTCTTCGTCCTGTTCGGGCCGCCGTTGGGCGGGCTGGCCATGATCGCTCGCGAGTGGGTGAGTGAAGGCGCCGTCGATCCTGGGCTCGCGGCGACGCTGGTGATGGCCAGCCATATCGGGGGAACTCTTCCGGCTCTCGCGACGGGCTTGTCGGTCGCGGCGCTCTCCAGCCGCTTGGATTCTCGCATCCTGTGGCTGGGTTCAGCCGCACTTCTCGGCGCGGGCTATTCCGCACTGAATTCTTGGCCAGACGTCCTTCTTGCCTGTTGGCGGCTTTGCGGCTTTCGGCGCGGGATTCTTGTCGCTTCCCGTTCGCCCCCGCTGGCAATAGGCGCCGCATGACCGCCGCATTGAATGGACAGACAAGCGCCATGCGCGTCCTCGCCCCTTTCTCCCTCATGGTCGCCCTGACGTCGCTGGCGGCAACGCCGACCCAAGCCGACGTGCGCTATCTGGCCTATGACGCCGCCGATCGGGTGACGCAGGCGATGACGCGCGGGTTGACGCTGGAGGTCGAGCGCGGCCTGTTCGGGGCGGTGCGGCTGAACGGGCTCTATTCCACCACCAGCCGCGGTTCGGCCCGGCTGGAGCGCGGCGGCCCCGACGGGGTGCGGCGCGCCCTGGCGCCGGGAACGGACGAAAGCGATGTCTATGCGATCTCCGAGGAAGGGGACGGGCGGGGTCTGTCGCGCGCCCTGTGCCCCGGCGCCGACGCAGCCTGGCTGGTGGCGGGACGGGTGCGGGCGCCGCGGCCGCTGACCATGCACGCCGTGGGCCGCTGGGCCGACGGGACGTTCCGCCCGTGCGTGACGCTGAGCTACACCTGGCGCGGCGAATGGGCCACGGCGCCGACCCCGTCGCCGGTCGAATAGAGTCTCTCGCCTCGCTCGCCGCCGCCGCGTTATGATGGGGCGATGAGCACGGCCGTCCTGTCATCCCGCACGGCCCGACCCGGCCCGACCGCCCTGGCGGCGGCGGTCGTCTGCGCCCTGTTGTTCGCGGCCCTGGGCGCCCTGGTGGTGGAGCCGGCGCTGCATCGCCTGATGACCCCGACAGTCGCGCCGCGCGCGGACCTTGCTTCGCCTCGGCGAGCCGCCACGCCGCCCGTGAATGACCTGATCCTGTCCGGCGACTATGCGGGCGCGGACGGGTCCACGCTCCGTGTCGAGGGCGCGGCCCTGACGTTCGGCGAAGCGCGGATCGTCACCGCGCCGCACCAGTTGGCGACCGCCTCCGACCCGGCCGCCCAGGGCGTGACCTACGCCACGGCCCTGAATACGCCGGCGAACGTCCAGATCGAGGTGCGGCGGGTGACGTCGGGCACGGCGCCCCTATGCGCCGGGAGCGAGGCCGGGTGGCTGGCCCTGGCGGTGCGCGCCGACGGCGTCGATGTCCTCCCGATGCGTGCGGGCGACCCGCCGGGCGCGAGCCGCTCGCCGACCGCGCTCTGCCCCGTCCGCGTGCTGGGCCGTCGCTGACGATGGCGGTCAAGGCCGGCGCGTTCGGCGCGCTTGTGGGCGCGGCGGCGGCCCTGATGACCTGGCGCACGCCTGCGGCGCCCGACCTCGCGCCGCGCGGTTCTGAAGCCGGGATCGCGGTCCGCCTTCTGGACAACGGCTTTCACACCGACCTGGCGCTTCCACGCCGGGCGTTGGAGGGGCGGGGCGGGCCGCTGGCGCAGGCCGTGCGGTCCCTGGGACCGGGCGACTGGGTCCGCGTGGGCTGGGGCGACGCGAAATTCTATGTCGACCAGAGCCCGATCTCGGATCGGCTGCCGGATGGCGCGCGCGCCTTCTTCCGGCCGGGCAATCGCTCGGTGGTCATGATGGACCCGGAGGCGGTCGATCCGGGACGCGGGATGGACCCGGCGCAGGTCGTCGCCCTGACGGTCTCCCCGGCCGCCTTCTCGCGCATGGCCGGGCGGATCGAGGCGTCGCTGGCGCTGTCGGATGGGGCGCCGCGCGTCGCGGCGGCGCGGCCGGGCGACGATGCCCGCTTCTTCGCCAGCCGCGAGACCTTCTCCCTGGTTCATCTGTGCAACCATTGGACGGCCCAGGTGCTGGCCGCCGGGGGCGTCGGCGTTCGGCCCGTGCGGTCCGTGCTGTCGGGCGAAGTGGTGGACGCCGCGCGTGCGGCCGCGCTGGACACGGCCGGGCGCGGGGACTAGACCGCCCGCCTTTCGCTTTTCCCGCCAGGTCCGATCCCCGGCAAGCGATGCAGAGGAGTGAGGCCGATGGCCCGCAAGCAGCATACCCGCAACGCCTCGGGCCCGATGGGGCCCAGCCAGCGCCAGCTTCGCGCCGGCGAACTGACCCGCCACGCCCTGGTGGACATCCTGCGCGAGGAGGAAATCCACGACGAGGCGCTCGCCGGCGTCTCGATCACCGTCACCGAGGTGCGGATGAGCCCCGACCTGCGTCACGCCACCTGTTTCGTCGAGCCCCTGGGCGCTGGCGTGGACGCGGCCGAGACGACCGGCCATGAGAGCGAGATCATCAAGGCGCTGAACGCCCACGCCAAATTCCTGCGCGGCCGCCTGGGACCCAAGCTGGACATGAAGTTCACGCCGGACCTGAAGTTCCGCCACGACGAGAGCTTCGATACGGCCAGCCACATCGACCGGCTGTTCGCCGACCCGCGCGTCCGCGCCGACCTGGAGCGCGGTGGGGACGAGGACGGCGAGTGAGCGAGACATCCTTCTCCCTCCCCGTTCCGGGGAGGGTGGCCGAGCGCAGCGAGGTCGGGTGGGGGCGGCCCAGCGATCCATCGAGAACGAACTTCTGGCGATCGTCCTGCCCGGCCGCCCCCACCCCGCTGCTTCGCAACGACCCTCCCCCGCAGGGGGAGGGAGAGACGCACCGCTGGGGGAGGATCTAGATGGCGCGCAAGAAGAAGGGCGACGTGGTCGATGGCTGGGTCTGCCTGGACAAGCCGTTCGAGATGGGATCGACCGAGGCGGTCAGCCGCATCCGTCGCCTGTTCAACGCACAGAAGGCCGGCCACGCGGGCACGCTCGACCCCCTGGCCAGCGGCATTCTGCCCATCGCGCTCGGCGAGGCGACCAAGACCGTTCCCTTCATGATGGAGGCGCGCAAGGTCTATCGCTTCACCCTCAACTGGGGCGTCTCGACCGACAGCGTGGATCGTGAGGGCGAAATCGTCGCCCGCTCCAACGTGCGCCCGACGCCGGAGCAGGTGAGGGCGGCGCTGCCCGCCTTCGTCGGCGAGATCGACCAGGTTCCGCCGCGCTTCTCGGCCATCAAGGTGGACGGCCAGCGGGCCTATGACCTGGCTCGCGACGGGGAAAGCTTCGAGCTCGCGGCCCGCCGCGTGACCATCCATTCGGCCGAGATCAGCGCCGCGCCCGACGCCGACCATGTCGAACTGACCATCCTGACCGGCAAGGGCGTCTATGTGCGTTCGCTGGCGCGCGACCTGGCCCAGGCCCTGGGCGCCGAGGGCCATGTGTCGGAACTTCGCCGCGAGCGCGTGGGGCCTTTCAGCACGGAAAATGCGGTCACTCTGGATTCTCTGGAGGAAATGGTGCATAGGGGCGCCGCCTCGGAAGGCTTGCTTCCCGTCGCGACCGCCCTGGACGACATCCCGGAGCAGGCCGTGACGCCAGAAGACGCCTTCTCGCTTCGGCAGGGACGGCCGATCGTTCTGCTCCCCCGTCAGGTCGAGATCCTCAAGAGCCGCCTTTCGGGCGGGTCGCGAACGGTTTCCGCCTTTCAGGGCCAGACGCTGGTCGCCCTCTGTCAGTTGCGGGCCGGTCGCCTAGAACCCGACCGCGTTTTCAACCTCCAATGATGGAGACTTACGATGTCGATTACTGCTGAACGCAAGCAGGAACTGATCGCCGACAACGCCCGCGGCACGGGCGACACCGGTTCGGCCGAAGTGCAGGTTGCGATCCTGTCGGAACGCATCGCCAACCTGACCGAGCACTTCAAGACCCACAAGAAGGACAACCACTCGCGTCGCGGCCTGCTCAAGATGGTCTCGCAGCGTCGTCGCCTTCTGGATCACCTGAACAAGGTCGACTCGGCCCGTTACCAGGCGATCATCGCCAAGCTGGGCCTGCGCCGCTAAGACGGGGCGGGACGAGCGAAAGAACGCTTTCGAGGCGCGGGCGGTCACGTCCGCGCCTCGTTCCGTAACTAAGCGCTTCAACGACCCGCGCGCCGCGGGACTGACACGGCGCAGACGCGAGGGCTGAAACGGTCCTCATCACCCCGCCCGGCGACCGCCGGGCGCAACGGGATCCGAAGGACTGAACGCCTGACGCTCCGCCCCCGACCGGAATACGCCGGCGGGATACGAAAGAAGAGAAATGTTCGACATCAAACGCAAGACGATCGAGTGGGCCGGACGCCCGCTGACCCTGGAGACGGGCCGCATCGCCCGCCAGGCCGACGGCGCCGTGCTGGCGACCTACGGCGAGACCGTGGTTCTGGCCACCGTCGTCTATGGCCGCGCGCCCAAGCCGGGCCTGGATTTCTTCCCCCTGACGGTCAACTATCAGGAAAAGACCTTCGCCGCCGGCAAGATCCCGGGCGGCTACTTCAAGCGTGAAGGCCGTCCGACCGAGAAGGAGACCCTGGTCTCCCGCCTGATCGACCGTCCGATCCGCCCGCTGTTCGTCAAGGGCTTCAAGAACGAGACCCAGGTCGTCGTCACCGTGCTGCAGCACGACCTGGAGAACGACCCGGACGTGGTCGGCATGGTCGCCGCCTCGGCCGCCCTGACCATCTCGGGCGTGCCCTTCATGGGCCCGATCGGCGCCGCGCGCGTCGGCGTGATCGACGGCGAGCTGGTGCTGAACCCGACCATCGACCAGATGCCGACCTCGGACCTGGACCTGGTGGTCGCCGGCACCCAGGACGCTCTGATGATGGTCGAATCCGAAGCCAAGGAGCTGTCGGAAGACCTGATGCTGAAGGCTCTGATGTTCGCCCACGCCGGCATGCAGCCGGTGATCGAGGCGATCATCGACCTGGCCGAACACGCCGCCAAGGAGCCGTTCGACTTCCAGGCCGAGGATCACTCGGACGTGGTCGCCTCGATCAAGAAGCTGGTCGGCGAAGAGATCAAGACCGCCTACACCCACCCCGGCAAGTACGACCGCCGCTCGGGCGTCGACGCGGCCAAGAAGACCGCCGCCGCCGCCCTGGTGAAGACCGACGAGAACCCGGACGGCGTCGACGCCTCCAAGTTCTCGGCCGCCTTCAAGGAGTGCGAGGCCGAGGTCCTGCGTCGCGACATCATCGAGAACAGCCACCGCGTCGACGGCCGTGCGCTCGACAAGGTCCGCGCCATCGTGTCGGAAGTCGGCGTCCTGCCGCGCACCCACGGTTCGGCCCTGTTCACCCGCGGCGAAACCCAGGCCCTGGTGGTCGCCACCCTGGGCACCGGCGAGGACGAGCAGTACATCGACAGCCTGACCGGCACCTACAAGGAAAGCTTCCTGCTGCACTACAACTTCCCCCCCTATTCGGTGGGTGAAGCGGGCCGCATGGGATCGCCCGGCCGTCGCGAGATCGGTCACGGCAAGCTGGCCTGGCGCGCCATCCGTCCGATGCTGCCGTCCAAGGAAGACTTCCCCTACACCATCCGTCTGGTGTCGGAGATCACCGAGTCCAACGGCTCGTCCTCGATGGCCACGGTCTGCGGTTCGTCGCTGGCCCTGATGGACGCCGGCGTGCCGCTGGCCCGTCCGGTCTCGGGCATCGCCATGGGCCTGATCCTGGAGCCGTCGGGCGAGTTCGCCATCCTGTCGGACATCCTGGGCGACGAGGATCACCTGGGCGACATGGACTTCAAGGTCGCGGGCACCCGTGAAGGCATCACCTCGCTGCAGATGGACATCAAGGTCCCCGGCATCACCGAGGAGATCATGAAGCAGGCCATCGCCCAGGCTTCGGCCGGCCGCCTGCACATCCTGGACGAGATGGACAAGGCCATCGACGGCGCCCGCACCGAACTGGGCGAGTTCGCGCCCAAGATCGAATCCATCAAGATCGCGGTCGACAAGATCCGCGAAGTGATCGGTTCGGGCGGCAAGGTCATCCGCGAGATCGTGGAAAAGACCGGCGCCAAGATCGACATCGGCGATGACGGCACCATCAAGATCGCCGCCAATGAGCAGGAGAAGATCGAGGCCGCCAAGGCCTGGATCCAGTCCATCGCCTCGGAACCGGAAGTCGGCACCATCTACTCCGGCAAGGTCGTGAAGGTCGTCGACTTCGGCGCCTTCGTGAACTTCTTCGGCGCCAAGGACGGCCTGGTCCACGTGTCCCAGATCGCCCTGGAGCGCGTCGCCAACCCGGCCGACGTCCTGTCGGAAGGCCAGGAGGTCAAGGTCAAGTTCCTGGGCTTCGACGATCGCGGCAAGACCAAGCTGTCGATGAAGGTCGTCGATCAGGAAACCGGCGAGGACATCACCGACAAGATCAACGCCGAACGCGCTGAACGCGGCGAGGCCCCGCTGTCGGAAGACACCGGCGGTCGTCCGAAGCGGGACGGCGACCGGGGCGGCGATCGCGGCCGCCGCCGTCGCGACTGATCCGATCGGTTGATCTAGACTTGAGGGGCCCCGGCGACGACGCCGGGGCCCTTCTTCGTTTTCGGAGCGCCCGCATGGCTCGTCTTCCTGTCCGTCTTCAGCCCGGCGCCGCGCGCGAGGGGATCGACGGCTGGTACGTGGATGCCGACGGTCGGCCGGTGCTGAAGGTCCGCGTGCGCGCCCGCCCGGTGGAGGGCGAGGCCAACGCCGCCCTGGTCGCCCTGATCGCCAGATCGCTGGGCGTGCCGCGCCGCGCCGTCGGCCTCGCGCGGGGCGGCCAGTCGCGACTGAAGATGCTGGAGATCGACGGGCTGGACGAGGCCGAGGTCCGCGCCCGGCTGGGCGGCGGCTGAGAGCGCGCCGAAACCTTTTGACGGCCTGGGTTCCAACGGCTTCTATGACCGCGTTCAGCGCGCCGCCTGTTTCGGCGCGTCAGTGGGAAAAAGGGGTATCGATGATCGGACATCGTCTGCGGGGCGTCAGCCTTGCGGTTCTCGCCTGCGCCGTGCTTGCGGCCTGTGCGACGACGGAGGGCGCGGCCAGCGCCGATGCGGCGAACGCCAACCCGCAGCGCGACCGGGCCCTGGCTCCGGGCCTGGATTTCGCGGCCAATCCCGATCCCTTCCCCTCGACCTATCAGGGTCTGCCGCGGGAGAATTTCGCCATTGTCGGCGCCACCGTCCTGACCGGCACGGACCGCAAGATCGAAAACGGCGTCGTCGTCGTGACCGACGGCAAGATCGCGGCCGTCGGCGACGCCTCGACCCCCGTTCCGGGCGGCTACAGGGTGATCGACGCGCGGGGCCGCTACGTCACCCCCGGCGTCATCGACGTGCACAGCCACCTGGGCGTCTATCCGTCGCCCGGCGTCATGGGCATGAGCGACGGCAACGAGGCGACCAATCCGAACACCGCCCAGGTCTGGGCCGAACATTCGATCTGGCCCCAGGACCCCGGTTTCAACACCGCCCGCGCGGGCGGGGTGACGACGCTGCACATCCTGCCCGGCTCGGCCAATCTGTTCGGCGGGCGCGGCGTGACGGTCAGGAACATCCCTTCCATCACCATGCAGGGCATGAAGATGCCGGGCGCCCCCTATTCGGTGAAGATGGCCTGCGGCGAGAACCCGTCGCGCGTCTACGGCGGCCGCAACCAGAGCCCGGCGACCGGCATGGGCAATGTCGCCGGCTACCGCGCCGCCTTCATCGCCGCGCGCGAATATAAGGCCAAGTGGGACAAGTGGCGCGAGGACGGCGAGGGCAGCCCGCCGACCCGCAACCTGCAGAACGAGACCCTGTCGGGCGTTCTGGACGGCTCCATCCTGGTCCAGAACCATTGCTACCGCGCCGACGAGATGGCGGTGATGCTCGATATCGCCAAGGAGTTCGGCTACCGCGTCACCACCTTTCACCACGCCACCGAGGCCTACAAGCTGGCCTCGCAACTGGCCCAGGCGGGCGTCTGCGCCGCCATGTGGACCGGCTGGTGGGGCTTCAAGATGGAAGCGCTGGACGCCATCGAGGAGAACGCGGCCCTGGTCGACGCGCCCGAGGGGTCGTGCGCCGTCATTCACTCCGACGACCCGATCCTGACCCAGCGCCTGAACCAGGAGGCCGCCGCCGCCCTGTCGGCCGGTCGTCGCGCCGGGCTGAACATCTCCGAAGAGCACGCCATCGGCTGGATCACCTCCAACGCCGCCAAGGCTATCGGCATCGCCGACCAGACCGGTTCTCTGGAGACGGGCAAGCGCGCCGACGTGGTGATCTGGAGCGCCGATCCCTTCTCGATCTACGCCCGCGCCGACCAGGTCTTCGTCGACGGCGCCCTCAGCTTCGACCGCATGAACCCGGCCTATCAGCCGACCAGCGACTTCGAACTGGGCCAGCCGGGCTACGCCCTGACCGCCGCCAACGTCGCCGAAGGAGCCCGCTGATGCGCCTCTCGCACCTGATCGTCGGCGCCGTCGCGGCGCTGGCTGTTTCCGCTCCCGCTTTGGCCCAAGAGACGGTTGCCATCGTCGGCGGCCGCGTGCTGACCGGAACCTCGGTCATCGAGAACGGCACCGTCGTCATCCGCGACGGCAAGATCGCCTCGGTCGGAACAGGCGGTGCGCCCGCCGGCGCCCGCGTCATCGACGCGGCCGGCAAGGTCGTGGCTCCCGGCTTCGTCGCCGTGGATTCCGGCCTGGGCGGCTCCGAGGTCAGCTCGGTGCGCGGCACGAACGCGCTCAGGAACGCCTCCAACAGCCTGTCGGCCGCCTTCGACGTCTCCTACGGCCTCGATCCCTGGTCATTCACCCTGCCGGTCGCGCGGCTGGGCGGCGTGACCCGCGCCGTCGTCGTGCCCCAGCACCCGGGCGGGTCCGGCGGCCATTATCACGAGGACGAGACGGCCGGCGTCGGCGACGGCGGCCTGCACGAGCCGGGCCTGTTCGCGGGCCAGGCGGCGATCATCCATCTGGCGCAGGGCCAGGACATCCTGGTCAAGCCGCGCGTGGCCATGGTCGCCCCCTTCGGCGAGGCCGGGGCCGGCGTCGCCGGCGGCGCGCGCGGGGCCGAGTTCGTCCTGTTCAAGGAGACCCTGGCCGAGGTGCGCCTCTATGCCCGCAACAAGTCCGCCTACGAGCGGGCGGGTCTGCGCGACCTGATGCTGTCGCGCGCCGACCTGGAGGCGCTGATCCCGGTCGCGAACGGCTCTATGCCTCTGATCGTCACCGTCAGCCGCGCCTCCGACATCACCCAGGTCCTGCGCCTGGCGCGCGAGGAGGGGATCAAGGTCATCCTGGACGGCGCCGAGGAAGGCTGGCTGGTCGCCGATCAGATCGCGGCCGCGGGCGTGCCGGTGCTGCTGAACCCGACCGACAACCTGCCCAACGACTTCGAGATGCGGGCGGCGCGGATG
>NZ_DLMO01000088.1 GCF_002479325.1 Brevundimonas sp. UBA7534
TCCACGTCCAAAAAGGCGCCTTGCGCCCCCTCGAACAGCACCCGCTTCCCTGCCTTCTGGGCCTGGTCCAGCACCCGCCAGGCCGGCTTCACATAGGGCAGGATCTTCGGCGCGATCTCCAGCAGCTGGTTCAGCAGCGCCTCGGGGTCGATCGGCTCCAGCCCCAGACCGGCCCGCAGCGGATCGTGGTGCGAGCGCAGCCGCTCGATCTTGACCTTCAGGTCGTCGGCGTTGGCCAGGTCGCACACCCGGATCGCCCGCCGGCCCACCTTGTCCTCATAGGCCGGGCCGATGCCGCGACCCGTGGTGCCGATCCGGGCGCCCGGCGCGCTGGCCGCGGCCTCGCGCGCCACGTCCAGCGCGGGGTGGATGGGCAGGATCAGGCAGGCGTTGTCGGCGATGGTCAGGATGTCGGGGCTGATCGTCACGCCCTGGGCCTCGATCTTCTCGATCTCGCCGACCAGATGCCAGGGATCGACGACCACGCCGTTGCCGATGATCGACGGCTTGCCCTGAACCACGCCACTGGGCAGCAGCGCCAGCTTGTAAACCTTGCCGTCCACGACCAGCGTATGGCCCGCGTTGTGCCCGCCCTGGAACCGCACCACCATGTCGGCGCGGTTGGACAGCCAGTCCACGATCTTGCCCTTGCCCTCGTCGCCCCACTGGGCGCCGACCACCGCAACGTTCGCCAAAGCCGTCTCTCCGCACTCGAATGCGGGCGCAGCCTATAGACGGGGAATCGTCCGGTGTCGTCCCTCTAATCCCCCCGTTTCGCTACCCTACCCGGGGGAGGATTGAAGCGCCGTCTCGAACGCCCATTCCAGCCACGGCGTCGCAGCCGCCACGTCCGCCGTCTCCACGGTGCAGCCGCACCATAGCCGCAAGCCCGGCGGGGCGTTGCGATGCGGCTCCATGTCGAACACCGCGCCCTCGTCTTCCAGCAAGGCCTTGAACCGCGTCACGAAGGCCTTCTGCGCCTTCTCGTCCAGGCCGGTCACGCGCGGATCGACGAACTTCAGGCAAACCGACGTCGTCGACCGGACTTCCGGCCGCTCCGGCAGGAAGTCGATCCAGTCGGTCCGCGCCACCCATTCGGCCAGGGCGGCGTAGTTGGCGTCCGTCCGCCGGATCAGTTCCTTCAACCCGCCAGCGGCCCGCGCCCACTCCAGGGCGTCGATCCAGTCCTCGATGGTCAGGATCGAGAAGGTGTTGATCGCCACACCGTCGGCCAGCGACCGATCGAACCGGCCCTTGCCGTCGGTGATCCGCAGCACCTTGGGCACGGCGCGCTCCGGCCGATACGTGTCCAGCCGGGCCACCGCGCGCGGCGACAGCACCATCACCCCGATCCCCGCCTCGCCGCCCAGCGCCTTCTGGAAGCTGAAGGTCGTCACATCCAGCTTGTCGAACGGCAACGGCATGGCGAAGGCGGCGGAGGTGGCGTCGCAGATCGCCAGCCCCTCGCGGTCGTCGGCGATCCAGTCGGCGTCCGGTACGCGCACGCCCGAGGTCGTGCCGTTCCACGGGAAGACCACGTCCTTGGTCCAGTCCGTCTGCGACAGGTCCGGCAGCTCGCCCCACGGCGCCGTCAGGGCCTCGGGCTCCAGCCCCAGGTGATCCTTCACGTCCGCCAGCCAGGTCAGGCCGAAGTTCTCGTAGGCGACCACCTGCACCGGACGGGCGCCCAGCATCCCCCACAGCGCCGCCTCCACCGCGCCCGTATCGGATCCCGGCGTATAGAGCATCACATGGCCGTCCGGCACTTCCAGCACCTCGCGCGTCAGCCGCAGCCCATGCGCGAACCGCTCCACCACCTCGGGCGCGCGGATGCCCCGTCCCAGCAGGTCGTGCGGCAGTCCCGCCAGGCTGTATCCCGGCCGCTTGGCCGTCGGACCGGCCGAGAACCACGGCCGCTCAGGCTTCACATCAGGTTTGGCGACCGTCATCTCACCGCCCCGGCGTGTAGGGCCGCTTGGCCCGCCATTCCTCGGCGAACTTCACCAGCGCCTCGTCCTGGTCGTCCGGCAGGGTCACCACCAGCTTGGCCAGCAGGTCGCCGCGCTTGCCGCCGGCGAACGCCCCGCGCCCCTTCAGCCGCAGCACCTGGCCCGAGTTCGAGCCCTTGGGCACCGTCATCTGCACCGCGCCCTCAGGCGTCGGCACCCGCACCTTGCCACCCAGCACCGCGTCGGGAACCGACACCGGCAGGTCCATGGTCAGGTCCGCGCCCTCGCGGCGATAGACGGGATGCGCCTCGATCTTCAGCTCGATCAGGGCGTCGCCGTTCTCGGCCCCTCGCCCCGGCGCGCCCTGTCCGCGCAGTCGGATCACCTGTCCGTCGGACGCGCCCTTGGGAATGGTCACGTCCAGCGTGCGCCCGTCCGAGAACTGGATGCGCCGCGTGGCGCCCGCAATCGCGTCCTCCAGGCTGATCTCCAGCGTCGCCTTCACATCCTGCCCGCGCGCGGTGAAGTCCCGCGCGCCGCGCTGCCGGCCGGCTCCGCCGAACATGCCGAACAGGTCGTCCAGGTCGATGCCTTCGAAGTTGGCCCGTCCGCCGGGTCCGCCGGTGTGGCTGAAGCCGCCCCCCGGACCGCCCTGGCCGAAGGGGTTGCCGCCGGCCCGCCCCCCGCCGAAACCGCCACGGAACTGCTCGTTGCCGTCGGCGTCGATCTGGCCGGCGTCGTACTTGGCCTTCTTCTCGGCGTCGCCCAGGATGTCGAACGCGGCGGTCACCCGCTTGAACTTGTCCTCGGTGATCTTGTCGCCGGGGTTCTTGTCGGGATGGAGCTCCTTGGCCAGCTTGCGGAAGGCCTTCTTGATCTCGTCCGCGCTCGCCCCTCTCGAAACGCCCAGTTCCTTGTAGGGATCGCTCGCCACGTCGTCTTCCGCTCCATGAAAATCCGCCTGTTCAGTTAGTCCATGCACCGCCCGGCGCAAAGGGCGGGCGCCGGCATAATCGTCAGTCCAGCGCGATTTCGGCGGGCTGGCCCCAGCCGAAGCCCTCGCCCCACTGGCGCACCCGCGCGCGCCCCACGCCCGCGTCTGCGAAATCTACGGACCGCATCGCGGCTGTGTAGATCGCCTGCGGCTGCAGGGTCTCGAAGGTGCGAACCGTCGCGCCGTCGTTCAGGATGTCGATACGCCAGCGCGCGGCGTCCCCGACCGCCGTCTCGCTCTCCCAGTTGTCGCCATAGAGGCGGGCGCGCGGCGCCCAACTCAGGACCTGCCCGCCGTCTCCGTCGGATCGCGCCGTCAGCCCGGCGGGCCGCCACGGCCGGTGATGCAATCCACGCGGCGTAAAGAGGGTCTGGGCGACCCCCGCCCCGCCCGGCGGCTGACCGCTGGGCCCCGTGCGACAGACCTGCGGCAGGCCCCGTTCCGCTCGGCGGCCACGACGTCGAAGGCGGTCAGCAGGGGGGCCAGCGCTTCGCGCGTCCGCATCGGCCGGTCGATGACATAGCCCGACGCCGTTCCCTCCACCCCGGTCACGGTGAAGTCCTCGACCCCGCCGCGCCTCAGCACCGCCGCGATCAGGTCCGCCCAAGCCCCGACCAGCCGCCCGTTCAGCCAGTGACCCGCATTCCAGGCCGAGGCGTCGGCCCAGATGTCGTCCAGCGCGGGAAACGCCGGATAGGGCCGCGCGTCCCAGCACCACAGGTCCGCCGCCTCCAGCATCCGCCCGTCGTAAAGCCCCGACTCCGGATTGTTTTCCGCCTGGGCGTAATGCCCCAGGATCGCTTCCAACGCCCGACGCTGGTGCTGGACGACGCGGTCCTGAGCGAGGCCGACATCGAGGCGGGCCTGTACGACCAGGCGTCGGTCGAGCTGTGGCGGGTGGACTGGAGCCGGCCGGACCTGAGGGTGCGGATGTGGGCCGGGCGGCTGGCGCGAGTGCAACGCGAAGACGGGCGGTTCACGGCCGAGCTGGAAGGGCCGCTGGCGCAGCTGGAGCGCGTCGTGGGGCGGACCTATGGCCGGATGTGCGACGCGCGGCTGGGCGACGGGCGCTGCGGGGTGGACCGGGCGCTGTTTCCGGGCGCGACCTGCGACAAGCGCTGGCAGACATGCGTGGGGACGTTCGGAAACGGGCGGAACTTCCGGGGCTTTCCCGACGTGCCGGGCGACGACTTCCTGACGGCCTATCCGGCGACGGGTGGGCGCAACGACGGCGGGAGCCGGCGATGAGGGAAGGATCGTTGGTGGTCGCCGCCGCGCGCGGGTGGCTGGGGACGCCGTATCGGCATCAGGTCAGCGTGAAGGGGGCGGGCGCGGACTGCCTGGGGCTGGTGCGCGGGGTATGGCGCGAGCTGGTGGGCGAGGAGCCGCAGGACGTGCCCGCCTACGCCGCCGACTGGGCCGAGGTCGGGGGCGAGGAAACGCTGCTGGAGGCGGCGGGGCGGTGGCTGGAGGCGGTCTCTGTCGGGGAGATGCGGGCGGGGGACGTGCTGCTGTTCCGCATGGCGGAGGGGGCGGCGGTCAAGCACTGCGCGATCCTGAGCGACGTCGAGGGGACGGAGCCGCGGATGATCCACGCCTACTGGGGTCGGTCGGTGGTCGAGAGCTGGATGGGGCCGTGGTGGCGACGGCGGCTGGCGGCGGTGTTCAGGTTTCCGGGAGAGTAGTGAATGGCGCAGGTGGTTCTGGGCGGGCTGGGGGGACTGGTCGGCGGCGGGCTCGGGAGGATCGTCGGCGGGGCGCTGGGCCGGGTCGTCGATAACGGACTGATCGGCGCGCTGGGCCCGGCGCGGGAGGGGCCGAGGCTGGAGGGGCTGAAGGTCCAGGGGACGGCCGAGGGGGCGCCGATGGCCTGCGTCTTCGGCCGGGCGCGGGTGACAGGACAGATCGTCTGGGCCGCGCGCTTCCTGGAGAAGCGCAACGAGAGCGGCGGCGGCAAGGGCGGGCCGAGGACGGTCGATTACGACTATTCGCTGAGTTTCGCCGTGGCGCTGTGCGAAGGGCTGATCGACGGGATCGGGCGGGTGTGGGCGGACGGCAAGCCGCTGGCCACGGCGGGCGTCGCCATGCGGCTGTATCGCGGGACCGAGGACCAGACGCCCGATCCGCTGATCGAGGCGGTGGAGGGAGAGGGCCAGGCGCCCGCCTGGCGCGGGACGGCCTATGTGGTGTTCGAGGATCTGCCGCTGGGACCGTTCGGAAACCGGCCGCCGCAGCTGAGCTTCGAGGTGTTCCGCCGCGCGCCGGGCCTGACGCCGGGGCTGGAGGAGCTGATGGAGGGGGTCTGCCTGATCCCTGGCGCAGGCGAGTTCGCGCTGGCGACCGAGCCGGTGACGCGGCGCGAGGGGCTGACCCGCACGGCCGCCGAGAACGTGCACCATTCGGAGGGGCGGCCGGACCTGGTCGTGTCGCTGGACCAGCTGATGGCCCAGGCGCCGAACCTGAAGCGAGTCAGCCTGGTGGTCGGCTGGTTCGGGACCAGCCTGCGCGCCGGCGAGTGCGAGGTCCGGCCGGGGGTGGAGCGGCGAGACAAGCCGACCGAGCCCCTGACCTGGTCGGTGGCGGGGCTGGACCGGGGCGACGCCCATCTGATCAGCACGGTGGACGGCCGACCCGCCTATGGCGGCACGCCGTCGGACGAGACGGTGCGCCAGGCGATCCGACTGCTGAAGTCGCGGGGGCTGGAGGTGACGCTGTATCCCTTCGTCTTCATGGACGCGCCCGGCTATCCCTGGCGGGGGCGGATCGCGGGCGACGACGGGGCCGGGGCGGCCGGGCAGATCGAGGCCCTGTTCGGGACGGCCGACGGCTGGGGCCTGAGGCGAATGGCGCGCCACTATGCGGCGCTGGCGGCCGAGACGGGGGCGCACGGCCTGCTGATCGGCTCGGAGATGCGGGGCGTGACCTGGACCCGCGACCATGCGGGCGGCTTTCCGGCGGTGGCGCAGCTGAGGGCGCTGGCGGCCGAGTGCCGGGGGATCGTCGGCCGGGGGATCAGGCTGTCCTATGCGGCGGACTGGTCGGAGTATTTCGGGCGACAGGCGGGCGGGGAGGCGATCTTCCACCTGGACCCGCTGTGGGCCGATGCGAACATCGATTACGTCGGGATCGACTGGTATCCGCCGCTGAGCGACTGGCGCGCCGGCGCGGGCGGGTTGGACGGCGAGACCTGGGCCGGGAAGAACGACCCGGCCTATCTGGCGGCCGGCGTCGCGGGCGGCGAGGGCTTCGACTGGTTCTACGCCGACGGGGCGGACCGGGCGGCGCAGGTCAGGACCCCCATCGTCGATACGGCGCATGGCGAGCACTGGCTGTTCCGACCTAAGGACCTGTTCGGCTGGTGGTCCAATCCGCATCACGACCGGCCGGGCGGGGTGAGGGCGGCGACGCCGACGGCCTGGGCGCCCCGGATGAAGCCGATCCGGCTGACGGAGGTGGGCTGCGCGGCGGTGGACCGGGGACCGAACGCGCCCAATCTGTTCCAGGACCCCAAGAGCAGCGAGAACGCCCTGCCGCCGCATTCGGGCGGGACGCGCGACGACACGGCCCCCGGCCGCCGTCATCGACCCCGCCGCCAGCCCGACCGAGGCCTCTTCCGCCCCCGCCGTCCAGCCGCTGGCCGCCCGGCACGTCAGGCCGTCCACCGTCAGGTCGCGGTCATGATCGGTGAATCCCGCCAGGGCGCCATCCGTCCGCTCCAGCCGCCACACATGGCACAGCGTCGCCGCCCCGCTCTCGATGCGCGCGACCAGTTCGTCGGGAATGTCGCGCATCCTCAGACCCTCACCTCGATCAGCGGGACCGCCGCCATCCGCCCGGCCTCGAAGGTCTCCAGCGTCGCCTCGATCCGGTCGCTGTCGAACCGCACCGGCGTGTCGAACTGGAATCCCGCCGTCACCGCCTGGCCCGACGCCGGCGCCGCATTCAGCGTCACCACCCCCGTCGTCGTCTCCACCGCGAAGGCGTCGGGGGCCAGCTCCACCCCCGCCACCGCCACCCGCACCGTTCCTTGGACCGGCTTGGCGATCGGCCGCGCCACGTCGCCGTACAGCTTGATCAGCGAGAAGGCCCGTCGCGCCCCTGTCCCGGCGCCCAGCATCTGGTCCATCGGTCCGGCCGCCGTCCCTGGCGCGCACGACCTGTGGTCGGCGAAGTCCTTGAAGCGGAATCCGTGCAGCCGCCCCCGCCGCGCCTCGAAGAAGGCGACCAGCTCGGCCATGTCGTCCAGCGACCGCAGATTGGCTCCGATCAGATAGCGCCTGCGCCCCATCACCCAGGGCGTCGATCGCCGCTCGTGTCCCGACGCCAGGGTCGCGATCTCGGTCCGTCGCTCCACCCCGCCGGTCGAGCCGAACGCCAGCCGCGCCGGCAGGCGCACCTCATGGAAGGCCATCCCCAACCTTTCCCTCGTTTCACTTGTTCGAAAATCCGCGCTCGTCCATGCTCCGCGCGCGGCCGGAGGGGCCGCTTCACCAGGAGCGAGACGCGTGCGCGGAGAAGTCCTCAGCTATGACACCACGGCCGGGACCGGCCTCATCAGCGGCGACGACGGCGTGCGCTACGGCTTCGACGCCGCCGCCCTGCAATCCCCCACCACGCCCGCGCCGGGCGTCCGCGTCGACTTCGTGGCCCAGGACGGCCAGGCGACCCAGATCCTGATCCTGGCCGGATCGCCCTCGACGGTGGGCGTCGCCGGCGCGGCGCCGCTGGCCGCGGGCTCGGGCTTCGACTTCCAGTCCGCCATGTTCTCGTTCGAGGGCCGACTGCGCCGCTCGCACTTCTGGATCGGCTTCCTGATCATTTTCGGGGCCAACGTCGTGCTGGGCTGGATCCCGATCCTCGGCTGGCTGATCTCGCTCGCCCTGATCTGGCCGAACCTGGCCATTTCGGTGAAGCGCCTGCACGACATGGGCCGCACCGGTTGGCTGGTCGTCGCGCCCTATCTGATCAGCTTCGCCCTGCTGATCGCCGGCATGGTCATCATGTTCGGCGGCATGGCGGCCACGGGCATGGCCTCCGACTATTACGAGGACAATCCCGCCGCGATCTTCGCCGTGATGGGCCCGGCGTTCGGCGTCTTCGCCCTGTCCTTCGTTGTGGGCGTCGCCTTCCTGCTCTGGATCGGCCTGACCGACAGCCAGCCCGGCGAAAACCGCTTCGGCCCGAACCCGAAGGGTTTGTAATCGTGAGTCGTGGCTCGTGAGACGTGAGCAACGTCTCCACTCACGAGTCACCCTTCACCATTCACGCCCTCACATCCGTCGTGCGCCCAGGCTGACCGCCCGGGCCAGCATCTGCACCACCTGCGCCTCGGACCGCAGCAGCGCCGGCGCGCCGCCGTCGACCGTGACGTTCACGGTCACCCCTCCGCCCGTCGCCGGACCGATCTCTCCGCCAGTCGTCGGCCGGAACACCTCCGGCCCGCGTTCGCCGACCAGATAGGCGCCGCCGGCCATAACCGGCCCGCCGTCCGCCCGCGCCCCGCCGAACGCGCCCAGCGCGGCCTGCACCGCGGCGCCCAGGCCGCCCGATCCCGCCGCCGCATTGACCGCGTTCAACACCGCCCGCGCCAGTTCGGCCAACGACACCTCTCCATCCGCCGCCGCTCGCGCCAGCGACCGCGTCAGGCTGTCGCCCGCCCGGCCGAAGGCGTCCTCGATCGCGCCCGCCGCCTCCTGCGCCGGCGCCTTCAGCGCCTCCAGCGCCGCCGCCGCCTCGGCCGCCTGACGTGGCACCCCGTCCAGCCCGCCCGGTTCGAACTCATCCGCCATCCGGCCAATCCTCCATCATTCGGTCCAGCGCCGTCCGCTCCAGCGGCCCCGCGCCCGCCGGCGCCTGGATCAGCATCCGCCATTCCCGCAGCGACAGCCGCCAGAACGCCTCCGGCGCGATCCCCAGCGTCGCCGCCGTCCTCAGCATCTCGGCCCAGGGCGTCATGCGGCCGCGGCCGTGAAGGCGCGCGCCACCGCCCGCGCCGCCTCGCGCGGCTCCACCCCGGCCGCCAGGGCGCCGTCCTCGCGACCGCCGCGCAGCAGCGCCGCCAGCACCGTCATCAGGTCCGTCGCCGACAGCGCCCGCATCCGCTCGGCCACCGCCGCCAACCCCTCGACGCCCAGCCCCGTCTCGATCTCCGCCAGCGCTCCCAGCGTCAGGCACAGCCTGCGCTCGGCCCCGGCCAGGACGACGACCGTCTCGCCCCGCGCGCCGTTCGCCGTCATATCGCGCTGAACGCCACGGCCCCGGCGCTGGCCAGGCTGATCGCGAAGGTCGCCTCCCCGGAATGATCGCCGGCGTATTCCAGCGCCGCCACCAGGAAGGGTCCCTCCAGCACGCCGAAATCCGGCACGATCAGCCGCCAAGTCTTGGCCGCCTGGTCGAAGAAGGCCTCGCGCACCAGCGCATCCGACGCCGCGTCGCGAAAGATCCCCTGCCCCGACACCGCCGCCGACTTCACCCCGGCGCCCGCCAGCAGTTCGCGCCACCGCCCGGCGCTGTCGCCGTCGGTCGCATCGACCGTGCGCGCGTTCAGCGAGATCGTCCGCGCCCTCAACCCCGCCACCGTCGTGAACACGCCCGGCGCGCCCTCGATCTTCAGCAGCATGTCCTTGCCCGCCTGTGCGGTCATGTCCGTCTCTCCCTCTGGTCGTGAATCGTGATTAGTGATGCGTGATCGCGTGCCGGCCGGCGTCGTCGCCACTCACGATTCACGAGTCACTGCTCACGTCCTCGGTCACCGCCCTCAGCCGCACCACCGCCCAGGTCCGCCGTCCGTCTCCCGATCGGGCCACGTCCGACCAGACGACGCGCAGCGACACCGTCCGCACCCCGTCCGCCTCCAGCGTCGCCTCGTGCAGCCGCGCCCTCGCCGCCGCCGAGATCGCCTTGGCCTCCTCGGTCCCGGAAAAGCGCGACACCGCCGTCAGGGTCAGCCTCTGCTCGACCCCGCCGCCGTCGGCGTCCAGCGGCCGGCTCTCGCTCCGCCCGATCAGAAGATGCGGCAGTTCGGCGCCCTGCGGCGCCTGGTCGAACACCCGCCCGTCCAGCAGGGCCGCCAGCGCCGCATCGCCCCTCAGCGCCGCGACCAGGGCCTTCTGCAGCGCGCTCTCGTGATCGGTCATCGCACCCGCTCCAGCCCCAGCTTCGCCCGCCCCAGCCGCGCCGGCTCCACCGTCATGATCGTCCAGTCCGCCCCGCCGAAGCGCAACAGCCGCCCGACCTCCAGGCGCGGATCGGCCCGCGCCTCGGCCGTCATCGTCTCGACCGCCTGGCGTTCGTCGCGCGCCCCGCGCTCCTGCCGCCGCCGCGCCCCGCACTTCAGCCACGTCGATCCGACCGCCTCGTGACTCACGGCCCGCCCGCCATAGGGCGTCTCGGCCTCGACCGGCCGGTACAGCCCCGCCAGCACCCGCATCGCCCCCGTCACAGCCGCACCACGCGGTAGGGCGCGATCCAGCCTTCGACCGTCGCTACGCTCATCTCCGCCTCGCCCCGCTCATAGGCCCTGAGCGCCAGCATCAGGATCGCCAGCCGCAGCGGCGCGGGCGAGGTCGACGTCAGGCTCAGCCCCACGTCCCCCTCCACCCGCGCCTGGGCCGCCTCGACCAGCGTCGCGATCAGCCCGTCCTCCGCCTCATGCTCGACGCGCAGGAACAGCTTCGCCTCGGCCACCGTCACCGGTGCGGCCATGGGAACCTCCAAAATTTCAAGGTTGCGCGGCCCGTCTCCTCCCCATCGCCTGCGATGGGGAGGGGGACCACGAAGTGGTGGAGGGGCTCTTGCCGCCCGCAGAACCCCTCCGTCTCGTCGCCTGCGGCGCCGATCCACCTCCCCATCGCAAGCGATGGGGAGGAGACCTGACCGTCAGCTCGCCGCGAACTTCATCACCTTAATCGCGTCGAAGTTCTGCACCCCGCCGCCGACGCGCTTGGTCGTGTAGAACAGCACATAGGGCTTGGCCGTGAACGGGTCGCGCAGCACCCGCACCCCCGCCCGATCCACGATCAGATACCCCCGCTGGAAATCGCCGAAGGCGATCGACAGGCTGTTGGCCGCCACATCCGGCATGGTCTCGATCTCGGTGATCGGATAGCCCAGCAGGCTGGCGTTCTCTCCCAGCCGCGCCGCCGGCTGCCAGATGTAGTTGCCGTCCGCGTCCTTGAACTTGCGCACCGTCGAGACCGTGCGTCGGTTCATCACGAACCGCCCGTTCGGCCGGTACTGGGCCTTGGGCGCATAGATCAGGTCGATCAGCTTGTCGGTCGGATTGGTCGCGGCGAAACCGCCCGCGGCGCCCGACGCCACATAGCCGATCTGGCCCCAGGCGTGGTCGGCGTCCGCCACCGTCGCATAGCTCAGGAAGCCGCGCGGCTTGTTCGTCCCGTCGCCGGTGACGAAGGCCTGGGTCTCCTGCGCGGCGAAGGCGTCCTCCACCTCCCCGGCCAGCCATTCGTCCAGATCGACCAGCGCGTCGTCCAGCAGATTCTGGGTCGCCGCCGGGCTGGCGTAGAGGTCGGCCGACGGGAACTCCAGCAGGGCCAGGGTCGCCGGATCCGTCTCCGGCCGCGCCGCCGTCTCGGCCACCCAGCCCGAGGCGACGCCCGCCGTCGACACCGGCTTCTTGAACACGCCCGCCGCGACCGTGCGGACCGTGGCGATCTCGCGCATCGGCGACACGGCCATCAGCCGGCGCTCGATGGCCCGCTCGGTCTCGTACGGCACGATATAGCCGCCCGAACTGGCGCCGGTGCTCAGGCCCGCCTTGGTCTCCAGGCCGCCGAGGGACGGGGCGGCCTGCCCCGTCTTCAGATAGCCGTCCCAGGCCGCCTTGGCCTCGGGCGCCGACACGGGCTCGGCCGGCTCCCCGCCGATCTGGGGACGCCGCCTCTGGCTCATCGCCCGATCCAGCCGCGCCTGGGCCGCCGCGACCGCCTGGTCGATGCGCGCCACCTTCTCCTCCAGCAGCACGTCGGCCGCCGCCTTCTTCTCGATCTCGTCCAGCCGGGCGTCGTTCGCCCCCTTGAACGCCTCGAACGCCGCCATCACCTCGCGCACGGCGTCGCGCGCCTCCGGCGAGCCGGAAGCCTGTTTGGTCTCTTTCATGATGTCTCCGGTTTGAGAAACCGCGGGTTGCGGTTAGGTTCGGGACGTGAACCGCCCTCTTGAGCTTTTGTTGAAACTAGCGGGCCCGTATCCCGCGCCGTTGGAAGACTGTGCGAAGATCGTTCTCGCGTTCGCTGCCCTCATAAACACGCTGGCTTTATGGGCGGCTTGGTTGCCGATGCCTGATTTCGTCTCCGGCGTTTTATCGTGGCTTTGGCCTGTCGCCGGTGTCGTGATAGTCGCCGGACTCGCGCGCGTTTTCGCCCAATATGCAGCGCTCCGGCGGCAATCTCTCGCCAGCGCCGACCTCTCATCGCCGCTGAAGCGTCTGCAGCGCTGGTGAGCACACTGATGGCCGCCCGCCTCACCCGCCTCGAAAGCGCCGTCCTCGACGCCCTGGCGTGGGAGTTGCGCGATGTCGCCCCCGACTTGGCCGGCCAGGTGGAGGAAAGCCTGCCCGGCCTGCGCCGCAACACCGGCGCCGGCCTCTATTCGGAACGGATCGTCGACCGCCATCGCCCGCCGCCCCGCTCCGAGGCCCAGCGCCAGGCCACCGGCCTTTACGGCACGGTCCACGCCATGGTCGGCGATCTGGAGGATCCCATCGCCTTCCAGGTCGAGCTGCGCCAGGGCCGGCTGATCGCCCTGCACGGCCAGAGCTACGGCCAGGACACCCGCGCCATCGACTTTTCGACCACGCCCTTCGACGAGGTCTTCACCGTCGACGAGACCGGCGAGTCCGTCCTCTACGACCCCGCCGCCCATCGCCGCGAAAGCCCGCTCCACCGCCTGCACGACCACCCCGATTCGATCCCGCCCGGCCCGGCCGATGGTTCCGTCGCCCCGCCGCCTGGCGCCAAGCTGACCGCCCTCCAGCGCGTCCAGCTGGAGCCGACGCCGGAGTCCAACGCCAAGACCTTCGGCCTGCCCCCGTTCGAAGAGGGGCCGCCCCCCGGTCCCACACCGACCGGCCCGGTCGCCCTGGTCTCCGCCGGCCTCCACCTTCTGGTCGTCGTCGCCGGGCTCTTCCTGGTCTTCGCCCTGCGCTTCTCGTTCGTGTTCGTCATGGTGGTCGGCGTCTGGCTGCTGCGCTGGATGAACGGCAAGCCGGGCCGCGCCGCCGTCCGCGACCTGACCGAGTGGCTGCGTCAGGCGGGCGTCTTCGACAGGCTGAACCGCGCCCCCGGCAGCATCGGAAACGTCACCAGCGACACCTCCCACAGCTCGACCCCGCTCAGGACCCGCAGCCGGCCCTGACGCCGCGCCCGCGCGGTGCGATAGCCGATCGACAGGCCGTCCAGCGCCCCGGCCCGGCTTAGCGCCTGGGCCAGCCGCGCCTCGGGCGACCAGTCCATGATCCGGCCCCGCACGAACAGGCCGCGCGCGTCCTCGGCGATCTCGTCCCAGACCCCGACCACCGCGCGGCCGTCGTGGCCGTGCAGCATCCGCACCCCCTCGGCGCCGGTCTTCGCCAGGCTGTCGGCGAACGCCCCCGCCTGCGCCACGTCTCCGTTCAGGTCCGCCGCACCCCACAGCGAGGCGTAGCCTTCGATGACAAGAGGTGAGTCGTGAAGGGTGATTCGTGAACCGAGGACAGCCCCTATCCCCCCCACCGTCTTGATGTCGGCATTCACGAACCGCGATTCACCACTCACGACGTTCCCTCCAGCCTCCGCTCGATCCGCTCCACGGCCGCCGGCGTCGCCTCGCCCTGCGCCTCCAGCCGCGCCAGCCGTTCGGCCACCAGCCGCTGCTCCCCGACCCGCTGCTCCAGCGTCGCGATCCGCGCCGCCGCCCCGCCGGCCCACAGCAGACCGGCGATCGTCTGCACCGCCAGCGCCGCGATCAGCGCCGCCGGGATCTTGCGCAACGGCTCCATCATCCTTCCAGCCCCGCCATCCGCCGCCGCTCCTCCTCCGTCAGGAAGCTCGCCCCCTCCAGCCGCGCCCACAGGGCGTCCCGCTCGGGCTGCGGCGCCGCCACGGCGTCCAGGTCCGGCCGCACCTCGCAGCCGGCGAACCGCTCGCCCAGCCACCCCGTCATCGCCCCGGCCGCCTTCCGCACCAGCGGGATCACCGTCTGGCGCCAGAAGGCCGCATTGGCCTCGCGATAGTTGGCGTAGGTCGCATCGCCGGGGATCCCCAGCAGCTGCGGCGGAACCCCGAAGGCCAGGGCGATCTCGCGCGCCGCCGCGTGCTTGCCGGCCGTGAAGTCCATCTCCGCCGGCGTCAGGCTCAGCGGCTTCCAGTCCATGCCGCCTTCCAGCAGCACCGGCCGCCCGGCGTTCGCCGCACCCGCATAGGTCTCGTCCAGCTGCGCCTTCAGCGCCTCGAACTGGTCGTGGGTCAGCCGCTCTCCGTCCCGCGCCCCATAGACCAGCGCCCCAGACGGCCGCGCCGCATTGTCCAGCAGCGCCTTGTTCCAGGCCCCCGCCGCATTGTGCGCGTCCACCCCCTGCGCCGCCGCCTCCAGCGGCGACAGCCCATACCAGTCGTCCAGCGGGTGCCACAGCTTCAGGTGCATCACCGGCGCCCAGCCGTCCGCCGCCCGCGCGATCCGAACCGAGCGCCCATCGACCGAATAGTCCCACGCCTCCGGCCACCCCGACCGGCCCGGCACCACCTTCACCCGGTCCGACCGCAGCGCCCACAGCTCGTCCGGCGCGCCGTCGCCGTCCCCGTCGCCGGTCGCCTCGACATAGGCGTTGCCCGACACCTGCAACGCCCCGTACAGCGCCTCCATCAGCTCCGCCCCCGACTGCTCGGGATTGGGCCGCCGGATCAGCTTGGCCAGCGGATGGGCGTCGTCCCGCGCCCCGTCCACGAACACCGCAAACGGCGCGGACGCGGCGGCCTCGGCGATCATCCGCACGCAGCGATAGGCCACCGCGTTCCGCTGATACCCCTCGCGCGCCAGGCTGGCGTAGTCGTTCGGCGTCCACCTGGGCCTTCCGACGCTGGAAAACGCCACCACCGCCCCCGCCCGGCTCGCCTTCGCCTCGGGCGCAGCCGCTCGCGCCCGCTGGCCGAACGGCCATCGCATCGAAACCATGATCATCCCCTGCTTTTCTTGAGATCCTCCCCCGCAAGGCGGGGGAGGGGGACCACGAAGTGGTGGAGGGGGCGGACGCCGCACCGACTTTGGAAACCAGAGTCACGGAACCTGTCGGTCAAACCGAGTCCGGTTCCGCCCCCTCCACCACCCTTCGGGCGGTCCCCCTCCCCCGTTCCGCTTCGCTTCTCGGTGGAGGATCTTATAACCGCCGCACGCTCGGCCCCTGGCCGCCGCCTTCCAGCATCAGCCGCGTGATCCCCCACACCAGCGCATCGGCCCGGTCCGGGCTCTTGCCGCCCCCGCATCCCAGCGCCAGCATCTCCTCCTCCAGCGCCGGAAAGTCGCCGCAGTGGACCACCCGCCCCTGTTCGTAGAGCAGCGCCACGGGCTCGGCCCGCGCCGCCTTGGACCGCGACGCATGGACCAGCTTCACCGGCGCGGCGCAGTCCGCCTGCGCCAGCACCGACCGCACCATCTCGCCGCCCTGGTTGCCCTCGGCCACGATCTCCCGCGCGCCGAAATCCGTCACCGCCTCCGCCACCGCCCCGGCCCATCCGCGTGGCGACATCCCCCGCACGGTCCGGTCCGCCAGCACGAAGGCCCGTCGCTCCTTCCGCCCCACCACCACGATCCCGCAGGCGTCGCCGTGCGCGGTCGCCGGCGGATCGACCGCCACGACCACCCGGTCCAGCTCGGCCGGCCGCGCGCCCCGCGCCCGTTTCAGGTCCTCTATCCGGAACAGGGCGCCCTCGCCCTCGACCACCAGCCCCTCCAGCTCCTGCGCCTCCAGCCGCGTCCCGCCGTACAGCGCCGTGAGATGCGCCAGAAAGCCCGGCGCCAGGTTCGCCGCATTGGCCGCCGTCCCCGCCCGGTCCGTCACCGTCCCCGCCTCGGCCATCAGCCGCCGCAGCGCCGGGATCGGCCGGGGCGTGGTCGTCACCGCCAGCTTGGGATCGGTCCCCAGCCTCAGGCCGAACCTCAGGTTCGACAGCACCGTTTCGGGCTCGCGCCAGGCGCAGAACTCGTCCGCCCAGGCCGCATGGAACTGCGGCCCGCGCAGACTGTCGGGATCCTCCGCCGAAAAGGCGTAGGCGGCCGAGCCGTTCTTCCACAGCAGCCTGCGCCGCCCCGCCTCCCAGCGCGGCCTGTCCCCCGGCTCCGCCAGGGCCTTGATCCCCGACGGCCCCTCCACCATCACCTCGCGCACATCGTGCAAGGCCGGTCCGACCAGCGCCAGATTCACCAGGTGCTTACGCGCCAAGGTGTCGATCCACACCGCCCCGGCGAAGGTCTTGCCCGACCCGCGACCGCCCAGCAGCAGCCAAGTGCGCCAGTCAGGTCTCGTCGGCTGAACCTGGTGATCGTTGACCCGCGCCTTGCGAAGCTCCCGCCTCAGCGGCGCTCCCTTCAGCGTCTCTAGCTCGCTTTCTCTCGATGATGGCGTCGAGCCGATGGCAGTGAGCGGCCAGCTCGCGTCGCAGCCGCTCGTCTTCCTCGGGGTCGTAAGTTCGTCCACCCATCTCGTCCTCTTCGCTGTCGGCGGCCAGACGGGGTTCCAGCGCGGCCACCGCCTTGGCCGCCCGCGCGATCACGCCGACCGCGCGCGCCAGCTTCTCGGCCTCGGCCACGCCCTCGATCTTCGGCGCGTCGCAGACGGCGTCCAGCGCCTCGTCCACCTTGGCTTTCAGTCGCGCGCAGACATGGCCCAGCCAGCCGGCGCTCTCGCCCCCGGCCCCCGTCTCGTCCCCATTTCTCGCCATGAACCAATCATAGCGCACCAGCGTCCTCAGGCGCGTCGATCGCCTCGAGAAAAGCACAAACCCATGATTTCGTTGGATTCAGACCAGCGTCATTATGACAGTTGGCCGGCGCGACCTGGCGCCCTCAGCCCCGCTCCAGCGCCCACTCCGGCGCCTCGAAGTCCAGCGCGTCTTCCGGCTCGGCCAGCGCTAGCTCAGAGATCGTCTGCCCCCGCACCGACACCCCCGCCGCATGCACCGTCTCCCGGTCGCCCGACACCAGCGGATGCCACCACGCCAGGTCCCGCCCCTCGTGGATCCGGCGATAGCCGCACGACTGCGGCATCCACTCCAGCGCCTCGATATTGCCGGGCGTCAGCTTGATGCAGTCCGGCACATGCGCCTTCCGGTTCGCATAGTCCGAACAGGCGCAGGTCTTTGGATCGAACAGCTTGCAGTGCACCCGCGTCGGGATCACCTCGCCGGTGTCCTCGTCCTCGAACCGGATCACGCAGCACAGCCCGCACCCGTCGCACAGGCTCTCCCACTCGGCCGGCGTCATCTCCGCCAGGGTCTTGGTGCGCCAGAAGGGTTGCATGGCGGCGTCATACAGGTCGATCCGGGCGATGTCGCGGCCTTCAGTGCGAAACGGCCTTGGAGAACAGGTTGATGACGACCACCCCGGCCACGATCAGGACCAGGCCCACCACCGCCGGCGGGTCCAGCCTCTGGCGGAACAGCACCAGGCCGATGATCGAGATCGCCACCACCCCCAGACCGCTCCAGATCGCATAGGCGATCCCCACCGGCATCTGCCGCAGCGCCAGGCTCAGCAGGTAGAAGGCGCCCAGGTAGCAGACGGCCATGCCCAGCGTCGGCCCCAGCCGACTGAACTGTTCGGACTTCTGCAGCAGGGTGGTCCCCGCCACCTCCAGCCCGATGGCGCCCAGCAGCGCCGCCCAGGTCCCCATGCTCATTTCGCAGGGCTCATCGCGCGGTCCTCATGCGTCGTTGCCGCTGATGGCGTGGCCGGGGGTCAGCAGCGACAGCAGCGCCTGCCGCTGCTCGGCCGACACCTGATGGATGCCGAACATGTCGGAAATCCACAGCCCGTCGGCGATCAGCCTCAGCATCAGGGCGTCGTCGGCCCCGACCGGGTCGCTGGGATCGTCGGCCTTCACCCGGTCGATCCAGCCCTTCCAGCGCAGAGCCAGCGCCGGTTCGATGGCGCAGGCGGCCATGGCGACCCGTCCGATGCTGACGTCCTGCGGCGTCACGGGCTCCGTCACCGTCGCCCGCAGATAGGCCCGCGCGTTGCGGCCATAGGGTTCCGGGTCCCGCGCCGCCTCGGCCAGGATGCCGTCGGTGTGCAGCTGGCCCAGATGGTCGATCATCCCCTCCAGCAGGGCGATCTTGGTCGGGAAATGGTGCAGCACCGCGCCCTTGCTGACCGTCGTCCGCGCCGCCACGGCGTCCAGGGTGAAGCCCGAGGCGCCCAGTTGGGCGGCGACCTCCAGGGCCTTGTCGATGATCTCGGCGCGGGTGTCGTCCGGCGCGCGGCGGCGGGCTGCGATGTCCATGCCGCCTACATACCGGCTGGACGGTAGCAGTCAATTCCTCCCCCGCCGCGGGGCAGGGGGACCGCGCAAGCGGTGGAGGGGGCGGACGTCCCACCGACCTTTCCAGTGGAATCTCGATCCCACACCCCCTAGATCATGCCCGTTTCCGCCCCCTCCGCCACGCTGCGCGTGGTCCCCCTCCCCGCTTGGCGGTGGAGGATCGAAAGTCAGATGGCCGCCAGACCTCCCCTCGTCGCCCTCAAGGACGTCCGCCTCCAGGACGGCCCCCGCCCCCTGTTCGACGGCGTCGACATGGCGATGGAGCCGCGCAGCCGCGCCGCCCTGGTGGGCCGCAACGGGGCGGGCAAGTCCACCCTGATGAAGGTCGTCATGGGCCTGGTCGAGCCGGACAGCGGCGACCGTTCGGTCCAGGCCGGAACCCGCTTCGCCTATGTCCCGCAGGAGCCGGTCATCACGGGCGAAACCCTTTTGGACTACGCCGCATCCGGCGAGGCCGAGGCCTGGACCGCCGAGGCCTGGCTGACGACCTTCGGCCTCGATCCCGCCAAGTCGACCCAAGGCCTCTCCGGCGGCGAGACGCGCCGCGCCGCCCTGGCCAAGGCCTTCGCCGAGGAACCCGACCTGCTGCTGCTGGACGAGCCGACCAACCACCTCGATATCCTGGCCATCGAACTGCTGGAAAACGAGCTCCTCCAGGCCCGTTTCGCCCTGCTGGTGGTCAGCCACGACCGCGCCTTCCTGAACCGCGTCACCGACACCGTCCACTGGCTGGAGGGCCGGCGCGTCCGCACCCTGAACAAGGGCTTTGACGCCTTCGACGACTGGTCCGCCAAGGTCATGGAGGAGGAGGCCGAATCCCTGCGCCGCCTGACCAAGAAGATCGAGGCCGAGACCTACACCTTCTACCGCTCCATCACCGCCCAGCGCACCCGCAACGAAGGCCGGGCCCGCGCCCTGATGGCCATGCGCGCCGACCGCGCCGAACGGGTCAAGGACCTGCCGCGCGAGCTGAACCTGGGCGTCGATTCCGGCGCCGTCTCCGGCAAGCTGGTGGCGGATGTGAAGGGGGTGTCGAAGGGCTACGGCGACCGCACCCTGTTCAGGAACCTGACCACCCGCATCCTGCGCGGCGATCGGCTGGGGATCGTCGGTCCCAACGGCGCGGGCAAGACCACCCTGGTCAAGGTGCTGCTGGGCGAACTGGCGCCCGACGAAGGGACCGTCCGCATGGGCGCGAACCTGGAGCCCGTCTATCTGGACCAGTCGCGCGAGGGGCTGAAGTCCGACATGACCCTGTGGGACGCCCTGACGCCCGGCGGCGGCGACAGCATCCTGGTGCGCGGCCGCTCGATGCACGTGGCCGCCTACGCCAAGGACTTCCTGTTCCAGGAGGCCCAACTGAAACAGCCGATCTCCACCCTGTCGGGCGGGGAACGCAACCGCCTGCTCCTGGCCCGCGCCCTGGCCAAGCCGGCCAATCTGCTGATCCTGGACGAGCCGACCAACGACCTGGACATGGACACGCTCGACAAGCTGGAAGAGCTGCTGGAGGGCTACGACGGCACCCTGATCCTGGTCAGCCACGACCGCGACTTCATCGACCACCTGGCCACCTCGACCCTGGCGCTGAACGGCCGGGGCGACATCGTCGAGACCCCTGGCGGCTGGACCGACTTCCTGCGGCAGAACCCGGGCTTCCTCGCCGCCCCTCCCTCCCCCCGCGGGGGAGGGTCGTCGCGCAGCGACGGAGCGGGGGCGGCCGGGCGATCCAGCGCCGACCCCTCGCCCGCCCCTCCCAGGAAAACCGCCAAACTCTCCTACAAGGACGCCCGCCGTCTGGAGGAGTTGGAGAAGCTGCTCGAAACCCTGCCCGCGACCATCGCCCGGCACGACGCAACCCTGGCCGATCCCGACCTCTACGCCCGCGATCCCAAGGCCTTCGACGTCGCCATGAAGGCCGCCGAAAAGGCCCGCACGGACCTTGAATCGGCCGAGATGGAATGGCTGGAGCTTGAGGAGAAGAAGGCGGCCCTGGCGGGCTGAACGTCAGCCGTCCGTCGCGCTCTGGTCCTTGAGCGCGGCCGCCTTGGCGCGTCGATCCTGCACCACGGCCACCACGATCGCCGCCACCAGCCCGAACGGGAACCACAGACCGAACTTGCCGGTCAGCAGGCCGATCAGGCCGAAGATCACCAGCACGGCGAAGGGGGTCAGGCGTTTCATCCCGCCACGCTAGGCCAAAGCCCTGCGGGCCGTCCAGCATCTTGAGGCGGCCCTCCCCCGGTCTCCGCCCCTCGACGTCTGGATCGGCGTCGCTATCTTCGGCCCATGCCCTTGCGCGTCCACACCGTCGAGTTCCCGCCGCCGCAATTGGCGGCCCAGCGGCGCATCAACGCCGTCCTGGCGCGGGCGCCGCGCCTTCGCACCGATCCCTGGCGGGTCGAAGCGGGCCAGCGGCTGTCGACCTGGCTGGACGCGGCCGCCGGCCGACTTCACGCGCCCCGCCTGCGAAAGCGCGGCGTCTCGGTCGAGGTGCGCGCCCCGGACGAGGACCTGTCGGTCCCCCTTCGCATCCTGCGGCCCGAGGGAACGCCCCGCGCCGTCGTCCTGGACATCCACGGCGGCGGCTGGGTCCTGGGCAGCGCCAGCCTGAACGACCGGCTGAACGCCCATCTGGCGCGGCACGGCTTCTGCGTCGTCTCGGTCGACTATCGCCTGCTGTCGGAGCGGCGGGGCGTCTTCATCGAGGCGGCGATAGAGGACTGCCTCCAGGCCGCCTACTGGACCGTCAGCCACGTCGACCAACTGGGCGCCGCCGATCTGTTCATCGCCGGGGAATCGGCCGGCGCCCACCTGGCCGCCCTGACCGTCCTGGCGCTGCGCGACCGGGGGCTGATCGACCTGGTCCGGGGCTGCGTCCTGGCCTATGGCGTCTATGACCTGTCGGGGACCGACGGCGTCCGCGCCGCCGGGCGCGACACGCTGCTGTTCGACGGCCCGACGATGCGGACCGACCTGGCCCGCCTGGCCCC
>NZ_DLMO01000073.1 GCF_002479325.1 Brevundimonas sp. UBA7534
CTCAGCCAGCGCTGGCTGAGGCCGCCGGCCGAGGTGTTCAGGTCCAGGGTCAGGGTCTGGGCCGCGATGCCCAGGCCGTCGGCCCATTTCACCCGGCCGTTGTCGGCGGGGTTCAACGGGTCGATGACCTCGTCGGGATCGGATTCCTCGAACGTCAGCGTGGCCTGCGTGGGATCGTCGAACAGGCCCGTGCCGGCCGGCCAGTTCTGCATCGTCTCGACGTCGAGGCGTCCCGACGGGGTGAAGGCGATCTTGCCGGTCTTGATCTGGCCGTTGCTGTAGGGCGAGCCGGTGACGACGTCCTCGGGCGGGACCGAGACGATCTCGGCGTACCAGATGTTGGGCTCGTCGCTCTTCAGGAAGCGGATTTCCAGGTTGCGCTGGCCGCCCTTCGAATCCGAAACCGGAATGTTCATCTTGAAGTCCGGCTTCACGCCCAAGGGATTGTCGTCGTCGGCGTCGTACATCGCCATCGAGTTGACCGACGCGTCGTACTTGCTGGCGGCGGCGACGTTGCTCTGCAGGCCGATGTCGGCCAGGGCGATGTCGAAGGGCGCACCCGTGGCCGGCGTGAAGCTCAGCGTCGTCAGGCCGGCGTCGACCGCCGCCGCGCCGTTGTTGGCGGTCAGGCCGGTCAGGCCGGTCAGGGCGCCCGTCGCGGGATCGAACGTGGCCTGACCCGTGATCGTCTGGGTGCCCGACTTGATGGTGACGTCGTAGGCGTTGGCGCCGGTGCGGGTGTAGCGCACCGAGACGTCGTGCTTGACGTTGGCGGCGTCGTCCACGCCCTTGTAGGTTGAGGCGCTGCCGGCCGGCGACGACTCCTGCGTCGAGCGCAGGTTGGCGTTGATCTGGACGCGGGTGGTCGGCTCGGCCGTGCCGCCGACCGAGCCGATGTTGATCGAGCGCAGGCGCGAAAGGTCGGACGGGTCGGTCGAGATCTCGCCGTTGGAATCCACCGGCCAGCCTTGGAGGTACAGGCCCGCGCTGTTCTTCAGATAACCCATGTTGTCGACGCGAAAGGCGCCGGCGCGGGTGAACAGGCGGGTGTCGGTGGCGGCCACGCCCTCGGCCTTGTCGGTCACGACGAAGAAGCCCTGGCCGTCGATGGCCAGATCGGTGCTTTCGGTCGTGCGCTGAAGCTGGCCTTCCTGGCTGATGAAGGAACGGGCCGAGATGGCGACGCCGCCGGCGGAGTAGCCCCCGCCGGACTTGGACTGGCTGTTCACCAGGGTCTGGAACTCGCCCTGGGTGCGCTTGTAGCCCACGGTGTTGACGTTCGCGATGTTCTGGGAAATCGCGGCCAGGGCGGCGGAGTTGGCGGCCAGGCCGGACACGCCGGCCAGCATGGCGCTGTTGAGGCTCATTGGGGACGCTCCTTAAGCGTAACGGTCATCGAAAAGGCGGCGGAGCGCATCATGCGGCCGCCTCCTCGGTCTGGACGTCCGGATTCTCCGTATCGTCGGTGTCGTTGTCGGCCCTGACCTCGTTCAGCGAGATCACGGTCGAAAGCGGAAGGATGGAATCGCCGATCACCAGATAGGGCTCGCCGTTGTACATCTCGACGCCGGTGACGCGGCCCTGGATCAGCGCCTGCGCATCGACGGCCCCGCCGGCGGCGTTCTTGGCCGAGACCTTCAGCGTATAGACGCCGCCGTCGTCGGCGACGTCGCCACCGGTCATCTTGCCGTCCCAGGTGAAGCTGTGGACGCCCTGGCTCTTGTCCGGCGCGGCGCCTTCCCAAACCACCTGGCCGCTGCTGTTGACCACCTGAAGGGTCACGTTGTCGGCGTTGGAGGCCAGCTCGTAGGCCCAGGTGGCCTGGCCGTCGTCCAGTTCGGTGGCGGTCCAGGCGGCGGTGACGTTCTTGCCGATGTAGTTGGAGGCGTTGTCCAGGCCGCCGGCGGCCTGGGCCGACAGCAGGCTGGTCAGCAGGTCGTTGGTCAGCAACTGCTGCTCCACGCCGGCCATCTGGGTCAGCTGGGCGGTGAACTCGTTGGAATCCAGGGGCGACAGCGGGTCCTGGTTCTTCATCTGCGTGGTCAGCAGGGTCAGGAAGGTCTCGAAGTTGTCGAACAGGGCGACCGAGCCCGCGTTCAGGCGGCCGGCGGCGTCGACGGACGAAATGGCGTCAGCCATGGTCAGACCCTCACATCGACGCGCTCGGGCGTCAGGGAATGGTTGGTCCAGGCGCCGGGGATCGGCGCGGCGGCGAGATCGGCCTGGGCGGCCAGGCGCGAGCCGCCGGCGAACAGGCTGTTGCGCTGCTGCTGGCGATCGAACGCGCCCCCGCCCGAGGACGGATCACGCTGGGAGAAGTCGAGCGAGTCCTGCGACAGCTGGAAGCCGGCGTCCTGGAGCTGGCGACGCAGCTCGTCGGCGCGGCCCCGCAGGTCGGCGGCGGCGGCGGGGTTGTCGAAGGCCAGGCGCGCGGCCAACTGGCCATCTGAATCGATCTCGACCGTGACATCGACGCGACCCAGGTCCTCGGGCGTCAGCACCATGTCGAACCGGGTCGAGCGGCCCTCCAGCTTTCGGGCGATCTGTGCGGCCAGGTGGGCCGTGGTCTCGATGGTGGCGCGCGACAAGGCCGACGCCAGCGGATCGCGCGCTTGGGCGGCCGGATTATCGGCGCGGGCTGCGTCCGGCGTCGTGTCGGCCGGGGCGGCGTCCACGGCCTGGTCGAGGGGGGCGGCCGCCGGGTCAGTCGTCGCGGGCGGCGCAACCGGGCCCGACGGAGCGTCCGCCAGCGTCGGCGCCTCAGGTTTCACCTCGGATTCAGCGGCGGCGGGCGACGGCGCCGTCTGAGACGCGTCGGTAGGCGCCGACGTCGACGGCGCGGGCGTCTCGTGGCGCAGCGGACGCAACGGTGGCGCTTCGTGCCGCAGCGGGGCGGCGACCGGAGCGGCTGCGATGTTTGGGCGGGACGGGACGTCTTGCGACGTCGCGGCCGGTTCGGCGGGCGCGTCTGTCGCCGCCGCATCATCGGTTTGCGCCGGTTCGGCGGTCGAAGACGACACGACAGCCGGGGCGGGGACTGCAACGGGTCGAGCCAAGGCGGCGAGGCCGACGACGGGCTTCTGGATGACGGCGCTGATATGGACCGCGTCGATATTGACCGCCGCCCGCGTCTCGACGGGACGGGCGTCGGAGGCGGCCGCCTTCAGCGTGGCGGCTGCCGCTGGCGCGGTCGCTTCGCGCGCGGGCGCTGCAGGCGCGTTCGAGAGAGGATCGGTCGAGGCGACCCTTTGCGTCGGCTCCGGCTTCGCGGTCTCATGGACGACGGGCGCGGTCTGGGACGTCGCGGCGGGCGCGGGCGCGGGCGCGGCTGTCGCCTCCGCCTTGGCGGGGCGAGGATGTTCGAGGGCGGCGCCGTCTGGCTTTTCGACCTTTGAGGCGGGCGGGGCGTCCAATCCCTGCACGCGGGCGGCTGCGCCGCCTTCGGTCGGCGTCGCGGCCGTTTGCGGGACGGCGGCCTCCCTCTGACCGACGACGGCGGGGGTCGTCTGAGGCGGGAAAACGTCTGCGGGCGTCGCCTTCGGACCGGCGGCGTCCGGCGCGGCCGCAAGCATGGCGGACGACGCTAGTGCGCTGGCCGCCGCCTCGTCGCCCGTCGCGGCGGAGGGGGCGACCGAGAGGGGCGCGGGCGGCGCGGCCGGCGCGAGCGGACCCTGAGAGACGGTCAGCAGCGAACCCTCGACGTCCGGCGCCTCCCGGTCTGCGATTTCCGCCGTTCCAGGGACGAGCGTGGGCTGGCGTTCGTCAGGGAAGGCCTCGACCTGGACGATCGCGCCTTCGGGGCCGGCCGCTGAGACGGCGACCGCAACGACCGAAACTTCCTGAACCTCGGCGTCGCCCAGGCCGGCCAGATCCAGCCGGCCGACCGATCTGGCCGGCAAGGCGCGCCCGGTGGTTTCGCCCTGCATCTTCGCCGGTGCGTCCTTCACGACACCCTCGCGCACGCCCGCCAGCGCGGCGGCGAAGGCGTCGGCCGCACCGACCTCGGCGCCGCCCGGCGCAGGGGCGACGGTTCCGGCGGCGGCCGGGACAGCAGCGATGAGGGCGGCGGCGGAAGGCATGGGGCGCGAGGCGGCTTTCAAGACGGCGGCGCCTGCTGCGCCCGGAAGGTTCGCCGCCCCCGTCGCAAGCGGCGGGCCAGCCGGCAGCCGCTTCTAAATAGATAGTAAAATCAGCGACTTATCGACATCGCTCCTGCGCCCGTCTTGTGGTTGCAGGATCATTCTTGCCGTGCGCCGCCGCAATTTTGCCGGGCTTGGCGCGGGACGGACGATTGAGCCGATCGCCGTGGCCCAAGGTTTGCGGCGACATCGGCCATGAACCCGCGTCAAAAACGCTTATCTTTGCAAATCAACGCGTTGCAGCGACCGTCTCGCCGCGCGGCGGGGCAAGATTTGCGCGTGGCCGGGCAAGGCTTGCCGGGCGCGGGTCTGGGCGGGGAGGGCCGGCGGTGTCTCTGAACTCGATCATGAACATCGGCGTGTCGGGCCTGCAGACGGCCCAGACTCAGCTGCGCGTCGTCTCGGACAACATCTCCAACGTCAACACGCCCGGCTATGTCCGAAAGGTGGTCGACCAGACCGCCGCCGTCACCGCCGGCGGCGGGGCGGGCGTGGACGTAGCGCGCGTGCGCCTGTCGACCGACCGCTTTCTGCAGGCGGCGAGCATGAGCGCCAGCGCCGACTCCGCGCGCTACGCCGTGCGCAACGAGCTTTACGATCAGATCCAGACGGCCTTCGGCGACCCCAGCGGCGACGGCGGCCTGTTCGGGGACATCGACAGCCTGTTCGCCAACTTCACCGCCCTGGCCGAGACGCCGACCTCCTCGCCCGCGCGGCAGGAGACCATCTACAAGACCCAGGCCCTGTTCAACGAGGCGAAGTCCGTCTCGCAGCGCATCCAGGCCTTGCGTCAGGAGGCGGACAGCCGGCTGGGCGCCGTGGTCCAGTCCGTCAATCCGTTGCTGGAGCAGATCGACAAGCTCAACAAGACCATCGCCACGGCGACCGTAACGGGCCAGGACGCGACCGGCGCCCAGAACGCCCAGCAGTCCCTGATCAATCAGCTGGGCGAGCTGATGGACGTCAAGGTGGAGGCGCGCGCCAACGGCGGCGTGACCATCCGCACCAACACCGGCGCGACGCTGGTTGGCGAAGGTCACGCCACCCTGTCGTATGAGCCGGCGGGAACAGTCGGCGCGACGACCAGCTTCAACGACATCTGGCTGACCGAGCCCAGCGGATCGCGGTCCCTGGCGCTGGAAGGGATCGGTTCGGGCGAGATCAAGGGGCTGGTCGAACTGCGCGACCAGGACGCCCCGGCGGCCGCCGAACGGCTGGCCGAACTGACGGCTAGGATCGCGGACGAGCTGAACCGCGCCCACAACGCCAGCACCGGCGTGCCCGCGCCCTCGACCCTGACGGGACGCAACACCGGCCAGTCGCTGGAGACGGCGCTGGCGGGCTTCACCGGGGTCGTGACGGTCGCCACCGTCGACGCGGCCGGCGTCGTCACCGGCCAGGCGGTGATCGACTTCACCAACAATCCGCCGACCGACCTGGCGAGCCTGAACGCCCAACTGGCGGGGGTGGCCACCGCCAGTTTCTCCAATGGCGTGCTGACGCTAAACGGCGATGGAGGCGCGGGTCTGTCGATCGCGGACGCCGCCGTCGATCCCAGCCTGAAGGGGGGCAAGGGCTTTTCCCACTGGTTCGGCCTGAACGACCTGGTCGTCAGCGACACGCCGACCACCTACGAAACCGGTCTGACGTTGACGTCGTCGCACGGCTTCACAGCCGGGGAGAGCGTGACCTTCCGCTTCACCGGCGCGGATGGCGCGCGGGTGCGCGACATCAGCGTGGCCGTGCCCCCCGGCGCGGGCACGATGGCTGAACTGCTGAGCGCGCTGAACAATCCGGTCACGGGCGTCGGTCGTTACGGCGCCTTCAGTCTGGACGGCGCCGGCACCCTGACCTTCAAGAGTTACGACAGTTCCGGCTCGACCCTGTCGGTGGTGCGCGACACCACCAGCCAGGTTCCTTCCGGCGTGACGATGTCCAATCTGTTCGGCATCGGCGGCGGGGTGCGCGCGGCGCGCACGGAAGGCTTTTCCGTGCGCCAGGACATCCAGTCGAACCCGTCGAAGCTGGCCCTGGCGCAATTGAACCTGTCGGCGGCGGCGGGAACCCCGGCGTTGAGCGCCGCGGACGGGCGCGGCGCGCTGGCGCTGTCGGACATCGGCAAGCGCACGGTCGGCTTCGCGGCGGCGGGCGGCGCGGCGGGCGGGCCAAAGACCCTGTCGAACTACGCCGCCGACTTCTCCGGCGACATCGGCAGCCGCGCTTCGGCGGCCAAGAGCCGGGCCGACACGGCCTCCGCGGTGCTGGAGGAGGCCAACAATCGCCGACAGTCCAAGGAAGGCGTCAACCTGGACGAGGAATTGGTCAACATGACCACCTTCCAGCAGGCCTACAACGCCTCGGCGCGGCTGATCCAGGCGGCCAACGACATGTATGACACGCTGATCGGGATGCTGAGATGACCCGCGTCGCCACCTTCTCCAACTACCAGTCCGCGCTGCTGGACCTGATGGGCGCCCAGAGCCGCGCGCAGCAGGCGCAGGAGCGGATCGACAGCGGCCGCATCGCCACCGACATGGCCGGCTACGGTCGCCAAGCGGAATCCATCACCGCGCTGAAGTCGACGCAGGCGCGGCTGGACGGCTTCGTCGAGGCGGGCAAGTCGGCGGCTGGTCGGCTGGACGCCCAAGACCTGGCGATGAGCCAGGTCTACGCCGGGGGCAATGGCGCGCGCGAGGCCATCGCCAACGCCCTGTCGGCCGGCAAGCTGGACAGCCTGATGACCGAGCTGGGGCTGCAGTTCCAGACCTTCCAGTCGGGACTGAACGCGACCTATCAGGGCCAGTACCTGTTCGCCGGGGGCCAGACCGACACCGCGCCCGCCACCGCCAAATCGATGGCCGATCTGACGGCCGCCGCCAGCGTGGACGACGTCTTCGCCAACGACTCCCTGAAGCACAAGTCGCGCATCGACGAGAACACGACGCTGGAGACCGGCTTCCTGGCCAATGAGCTGGGCGGGCCGCTGGCGACGGTTTTCCGTAACCTTCAAGCCTATAACGAGGGAACGCCCGTCACCATCGACGGCGTGACCTATACGCCCGCCGGCGCCGGAACCCTGAGCGGCAAACCCTCGGCGGATGTTCAGGCCTTCCTGACCGAGCAACTGAAGCAGTTGGACGCCGCCAACAAAGAGGTGACCAACCAGACCGCCAAGAACGGCCTGATGCAGAACCATGTCGAGGACACGCTGAACGCTCATGAAGGCCGCCAGACCTCGTTGGACAAGCTGATGATCGACAAGACGGGCTATGACGCCGCCCAGGCCATCACCGACCTGCAACTGGCCCAGGTTGCGATCGAGGCCTCGGCCCAGGTCATCAACTCGCTGCGCGGGACGTCTCTGCTGGACCTGCTGCGGACCTAGAAACGATTGAAAGAAAAAGACAACGGCCACGCTGGACGCGGGATGCTAATGGAACATAACATGAACGAATGGCTCGTCTCGATCTTCGCCGCAAGCTGTCCGTGCTGGCTGACGCCGCCAAATACGACGCGTCCTGCGCGTCGTCGGGGACGTCCAAACGGGACTTTGTGGGCGGGCGCGGGATCGGCTCGACCGAGGGCATGGGGATCTGCCACGCCTATACGCCGGACGGCCGGTGCGTCAGCCTGCTGAAGATACTGCTGACCAACTTCTGCATCTACGACTGCGCCTATTGCATCAACAGGGCGTCTTCGAACGTGGAGCGCGCGCGGTTCACCGTGGCCGAGGTGGTGGACCTGACGCTGAACTTCTATCGGCGCAACTACATCGAGGGGCTGTTCCTGTCGTCCGGGGTCATCCGCGACAGCGATTATACGATGGAACAGTTGGTCGAGGTCGCCCGCATCCTGCGAGACGTCCACGACTTCCGGGGCTATATCCATCTGAAGCTGATCCCGGAGGCCGATCCCCGGCTGGTCGATCTGGCGGGCCTGTACGCCGATCGACTTTCGGCCAACATCGAGCTTCCGCGCGACGAGGCCCTGTCGCGGCTGGCCCCTCAGAAGGATGTGGGGGTCATCAAGAAGGCGATGGGGCAGGTGCGCCAGGCGGTGGAGGCCGCCAAGCCCGCCCGCCGCGACCGCGCCCGACCGCCCCGGTTCGCGCCGGGCGGCCAGAGCACCCAGCTGATCGTCGGCGCGGACGGCGCGCCGGACACGGAAATCCTGGACCGCAGCGCCTCGCTCTATGGCGGTTACGGTCTGCGCCGGGTCTATTATTCGGCCTTCAGCCCGATCCCCGATGCCAGTTCGATCCTGCCCCTGTCGCGCCCGCCGCTGATGCGTGAACACAGGCTGTATCAGGCCGACTGGCTGATGCGTTTCTACGGCTTCTCTGCGCCCGAGATCGGGGAGGCGGCGACCGGTGGGATGCTGGACCTGGCCGTCGATCCCAAGCTGGCCTGGGCGCTGAATCGCCGCGAACAATTCCCTGTCGATGTGAACCGCGCGTCGCGCGAGATGCTGCTGCGCGTGCCGGGGCTGGGGGTCAAGGCGGTCGACCGCATCGTGTCGGTGCGGCGCTATCGTACACTAAGACTGGAAGACGTGGGCCGGCTGACACGCTCCGTCGCCAAGGTGCGGCCCTTCATCACCGCCCTGGACTGGTCGCCGGGCGGACTGACGGACGCGGGCGATCTCCGGGCGCGGGTGACGACGCGCGCGCCCGAACAGTTGAGTCTGTTCTGAATGACGACGGCGGAGCTGGCGTCTGAAACGGATTTCGACGGCTGGCGGAAGGCAGCGCGCCAGATGCGACTGGCAGGCGTCGAGCCTGCCGCCGCGCGCTTCGTCGTGGCGGGAGGAACCGCTCAGGGCGGGCTGTTCGACGACGCCTCGCCTGGCTCCGGCCACGCGGGCGGGCGCGAGCCCGAGTTTTCGGTTCCCAAGGCTTTCGTCGATCTGGCGCACGCGGTGATCCTGCATCGCTCGATCGACCGGTTCGATCTGATGTATCGCCTTTTGTGGCGTCTCCGCGACGATCCCGACCTGATCCGCGTCATCTCCGATCCCGACGTCGCCGACGCCCTCGAAAGGGCCAAGAACGTCAGCCGCGCCGCCCACAAGATGAAAGCCTTCGTCCGCTTTCGACAGACGCACGACGATCGGGGCGAGGCCTGGGTCGCGTGGTTCGAGCCGGCGCACCGGGTGCTGGAGCGCACGGCGCCCTTCTTTCAGCGCCGCTTCACCGCCATGCGCTGGTCGATCCTGACGCCCGACGGTTCGGTCTTCTGGGATGGTGAGACCTTGCGCTTCGGCCCCGCCGCGACGCGTGACATGGCGCCGACCGAGGACGAGATCGAAGAGTTCTGGAAGACCTACTACGCCTCCACCTTCAATCCCGCGCGTCTGAAGGTGAAGACGATGCAGGGGGAGATGGCCAAGGGCTACTGGAAGAATCTGCCCGAGGCGGCGCTGATCCCGGAACTGGTGGCCTCGGCGCAGGTTCGAATGGAGGCCATGGTCGCCGCCCCCGCTCCCGACCCGAACGCCCGCTTCGCCAAGGCGATCGCGCGCGACGTCCACCAGGATCGACCCGACGCCGAAGCCGCGCCGGACACCGTGACAGCCGTGGAGCGCGGGGTTCAGGCGTGTCGGCGCTGTCCATTGTATCGCGACGCCACCCAGGGCGTCTGCGGCGAGGGGCCGGCTTCAGCGCGGCTGATGATCGTCGGCGAACAGCCGGGCGATCAGGAAGACCTGGCGGGCCGTCCGTTCGTCGGGCCGGCGGGGCAGGTGCTTGATGCGGCGCTTGAGGAGGCCGGCATCGACCGGTCCGACGTCTATGTCACCAACGCCGTCAAACACTTCAAGCACGAGCCGCGCGGCAAGCGCCGTCTGCACAAGACCCCGAACGCCGGAGAGGTGCAGGCCTGCCGCTGGTGGCTGGACGCCGAGCGTCGCCTGATTCAGCCAAAGGTGATCGTGGCGCTGGGCGCGACGGCGGGGTTGGCGGTCTTGGGAAGAAAGCCCGCCGTGATGCGAGAGCGCGGCCATCCGCTGCAACTGGCGGACGGCGCGACCGGCGTGCTGACGGTGCACCCATCCTACCTCTTGCGATTGCCGGACGCCGCGGCTCGGGACGCGGCGCGCGCCGACCTTGTCGACGACCTGAAGACTGTTCGTCGGCTTCTGGCCTGACAGGGCGAACGAATCCCGTTCCGCCGCGTTTGATCCGGACCGCGAGCGTAGCGGTTAGGAACGAGACGTATGGGGGCGCCACGCTTCGCACAGGAAACGGCGATGTCGGCATATCGATGTCATCGCACGTTGACTTCATCGACCGGCTTGACCATTAGGCGAGTTGGGATCGCGGGTGCGTCGTGGTGTCGGGCGCCGACAACGACGGCCGCTTGCCGACACGGGGACCGATGAGTCAGGCGGATTATGAAATCCAGGACGCCGCTGACGGCGCCACGCTGCGCCTGACGGGCGACTGGACCACGACGGCGCTGGGACGGCTGCCCCAGCGCCTGAAGAGTGATCTGGACGGTCGCCGAGTGGACGGCGTGGACACCGCCGACTTGGGTCGTTTCGACACCGCCGGCGCTTTGGCGCTGGTTCAGGCGTCCGGCGGCCGCCTGCCGAAGTCCGCCTGGAAGGGGCGGCCGGAAGCGGGTCGCATCTACAAGATGATCGAAGCGCTGGAGCGCAAAAGCGCGCCCGCGCCAAAGCGCCCGGACATGCTGACCCGATCCTTCGGCAAGATCGGGCGGGGCGTCTATGACTTCGGCGCCGAAGCGATGCTGTCGCTGGCCTTTCTGGGTCGCCTGATGACGGCGGTGGTCGAGGCCGCCCGCCATCCCGGCGACATCCGCTGGCCCGCCTGGGTCAGCCAGGCCGAACGGTCGGGCCTGGACGCGATCCCCATCGTGATGATGACCAACTTCTTTATCGGGGCGGTGGTCGCCTTCATCGGCGTGGACCTGCTGACCGACTTCGGCGCCCAGGTGTTCGCCGTCCAGCTGATCGGCGTGGCCATGTTTCGCGAGTTCGCGGTGGTCATCGCCTCGGTGCTCCTGGCGGGTCGGTCCTCGTCGTCCTTCGCGGCGGAGATCGGCTCGATGCGGATGAACCAAGAGGTGGACGCCATGCAGGTCATGGGCGTCAACCCGTTCCAGGCGCTGGTAGTGCCGCGGCTGGCGGCGCTCGTCGTCATGCTGCCCCTGCTGACCTTTCTGGGCATGCTGGGCGGCCTTTTCGGCGGCTTGATCGTCTGCTGGAGCAGTCTGAACCTTGGGCCGGCCTTCTTCTTCCAGCGGTTGGTCGAGGACGGAACCATGGCGCAGCACATGATGGTCGGACTGGTGAAGGCGCCGGTCTTCGCCCTGGTCATCGCCGCCATCGGCTGCCGCCAGGGCATGTCGGTGGCCGGCGACGTGGAGAGCCTGGG
>NZ_DLMO01000072.1 GCF_002479325.1 Brevundimonas sp. UBA7534
AGCTCCTCCTCGATGCCGGTGAAGCCCAGCGCCAGCAGCACCAGGTCCGCCTGGACCTCGCGCTCGGTGCCCGCCTTGGGCCCGCGCGTGCCGTCCTCGCGGTACTCGGTCTCCGCCACGCGCAGGGCGCGCACGCGGCCGTGCTCGTCGCCGAGGAACTCGACCGTGGAGGCAAGGTGCGCGCGGGCGCCGCCCTCGGCGTCGGCCGTGGTCTGCTGGTGGACCTTGGGGATCGTGGGCCACGGCTGGTGGACGGGGCGCTCGACCGGCAGCTGCTGGCCGATCGCCAGCGTCGTCACGGACGCCGCCCCCTGGCGGTGCGCGGTGCCGATGCAGTCCGCGCCAGTGTCGCCGCCGCCGAGGATCACCACGTGGCGCCCCTCGGCGGAGATCTGGTCCGGGACCTCGTCGCCGGCGACCGCGCGGTTGGACTGCACGAGGTAGTCCATGGCGAGGTGGATCCCGTCGAGGCCGCGGCCGGGGACGGGCAGCTCGCGGGCCACGGGGGCGCCGGTCGCCACGATCACGGCGTCGAAGCGGGCCTTGAGCTGGTCCCAGGGCAGGTCGACGCCGATCTCCACGCCGGTGCGGAACCGGGTGCCCTCGGCCTCCATCTGCGCCAGGCGCCGGTCCAGGACGTCCTTCTCCAGCTTGAAGTCCGGGATGCCCAGCCGCAGCAGGCCGCCGAGGCGCTCGTCGCGCTCGTAGACCACCACGGTGAAGCCGGCGCGGGTGAGCTGCTGCGCCGCGGCCAGTCCCGCCGGGCCCGAGCCGACGACGGCCACGGTGTGGCCGTTCAGGCGGGCCGGCACGACCGGCTCGAGCCAGTCGTTGTCGAAGATCTGCTCCGCGATCGCCACCTCGGTCTGCTTGATGGTGACCGCGGGCTGGTTGATGCCCAGGGTGCAGGAGTCCTCGCACGGGGCGGGGCAGATCCGCCCGGTGACCTCGGGGAAGTTGTTGGTCGAGTGCAGTCGCGCGGCGGCCTCGTCCCAGCGTCCCCGCCGGACCAGGTCGTTCCACTCCGGGATGAGGTTGCCCAGCGGGCACCCGGAGTGGCAGAACGGGATGCCGCAGTCCATGCACCGGCCGGCCTGGGTGCGCACGATCGCCTCGTCCTGGCGGACGTACACGTCCTTGAAGTCCATGATGCGCACCGGCACCGGACGCGTGGGGCGCTCGACGCGCTCCCGGTTCTTCAGGAATCCGCGCGGATCAGCCACGGGTCACCTCCAGCAGTCGGTCCCAGACGGCCTCCCCGTCCGGGTCGAGTCCCTCGGCCGTCGCGGCCTGACGGGTGCGCAGCACGAGGTCGTACTGCCGGGGCAGGACGGTCGTGAAGCGGTCCCACGCGGCGTCGGCGGCGTCCCCGCCAGCCCGCAGGTCGCGCTCTTCCGATCTGGCGACGGCGGAGCCCGTCTCCGCGCGGTGCAGCTCCAGCAGCTCGGCGATCCGCAGCCGGTCCTGCGCGGACGGCGCCTCGAGGATCAGGGCGTCCTCGCGGACGGCGAGTGGGTTCAGGTCCTCCCGGTCCAGGTCCAGCACCCAGGCCCGCCCGCCGGACATGCCGGCGGCGAGGTTGCGGCCGGTCTCGCCGAGGATCAGCGCCTCACCGCCGGTCATGTACTCCAGGCCGTGGTCGCCGATGCCCTCGGCCACCGCGGTGGCGCCGGAGTTGCGCACGAGGAACCGCTCCCCCACGCGGCCGCGCAGGAACAGCTGGCCCGAGGTGGCGCCGTAGCCGATCACGTTGCCGGCCACGGTGTTCTCCTCGGCCACGAACGGGGCCTCGGCGTCGGGGCGGACGATCACGCGTCCCCCCGACAGGCCCTTGCCGACGTAGTCGTTGGCGTCGCCCGAGAGCCGCAGGGTGACGCCGGCGGGCAGGAAGGCGCCGAGGGACTGGCCGGCCTCGCCCGTCAGGCGCACGGTGATCGTGTCGTCGTCCAGCTCGTCGGCGAGCCGCGTGCTCGTGACGTGGTAGCCCAGCAGCGTGCCCACGGACCGGTCCGTGTTCACGACGGCCTCGTCCATCACGACGGGCGTGCCCGTCGTGAGCGTGTCCCCCAGCCGGGCGATGAACCGGTGGTCGATGTGGGAGGCGAGGTCGTGGTCCTGCTCGGTGGTGCGGCGCATGGGCGCGTCCTCGTGGCCCGGACGCCGGCCGACGGAGGGGTCCGCGAGGATGCCCGAGAGGTCCAGGCCCTCGGACTTCCAGTGGTGCAGGGCCGCGTCCACGTCGAGCAGCTCGCGGTGGCCGATCGCCTCGTCGAGCGTGCGGAAGCCCAGCTGCGAGAGCAGCTCGCGGACCTCCTGCGCGATGAACTCGAAGAAGTTGACGACGAACTCGGGCTTGCCCGTGAAGCGCGCGCGCAGCTCGGGGTTCTGGGTGGCCACGCCCACGGGGCACGTGTCCAGGTGGCACACGCGCATCATGATGCAGCCGGAGACCACGAGCGGGGCGGTCGCGAAGCCGAACTCCTCGGCCCCGAGCAGTGCGGCGATCACGACGTCCCGGCCGGTCTTGAGCTGCCCGTCCACCTGGACGGTGACGCGCTCGCGCAGGCCGTTGAGCATGAGCGTCTGCTGCGCCTCGGCCAGGCCGATCTCCCACGGGGTGCCCGCGTGCTTGAGGGAGTTCAGCGGGGAGGCGCCCGTTCCGCCGTCGTGGCCGGAGATGAGCACGACGTCGGCGCGCGCCTTGGCGACGCCCGCGGCCACCGTGCCCACGCCGGACTCGGAGACGAGCTTGACGTGGACCCGCGCGGTCGGGTTGGCCCGCTTGAGGTCGTGGATCAGCTGCGCCAGGTCCTCGATCGAGTAGATGTCGTGGTGCGGCGGCGGGCTGATCAGCGTCGTGCCGGGCACGGCGTGACGCATGCGGCCGATGAATTCGGTCACCTTGAAGCCGGGCAGCTGGCCGCCCTCGCCGGGCTTGGCGCCCTGGGCCACCTTGATCTCGATCTCGCGGCACTGGTTCAGATATTCGGCCGTGACGCCGAACCGGCCGGAGGCGACCTGCTTGACCGCCGAATTGGCGTCGTCGCCGTTGGGACGCGGGTGATAGCGTTCCGGGTCCTCGCCGCCTTCGCCGGACACGCTGCGGGCGCCGATGCGGTTCATGGCGATGTTCAGCGTCTCGTGCGCCTCGGGGCTGAGGGCGCCCAGCGACATAGCCTGGGTCAGGAAGCGCTTTCGGATGTCCGAGACGCTCTCGACCTGATCGATGGGGATGGCGGTCCCTTCGCGGAAGTCCAGCAGGTCGCGCAGGGACAGGTCCGGCTGGTTCCGCACCACTTCGGAATACTGCTTGAAGCGGCGGTAGTCGCCGCGATTGCAGGCGTCCTGCAGCAGGTGGATGGTCCGCGCCTCGTGGGCGTGGGCCTCGCCGCCCGAGCGGATCTTGAAGAAGCCGCCCATCGACGGGACGGGCTGGGCCTCGCCCCAGGCTTTGGCGTGGCGCTTCAATGCGGCCTGCTCCAGCCCGGCCAGGCCGATGCCGGAGATGCGCGAGGGGGCGCCGGGGAAGAACTCGGCCGTCAGGGCGCGCGATAGGCCCAGCACCTCGAACTCGCAGCCGCCACGATAGGCGGAGATGACGCTGATGCCCTTGCGGGCCAGGGTCTTCAGCAGGCCGGCCTCGATGCCCTTCTTGTAGTGCAGGCAGGCGTCGCGCAGCGTCAGGCCGGGATACAGGCCCCGGTCCAGCCGCTCCTGGAACAGGTCCTGGGCCAGCCAGGCGTTGACGGTGGTGGCGCCGACGCCGACCAGGACGGCGAAGCCGTGCGGGTCCAGCGTCTCGGCGGTCCGGACCACGATGGAGCAATAGGTCCGCAGCCCGACTTTGGTCAGTCGCCCGTGAACGCCCGCCGTAGCCAGGATCATCGGGGCGGCCAGACGCTCGGCGGACCCCTGCTGGTCGGTCAGCACGATCAGGGCGGCCCCGTCGCGCGCGGCGGCCTCGGCCTCGTCCATGATGCGGTCCAGTGCGGCGCGCAGCCCGGCGCCGGGGCGGGCCTCTTGCGACGGCAGGGCGTAGCTGCAGTCTATCACCACGGTCGAACCGGCGCCGACCGTCTCGATCATGCGCTCGTACATGCCGTTCGTCAGGACCGGACTGTCCAGCACGAAGACGTCGGTCTGGGCCTCCTCCTCGGCCAGGATGTTGCCCAGGTTCTTGAACCGGGTCTTCAGGCTCATGGCCCCCGCTTCGCGTAACGGGTCGATCGGCGGATTGGTGACCTGGCTGAAGTTCTGGCGGAAATAGTGCGGCAGCGGGCGGGGCAGGGCCGACAGGACCGCCGGCGGCGCATCGTCGCCCATCGAGCCGACCGCCTCCTTGCCGTCTCGGATCAGCGGATCCAGCGTCAGGTCCAGGTCCTCGCGGCTGAAACCGGCGGCGATCTGGCGGCGCGTCAGGGCCTCGCCCTGGGCCGAACGGGGCTCGGGTCCGGGGCCGATGATCGGCTCCAGATCGACCATGTTGTCCAGCCACTCCGTATAGGGGTGGGCGGCGGCCAGGGCGTCGATCGCCTCGTGCTCGTCATAGAGGCGGCCGTTCGCCATATCGACGGCGATCAGCTTGCCGGGGCCGATGTGCAGGCGGCGCTTCACGCGGCTCTCGGGGATCGGCACCAGGCCCGCCTCGGAGCCGGCCATCAGCAGGCCGTCGACCGTCTCGACCGCCCGCAGGGGGCGCAGGCCGTTGCGGTCCTTGCCGGCGACGACCCAGCGGCCGTCCACGGCGCAGATGGCGGCCGGGCCGTCCCACGGCTCCATCACCGCATTGCAATAGGCGTAGAAGGCGCGGTTGGGCTCGGGCATGACCACGTCGTCCTTGGCCCAGGCCTCGGGGATCAGCAGGGCCTTGGCCATCGGGGCGGGTCGACCGGCGCGCACCAGAACCTCGAACACATTGTCCAGCGAGGCCGAGTCCGATCCGCCCGGCTGGACCACCGGCTTCACCTCGCCGTCGCGGTCCCCGAACGCCTGGGCGGCCATGCGAATCTCATGGCTCTTCATCCAGTTCAGATTGCCCTTCAACGTGTTGATCTCGCCGTTGTGGGCCAGCATTCGGAAGGGCTGGGCCAGCCGCCATTCCGGGAAGGTGTTGGTCGAATAGCGCTGGTGGAAGACGGCGTAGGCCGAGACGAAGCGCGGGTCCTCCAGGTCGGGATACAGGTCGCCCAGCAGTTCGGCGCGGACCATGCCCTTGTAGGCGATCGAACGCGACGACAGGGTGCAGATATAGACGCCCTGTAGGTTCTCGGTCTTGACGGTCTTCTCGATGCGGCGCCGGGTCAGGAACAGTTCACGCTCCAGCGCTTCGCCGTCCAGCGGCCGGCCGGCGTCGTCCAGCGGGGGAGCCAGCATGATCTGCTCGATCTCGGGCCGGGTCGCGCCCGCCTTGGTCCCGACCACGGACAGGTCCACCGGCGTCTGGCGCCAGCCGTAGATCCAGAATCCGGCGCGCAGGGCCTCGGTCTCGACGATGGCGCGGGCGCGGTCCTGGTCGCCCAGGTCGGTGCGCGGCAGAAAGATCTGGCCGACGCAGATGGGGCCGGGCCGCAGCGACTGGCCGATGGCCGCCACCTGGTCGGCGAAGAAGCCCTGGGGCAGTTCCACCATCACGCCGGCGCCGTCGCCGGACAGGCCGTCGGGATCGACCGCGCCCCGGTGGGCCACGGCCTTCAGGCTGCGGATCGCGTATTCGACCACGTCGCGGCGCGGGCTGCCGTCGATGGAGCAGACCAGGCCCACGCCGCAGGCGTCGCGCTCGGAGGCGCGGTCATAGGCGTGGCCCGCTTCCAGACGGTCGCGGGTTTGATTGTAGGTGTTCAGCCAGGTCATGAGCCTATCCAACCCCTCCGCTCATCCAGGCGAAAGCCGGGACCCAGTGCTGTCGCGAGCCACAGGTGTCGGGGATGAAAATTGTTGATCCGATCGCTCCTTCAGAGCGCCCAAAGAACTGGGTCCCGGCTTTCGCCGGGATGAGCGGAAGACGGAGTTCGCTCATGCCGCGACCTCCTCGGTGCGGGTCTTCAGGTAACGGTCGATCTCGGCGGCGGCGTCCTGTCCTTCGCGCACCGCCCAGACGACCAGCGAGGCGCCTCGGACCGCGTCGCCGGCGGCGAACACGCCGGGCAGGCTGGTGGCGAAGCTGACGGCGCCGACCTTGATCGTGCCGTCGTCGCGCAGTCTGAGGTCGGGTTCATGCGCCGCGAAGGGTTCGGGCTGGAAGCCCAGGGCCTCGATGACGATGTCGGCGGGAATGTCGAAATCCGAGCCGGGAACGGGCGCGATGTTGCGTCGCTCGCCGGGCGCGGCTTCGGTCAGGGCCATGCGCTGGGCGCGCACGCCCGTCACGTCGTCGCCCTGGGACAGCAAGGCCTTGGGCGCGGCCAGCCATTCGAAGACGACGCCTTCCTCCTCGGCGTTCTGCACTTCGCGGGCGGAGCCGGGCATGTTGTCCCGGTCGCGACGATAGACGCAGGTGACGCTCTGGGCGCCCTGACGGACGGCGGTGCGGACGCAGTCCATCGCCGTGTCGCCGCCGCCGATCACCACCACCCGCTTGCCGCGCGCCTCGTGCCAGCCGTCCTGTTCGGCGTCGCCCAGGTCGCGGCGGTTCTGGTGCATCAGGTACTGCAGCGCCTCGACGGTGGAGCCCGGTCCCCGGCCTGGCGCGGAGAGGATGCGCGGCTGATAGACGCCCATGGCCAGCAGGACCGCGTCGTGGCGGTCGCGCAGTTCGGTCAGGGTCACGTCCTTGCCGACCTCGCAGCCCAGCACGAATGTGACGCCGCCCTCGGCCAGGCGGTCGACGCGCCGCTGCACGACGTGCTTCTCCAGCTTGAAGCCGGGAATGCCATAGATCAGCAGGCCGCCGGCCCGGTCGTGCCGGTCATAGACGGTGACCTGATAGCCTTCGGAGCGCAGTCGGTCGGCCGCCGCCAGGCCCGCCGGTCCCGCGCCGATCACGCCGACGCTCTCGCCCCGTTCGGCCAGCGGGCGGATCGGTTCGACCCAGCCGTTCTCCCACGCCTGTTCGGCGATCCAGGCCTCTACAGAGCCGATGGTGACGGCTTCCCAGCCGGACTGGTTCAGGGTGCAGCCGCCTTCGCACAGGCGGTCCTGCGGGCAGATGCGGCCGCAGATCTCGGGCATGGTCGAGGTCAGGGACGAGACGCGCCAGGCCTCACGCACCTCGTTCTCGGCCGACAGGCGCAGCCAGTCGGGGATATTGTTCTGGAGCGGGCAGGCGTTCTGGCAGAACGGCACGCCGCAGTCGGTGCAGCGCGACGCCTGTTTCTCGGCCGTCTCAGTAGACGGCGGAAGCGTGATTTCCCCGAACCCGCGGGCGCGCAGTTCGGCGGAGGCCTTGGAAAGGCGGCGCGGCTCTACAACGAAAGTCCCGCCTGGCGTTATGGTCTTATGTGTCACGGCGTCGCATATGCCGCAAACGGGCCATTCAAGGCAAATAATATTGGCGTAACCGGCGTTATGCCTCTCAAAAAGAAATAATATTTCAAGGTGGGCGGGCGGCTTATCAAAAGATGCTCGCGCGGCCGTGTGCGGCGCAACAGAGTTTTTGGTTCCCGCCTGCGACACTATGGAACTCGGCCGGGGAGCGAGCGTTGCCGTTCCTTGATCAGCAGCTTCAGGGGGCTCTCATGCCACGATGGACAACGCCAACCGGTCTGGGGGGCTGGCTGACCCTGCTTCTCGGCGTCCTGCTCGCCTTGATCGGCCTGATCCTGACCGTCGGCGGGGTGCAACTCGCGACGTTGGGCGGCTCCTGGTACTACCTGATCGCGGGCCTGGCGCTGATCGCCTCGGGCGTGCTGCTGATCCTGCGCGATATCCGCGGCGCGTGGATCTACGCCGCCACCTTCGCAGCCACCCTGATCTGGGCCTTCTGGGAAAAGGGGCTGAACGGTTGGGCCCAGGTGCCGCGCCTGGTCGGGCCGCTGGTGCTGATGTTCCTGGTCATCGCGACCCTGCCGGCGCTGCGGCGCGGCGCGGGGCGGTTGGCCGCAGGGTCCGCGGCCGGTCTGGCGGTGCTGACCCTAATCTTCGGCGTCGTCATCGCCCAGGCCAACAAGGCCCAGGTCGACCATCCGGTGCCCGGCGCGCGCGGACGCTACAACGATCCCGCCCTGCTGAAGACGGGCGCGGACTGGCCCGCCTGGGGCGGCACCGACAGCGCCCAGCGCTACACCCCGCTGACCCAGATCAACAAGGACAACGTCGGCCGGCTGGAACGCGCCTGGACCTTCCGCACCGGCGATCTGCCGGGCGAGCGGTGGGGGGCGGAGACCACGCCGCTGAAGATCGGCGACACCGTTTATCTGTGCTCGGCCCGAAACAAGCTGTTCGCCCTGGACGCCAATACGGGCCAGCAGAAGTGGACCTATGATCCGCAGGTCGCCGACGACCAGATTCCCTACACCGCCGCCTGCCGCGGCGTGGCCTATCATGCCCGGGCGAACGCCAATCCGGCCGAACCCTGCGCGGTCAAGATCATCGAAGGCACCCTGGACGGCCGCATCATCGCCGTCGACGCCCGCACTGGGCGTCCGTGCCCGGCCTTCGGCCAGAACGGCGCGGTCAGCATCAAGGTCGGCATGGGCGACCCCTATCCCGGCATGGTGTCGATCACCTCGGCGCCCGTCATCGTGCGGGGCGTCATCGTCACGGGCCACCAGGTCCTAGACGGCCAGAAGCGGTGGAACGCCTCGGGCGTGATCCAGGGCT
>NZ_DLMO01000074.1 GCF_002479325.1 Brevundimonas sp. UBA7534
CACGCCCATCACCATGGCGAAGTCGGCATGGCGGCTGGCGCGCGACTCCCTTGCCAGGCGACCAGCGTCGGGACCCTGCGCCCAACCGCCACCCGCCTGGCGCCGGTGGCGCTTCCGCACCAATCTGACTAGGCTGGGACGGCGATGGAGTTCTGTGGGGGCGGCGTGCCGGATCGACTTCAAGAGCTTATCGAGCAGTGGCGCGACGATCCTTCGGCCACCTATAGGACGTGGTTCCTGTGGGATGAACGGCTGAAGAATTTCCGGTCCATCCGGCGGGGCATCGGTCAGGTCGTCGAGGAGATCGAGGCGGGCCGGTTCGGCGTCGCCTATCGTGGCTCGTCGCTGGAGACCATCGTCCATTCGGTCGCCGAACAACGCCAGATATTCAGGGGCGCCGACCACGCGTTCCTGTGGAAGCCCAAGCTCCGGATTCCCGACATCTACGAGAACCCGCCCAACCAGCGCGCCTTTGGCCGTCTGCTGCATCACTGCAGCTGCTGTTCAACCGGCGCCGAGATCCTGTCCGGCATCCGCACGATCGATCAGCTCAAGATCAAGGGCCTCGGGCCGGCCGTGGCCAACCTGATCTACTTCTTGCATCCCACGCACGCCCCGCCGTTCAACACCGCCATCGTCAATGGCTACAACGCAATCACCGGGTCGAAAGTGAAGCTGGGCAGTTGGGAGCACTATCTGGCCATGCGTGAGGGAATTCTGGAACTCAACGCCCGCTATCGCGACCTGCTGTCAAACGACCTGGGCGCCATCGCGGGCTTCCTGTTCGATGTCGGGTCAGGACGATACCCCGCTCCGCCCCTGGAAAGCGAAGATCTCTCTGACCGTGACTGGGATCGGCGGCTGGCTGAAGCCCGGGCTGAAGCGGTGAAGTTCGAGAAGACCGCGCTGCAGCAACGCGACACTGATCGCACCCACACCGAAGTTCAGGCATGGATCCGGGATCTGGGGCGAGCGCTCGGCTATCGCGTGTGGATCGCCGCCAATGACCGCAGCCGGCCTTATGACGGCGCGCGTCTCGGTGAGGGTTGTCTGGACCAGCTGCCCGCGGCGCTGGCGAACGGCGCGGGTGCAGAGTCGATCCGCCTCATCGACGTCCTCTGGCTGGAGGCCGGCGCGGATCGCGTGACAGCCGCCTTTGAGGTCGAACACTCCACCACGATTTATTCCGGCGTCGTGCGTATGCTGGACCTCGCCCTGTCTGGCGAGCTCCATACGTCCGCAGGCCTGTTCCTGGTGGCGCCAGACAGCCGCGAGGGCGATGTCCGCGCCCAGTTGCGGCGGCCCGCCTTCAGCCGGATCGCGGACCTTGACGTGCGCTACCTTCCCTATGGCGAACTGGAACGGCACCGGGCTTCAATCGCCCGCTTCGGGACCGACCTTCGGGCCCTGACAGAAATCTCCCACCGCCTGATCTGATGGCGGGCCGGGCGGCGGTCGGCAATCGATCCGGGGGCGCGTCACTCTCGCCGGACGGCGCGCTGCGAGGCCCGAGCCGCCTTCAGATCCCGCGCCAGCCGAATCCAGAGCAGGATGAACCCTGAAACCACGATGCTCAGCGTCAAGGCTGTGGTTATGATGATCAGGGGGTGATTGAAATCCTCGCCGTCGTTCCAGTCCATGACATGGAGACGCCAGAAGAAGTCGAAAATCCGCCAGACGCCCGAGCGGCGCGTCACCACCTCGCCGGTGGCGGGCGACAGGTAGAAGGAGGTCTTCTCGCGATCTGCGAAGTCGACGCGCCAAAGCGGCCCGGTCCGTCCCGTCTCCTCTGGCGCCGTGGTCAGGAGCACGGCGCCCGAAACCCCCGCCTCACCCTTGTAGGCGCGCTTGGCGAAGGCCGAGACCTCGGCGGCGGACATCGGTCCGAACGGCCGACCTGTCGCGGCGGACACGATGACCGGCTCGCCCGCCGCCGGCTTCAGGGTCCAGGCCGGCCCCCTCGGCGTGGAATGAAGCTCCGCCTGGACGGGCGCGACGCCGGCCCGACGGACGATCTCGCCAAGGGCCGGAAGGGCGCCGAGTTCCAGCGGACCCGGCGTGAGTTCGACCGCGCGATGCTCGCCGCGAACGGTCTCGATCGGAATGGCCGTCATCACCAGACCGCCGCCGACCCAGAACAGCACCTGAAGACCGACGACCAGCGCGATCCATTTGTGCAGTTGGGTGGAGAGCTTGAGAATCTTCATGCCACGCGCCTCGCCTGGCCGTGACGCGCGAAGACGCGCGTGCCGCCGCCCTTGAGGATCAGCAGGGTCTCATAGACCTCCCGTTGCCCGTCGGGCGTCTCCATGCCGGGAGACCCCAGCGGCATCCCGGGAACGACGAGACCCACGGCCTCCGGGCGTTCGGCGAGGAGCCGGCGCACATCCTCGGCCGGCACATGGCCCTCGAGGACATATCCGCCAACCAAGGCCGTATGGCAGGACGCCAAGGACTCGGGAACGCCTTGGGCGCGGCGGACCGAGCCGGGGTCGGTCACCTCGGTTATCCGCGCCTGAAACCCCGCCGCTGTCATGTGTTCGACCCATGCGCCGCAGCAGCCGCAGGTGGGCGATTTGTAGACGGCGAGGTCGGACGAAGGACGAGGGGTTTGAGCGCAGGCCGCGGCTGCCGAGGCGCTGACGCCGAGGATCAGAAGGGAGCGGCGCGAAAGCGACTTTATCATTGGCTCATTACTCTGGTGATCGGGAGGCCGGGCAACCCGTTTCCGCGTCTTCAGGTCGCCCGGCGCAAGGGCCGGGCCGAAGAGTGATAGATGGCGAACCTCCACTCGTCGCCCCGCTTGCGCAGGACGCTTGTGGCGACGCCGCGACGCTCGATCGGTTCGCGCGCCGTGTCCTTGAAGGTGATGTGATAGGTGTAGGTCTCGCTCACGAATGCGGTATCGCCGTCGATCTCCACTGTCATCTCGTGGTTGCGAAACTCGAAACCCGCCAGATCCGTAAACTCGGGTCCGAGATGGTGCTCGAGGTAATAGGCGAACGTCCCTTCGACGCCGCCGTTCTCGAAAATCGCCGAGTCCTCCCAGAACAGAGCCGGGGTCTGTGACACGTCCATCCGGGTAATGGCGTCCTTGTAGGCGGCGACGACGGTTCGGACCTGCGCCTCGTCAGCGGTTTGCGCATGGCCGGGGGCGTGTGCCGAGCCTGGGGTGTGGGCCGAGCCGGGGGCGTGAGAGTGGGGCGCCTGGGTCTGGGCCTGGGCCTGGGCCTGGGCGGAGGTAGCGAGGACAGCGGCGAGCGCCGATCCGGCGAGTGCTGAACGAAACGACATGGATCAAGCTCCTGGTTAGCCGCGGCCGCGAAAGCGTCCTGGTCCGGCGAAAGTGGGGGGAAACTATGTGGCGGGCGACGCGTGTCCTTGAGGCCCTCAGAACATCAGATGTCTCACGCCGTGGGTCAGCATCCCGCCCAGCAGGCCGTTGACGATCACGGCGGCGGCGGTAAGCGTCAACAGGCCGACGTAGATCAGCTCACGCCCGCGTCCCGGTCGGCGGACCCAATGTTCCTTCGCCCACCAGCTCAACAGGCCCAGAACGGCGATCGAGGTGCCGAGCCACCGGTGATAAGCGTGGGTCGCGTCGTCCTTGCCGGGGAGGCCCATGGCGAACCACCCCAGCGCCACCGCGGCGAGCGCAGAGATCGCGGCCAGGGCGATAATGACGCGGGTGCCCTGGGTCAGGACCGGCCGGCGGAGCGTCAGCGCGGCGATCTCGAGAAGGGCGGCGACGAGGAACAGCGCGATGGGGAAATGCACCGCGGCCGGATGCATGGCCCCGAGCCAGCGATACAGGCGCTGGGGCATGGGCTTGGGAGCCTCGTCCGCCATCATGGCTCCGTGGTCCATGTCCTGGGCCATGCCCGGCATGGCCATCACGCCGCCGTCTGGAACGGCGGCCGTCGGCGTGGCGACCTGGGCGCGAGCCGCCGCGGCCTTCTCGTGGGCCTCATGCGCGAACGCCGGCGCGCTGACTGACAGCGCCAGCGCCAGGGCGAGCCCCGGCAGAAATTTGCGTATCGCCATTGTTCTCTCCCATCCTGTGCCTTCTGCTAACTACGCATCCGGGAAGCCGTCCCCTCGATCGAGGGATTCCGCCCGTTTCGGCGTAGTAGGGATTAGGGGCGCTAGGAGAGTGTTCGATGACGCGCAATCTTGATGATCTTCTGAATCGATTGGCGGCCGTGTCCGCCGGTCGGTCGCTCGACGGGCTCGAGCCGCTCGTCTGGCGCCGGGTCGACGCGCTTCGCGGCGAAAGGCTGACAAGACAACTGCGCCTTGGCGCCGTCGCCATGGCCCTGGTCACCGGCCTGACCGTGGGCGGCGTCGGCGCGGTCGCCGCTCCCCGACCGCGTGGGGATATGGCCATCTTCACGGTCGATGCGGGTCTGTCGCCCCTGGTGCGTCTGGAAGCCGGCCGGTGATGCGCGGCTGGCGGGCGATCGCACTGACCGCCGTGCTGGCGGCTGTCGCCAGCGGCGCGGGCACTTGGATCAGCGCCAGCTGGGTGCTCAGCCGGCGCGAACCGCCGTCCCTGCACGACATCATCCACCACGATTTGAAGCTCTCGCCTGATCACCTGACCCGTATCGAGGCCGTCGAAGCCCGGTTCGCCGCCCGCCGGCCCGCGCTCGAAGCCGACATCCGCGCGGCGAATCTGGAACTGGCGCGCGCCATCCAACAGAGCGATGGCGACGGACCCCAGGTCCAGGCCGCGGTGGACCACTTTCACGTCGCCATGGGCGCCCTGCAGAAGGAGACCATCGCCCACGTCTTCGAGATGCGGTCCGTGCTGACGCCCGCCCAGGCCGAGGTCTTCGACGACCGCATCGTCGCGGCCCTCGCGCCCGACGGAAACTAGCGGTCCGGGTGGACCGTCCAGCGGACCTGTCAGCCCGCGCCGCCGGCGGCGACCGCGTGGCCTACAGCGAGCTGATGCGACGGACCAGGACCGCCCTGTACCGGTTCGTCCGGCGCTATGTCGGCGACGAGCAGGAGGCATGGGATCTGTTGCAGGAGACCTATGCGGCGGCCTGGATCAACATCCGCCGTTACGATCCGACGCGCCCCTTCGAGGCCTGGATCCGGACCATCGCGCTCAACAAATGCCGGGACTGGAGCCGCCGCCGCTTCGTCCGGCGGCTCATCCGGGGCGGCGTCGACCTGTCGTCGCCGGAAGCCCTGGCCGTGCCGGACGGGGCCGAGTCGGCGGATGAGCGGATGGAGGCTCGTGACCGGCTCTCCCGGTTGAACGAGTAGATGGACCGCTTGCCGCCGCACCTCAAGGCGGCGCTTCTGCTCACGGCGATCGAGGGCCGCAGCCAGGCGGAAACGGCAGAGATCCTCGGGGTTTCCGTCAAGACGGTCGAGGCCCGCGTGGCGCGCGCGCGCCGCAAGCTGTCCGACGCCCTGCGGGATGTGATCGCCTCCAGGGCCGGTCCGGAATGACCGATCCAAGGTCCAGACCCCTCGTCGCCATCCGGCCATGCGCTCGCGCCCGAGCCGAGGGCGGTCGATCGGCATGGTGCGAGGGCTACGACGCGCGCGCGCGTAATCAGATATGAAGGCGTCGCCCGCTCCCGCGCGGGTGACGCGACGAGGCCGAACCCCCTCAACCTCGGCGTCCCCAGATCGATCCCGACCGTAACCCGCTTTTCTGAGGAACCATCACATGAGAACCTTGATCCTCGCCGCCGCGGCGTTCGCCCTCGGCGCCTGCCAGCCGGCCGCCGGGCCTGAGCCAGTCGACGCCCAGGCGGCCCCGGACGCTTCGGCGACCGCCGCGATGGACGCCGCCTCGGCCGTCACGCCGGAGCCGACCCCGGCGTCTCCGGTCGCTACGCCCGCCCCAGCCGCAACCCCGCGGGCCTCGGCGCCGCGACCGGCCCGGCCCGCGCCGACGCCCGCGCCGACCCCTCCGCCCGCCGATCCGATGGCCGGCCATGACATGTCCAAGATGGACGGCATGACCATGCCGCCCCGGCAATAGTTCGCGTAAAAACAGGAGCTCTCCCCCATGAACCGCTTATATCTCGCCGGCCTCGTCGCTCTCGCGGCCCTCGGCCCCGTCTCGATCGCTCTGGCCCAGAGCCACTCCCACGCGGGCATGTCGATGCAGGATCACGCCGCCATGCCGGCCACGCCCGCGGCGAACGGCGTCACCACGACGCCGGCCGACAACGCCATGCTGGCCGCGTCCCCGACGGCCTTCTCCGTGACCTTTCCGCACGCCATGACCCTGACGTCGCTCAGACTGACGGGTCCCGCGGGTCCGTCCGTCGATGTGGCCGTGCCGGCCGACGCCCCGCCGGCCGCGACGGTCAGCGCCCCCCTCCCCGTCCTGGCGCCCGGCTCCTGGTCCGCCGCCTGGGCCGCGAAGGGCGCCGATGGCCACCAGATGAACGGCCTCGTCCGTTTCATGGTTCACTGAAGGGTCGGCCTCCAGCCTCCTGAGGGGCCGAAGCCTGATGTGAAGGAACGCCGCGCGGCTTGCTGCGCGGCGTTTTTCGCCGCCGATCGACTCGCGTCCGCGGGATCTCGGCCGCGGTCAGCCGGTCCGATCGACGCCAGGGCGGCGGTCGGCCAGCGTGTCGTCGGGATTCATTACGACAGCTACAATGTCTGGGCGCGCCGGCTGCCGGAGGCGTCCGGCGACCAGCTGCCGGCCGACCGTCCGCCGCTAGAACCAGGCCCGGATTCCGACGACCAGCCGGGTGTCTTCCGAGCTTCGCCCATCGGCTTCCAGAAAGTCCGCCGTATCGCCGAAGCTCCTGGTCCATTCGACGCCGATGTAGGGCGCGAACTCCTTGTGGAATTCATATCGCAGCCGGACCCCGACCTGGAGCGACGACAGGCCGGACCCGATTCGGAGTTCGGGGATGTCCTCGGCCGACAGCACCACTTCGGCCCGGGGCTGGACGATCCAGCGATTGGTGATCCGTTGATCGTATTCAGCCTCCGCCCGCGCCGTGAGCTCGCCCTTGTTGGACAGGAAGGCCGCCGCATCGACCTCGAACCAGTAGGGCGCCAGGCCCTGGACGCCGACGACCAGATCCGTCCGGTCGCCTTCCGGCCGCCAGGTCTGCCGCACGCCGGTCTGGAAGTCGAAGAAGGGCCGGAAGGCCCGGCTGTAGAGGGCCTGGATCTCGGCTTCCTCGACCTCGCCGTCGAAGGCGCCTTCCCCTTCGGACTTCCACCAGAAGCGGTTGATGTCGCCGCCGGTCCAGCCCTGGGCGTCCCAGGCGTAGGCGTCTTCGCCGTCGGCGAAGGTTGCTTCGAGCTGATCCATGACCACGGCCGTCGTCCGCACGTCGCCATTCTCGACGCGAAGCTGTTCGCGGGCCGCCGCCATTTCGGCGGGATCGAACAACAGGTCGGCGGCATGGGCCGGACCGCTGGTCGCGCCGGGCGGAGGGGGCGTTTCCGGCGGGCGCCCCGGATTGTCCGCGCTGGTCGGCACGTCGGGCGGCATGGCCATGCCCGACATGTCGTGACCCGCGGGCGTCTGGCCCATCGTCGACATGTCGTGCCCAGCGTGGGGGTCCGCCGGGACGGTCGGAGCCGGCTGTTGGCCGGCTTGCATGGTCGACATGTCATGACCCGCCGGCATGGCCGGAGCGGGCTGCGTCTGGCCCGTCGTCGACATGTCGTGCCCCGCGTGGGGGTCCGCCGGGACGGTCGGGGCCGGCTGTTGGCCCGCTTGCATGCTCGACATGTCATGACCTGCCGGCATGGCCGGGGCGGGCTGCGTCTGGCCCGTCGTCGACATGTCGTGCCCCGCGTGGGGGTCCGCCGGGACGGTCGGGGCCGGCTGTTGGCCGGCTTGCATGCTCGACATGTCATGACCCGCCGGCATGGCCGGGGCGGGCTGCGTCTGGCCCGTCGTCGAGATGTCGTGCCCGGCGTGCGGATCCGCCGCCGCCGGCGCGCGCTCGGGCACGGCGCCGGTTGGGCAGACCGGCGCGCCGGGCGTTCCGACCCGGGACGGATCCGCTGTTGCCGCCCCGCGCCGGACGCAACCGGCGGGCAGCTGGCCGGCGGGCCGGGCCGCGCCCGGCGCGGGAACGTGCCCGGCGTGGCTCTGTGCGAACACCGGACTGGCCGAGGCCGCAAGGAGCAGGGGGATGAGACCGACGGAGCGGCGGATCATGATGAAGCTCCAGCCAGGGGGCGAACGGTGACGACATTGAACATGCCGGCGTGCATGTGCATCAGCAGATGGCAGTGGAAGGCCCAGTCGCCGGGCGCGTCGGCGGTCAGGTCGAAGGTCACCTTCGAGCCCGGCGCGACGTTGACTGTGTGCTTAAGCGGCTGATGCCCGGCAGGGCCGCCGGTCACCAGCTCGAAGAAGTG
>NZ_DLMO01000053.1 GCF_002479325.1 Brevundimonas sp. UBA7534
ACGGCGTTGACCAGGTTCTTGTATGGACGCGTCTTGGGGTCGCGCTCGGCCAGTTTCACCGCCGTGGAAACAGCGGCGAAGGCGGGCGTCTCCAGCACCAGCGTCTGGGCCAGGGCGATACGCAGCAGGGTGCGGACGGCCTCGGGCGGCGCCTTGTTCAGGCGACGGTCAAGGATCTGGTCGATCTCGCCCAGACGACGCAGGGCGGCCATGGCCACGGCGCGGGCGAAGGCCCGGTCGACGGGCGCCAGGGCGCGCGCTGGCGGTTGCGACAGGGCCTCATCCAGGCCGTTGCGCTTTTCCAGCGCGGCGTTCAGCAGCAGGCCGGCGACCACGCGGGCCTCGACTCCGATGTCGTCCTGAGACGGGGCGGCCTGGGTCGGGGCCGAACGCGGCTTGCCCTTGGTCGCGATGCGGCGGCCGCGCGCGTCCGAGTTTCGTCCGCCGCCGCTCACACCGCCACCTGCGCGCCCAACTCGACCACCCGGCCGGGCGGGATGTGGAAGAAGTCGGTCGGATTGGCGGCGTTGCGCATCAGGAAGATGAACAGCTTGTCCTGCCACAGCGGCATGCCCTGCCGCGCCGACGGGATCAGAGAGCGTCGACCCAGGAAGAAGCTGGTCGACATGATATCGAACTTCAGACCCTGCTTGCGGCACAGGCCCAGCGCGCGCGGCACGTTGGGCGTCTCCATGAAGCCATAGGAGATGGTCAGCCGCTTGAAGTCGTCGTTGATCGGCTCCATCCGCACCCGCTCCCGTTCCGGCACGCGCGGCCGTTCGGCGGTGCGGACGGTCAGGATGACGTTCTTCTCGTGCAGCACCTTGTTGTGCTTGAGATTGTGCATCAGGGCGACCGGCGCCACCTCGGGATCCGAGGTCAGGAAGATGGCCGTGCCGGGCGCGCGGTGCGGCGGCCGGGCCTGAAGCATCTCGATCAGGTCGGTCAGCGGCAGGCTGTCCTTGCGGGTCTTGGCCGTCAGAATCTGGGTGCCGCGCACCCAGGTCCACATCACCACCACCAGACAGGCGCCCAGCACCAGCGGCATCCAGGCGCCGTCCGGGATCTTCAGCAGGTTCGACGTCAGGAAGACGCTGTCGATGAAGGCGAACGGGATCAGCGTGCCCGCCACCGCCCACATCGGCCATTTCCAGCCCTTGGTGATGACGAAATAGGCCATCAGGGTGTTGACCAGCATGGTGCCCGTCACCGCCACGCCATAGGCGGCGGTCAGGTTGTGCGAGCTCTGGAACACGACCAGCAGCACCAGCACGCCGACCATCAGGAAGCTGTTGACCGCCGGCACGAAGATCTGGCCGGCCTGGGTCTCGGACGTATTGCGGATGTCGATGCGCGGCAGCAGGCCCAGTTGCACGGCTTGTTGCGTGACCGAGAAGGCGCCGGTGATCACCGCCTGGGACGCGATCACGGTCGCGGCCGTGGCCAGGATCAGCATGGGCCAGTAGGCGACCTGCGGCACCATGTTCCAGAACGGATTCTCCGAGGCGCCCGGATTGTCCAGGATCAGCGCGCCCTGGCCCAGATAATTCAGCGTCAGGCACGGCAGAACGAAGCCCAGCCAGCCCATGCGGATGGGCGCCTTTCCGAAATGGCCCATGTCGGCGTAGAGCGCCTCGGCCCCCGTGACGGCCAGGAAGACGCTGCCCAGGATGACGAACCCCAGGAAGCCGTCATTCAGCAGCAGTTGGACGCCATAGTGCGGCGACAGGGCGCGCAGGATCGAGATGTCGTCGAAGATGTGAAACAGCCCCAGCGCCCCCAGGCACAGGAACCAGAGGGCGGTGATGGGGCCGAAGAACTTGGCCAGGCCCGCCGTGCCGCGCGACTGCACCAGGAACAGGGCGATCAGGATGCCGGCCGAGATCGGCACGATGAACGGATCCAGCCCCCCGCCGATCCCCGGCGCGTCCTGAAGCCCCTCGACCGCGGACAGGACCGAAATGGCGGGCGTGATGATCCCGTCGCCATAGAACAGCGCCGCGCCGCAGACGCCCAGGATGAAGATCCAGGCGCTGCGCCGACCGACCGCGAACTGGGCCAGGGCCATCAGCGACAGGGTGCCGCCTTCGCCCTTGTTGTCGGCGCGCATCAGGAAAAAGACGTATTTGAACGTCACCACCACCATCAGCGCCCAGAAGGCCAGCGAGACCACGCCGACCACGGCCAGGTCGCCGCCCACGCCGTCGCGGGCGTGGTCGATCGCCTCTCGCAGCGCATAGAGGGGGCTGGTGCCGATATCGCCGAACACCACGCCGATCGCGCCCAGCGTCAGAGCCCAGAAGCCGCCGTGCGAGCTGCCGGCGCCGCCGGGCGCATGGGACTCCGGTCCCGTGGCGTTGGTGGACGTCTTCGGCGTGTTCGACGCTGGCGGGGGAGCGCCCGCGTCGTGGGGAGTATCCCCGGCCATGCGTATCCTCCGGGTCGCCGACAGGGCGTCGGTCCCTTCAAAGCGGCGAGCCTTTAGGCCCATTCCGCGCCGTCTTCAATCGCGGGCGGCGGGATTCGGTTTCCCCGCGTCGGCGACCGATTTGTGATTCGGCGGATGAACGCCTATTTTCCCTGACGGAACACGATCATGTCAGACAGCCAGCGCTTTCCCGTCGCCGCCCACGCCCTGGCCTATATGGCCCACAAGGGCGCCTTCGGCCCTGCCCAGGCGGCGCCCAGCGCCTTGCTGGCCTCGTCCATTCCGACCAATCCGGTGGTGGTGCGCCGCGTCACGGCCCTGCTGGCCAAGGCGGGACTGATCGCCACCCGGCCCGGCGCGACCGGCGGGTCGTGGCTGCTTCGTCAGCCCGAGTCGATTACGCTGGACGAGGTTCTGAAGGCGGTGAACGGCTGCGCCCACCTGGGCTCGCCGCCCGCCGGAGCCAAGGGCTGCCCGGTCGGGGAGCATATTCCACGCCAGGTGGCCAAGGCCCTGACCGCGGCGGACCAGGCCGCCACCGCCGCCCTGGGCAAGATCACCATCGCCGACCTCCTGGACAAGGACCCCGCCTCCCTGGCCGGTTTCGCCCCGCACGCGTCCTGCCCTGTTGCAGCCTGAGGTGGGGGGGAGCCGGGGTGGTCAGTCCTGAGGTGAGCCGGCGCACCATCCTGGTCACGGGGGCCTCGGCCGGGATCGGCGCGGCCTTGGCGCGCGTCTATGCGTCCGAGGGCTGGAACGTCGTCCTGACCGCGCGCCGCGAAGCGCCGCTGCGCGCCCTGGCCGACCAGATCGAGGCCGATTACGGCGTCCGGGCCGACGTCGTCACAGAGGACCTGTCCGATCCCGAGGCGCCCGAGCGGCTGGTCGCGGCCCTGGACGCGAAAGGGCTGATCATCGACGGCCTGGTCAACAACGCCGGATTCAGCCGAGTGACGGGGTTCCTCCAGACCTCCCTGGCCGACCACCGCGCCATGTTGCAGGTCATGCTGATCGCGCCGGCCGAGCTTTCGCGCCTGCTGCTGCCCGGCATGGTCGAGCGCGGCTTCGGCCGGTTGCTGAACGTGGCCTCGGTCGCCGGCCATCTGCCCGCCACCGGCGGCGACACCCTGTACGGGCCGATCAAGAGCTTCCTGATCAAGGCCAGCCAGGGCCTGCACTTGGAGACGCAAGGCGCGGGCGTCCACGTCACCGTGGTCAATCCTGGCTACACCCTGACCGAATTCCACGACGTCAACGGCTCGCGCGCCGAAGTGTCCAAGGCCTATCCGGCCTGGATGTGGATGACGGCCGACCGCGTGGCGCGGATCGGCTTTGCGGCCTGCGAGGCGAACCGACCCCAGGTCACGCCCGGCCCGATGAACAACGTCCTGGTCGCCCTGGCGCGCCATCTGCCCGAGGGTTTGGCGCTCAGGATGGCGGCCGATCACGCCAAGCGGCTGGCGCGTATCTGATAGTCCGCCTCAGTGGCCGGCGGCGGGATAGGGCGTCGTGACCGCGCCCGAGATCATGCCCGGCACCGCCTCGCCCAGGCCCAGCAGGATGAACTGGATGGCCAGGGCGCACAGGATCAGGCCCAGCACCTTGACGATGATGGCCATGCCGACCTCGCCCAGCAGCCGGCTGAGCGAACCCGTCAGGGCGAAACAGACGAAGGAGACGGCGCAGGCGGCGGCGATGGCGACGACCGAGCCGATGGTCCCGGCATAGCCCAGCTTGGCCGCCTCGCCCGCCTGGATGATGACCGCCGAGATCGCACCCGGCCCGATCATCAGGGGAATGGCGAAGGGCACGACCAGCCGCTGGAACCGCCGCCGGGCATAGCCGCGGACGTCCTGGCTGTCGGCCAGGGCGTCCTTGTCGGCGAACATGGCCAGGAAGTCGCCGCGCGCCATGTCCAGGCCCAGGAACAACAGCAGAATGCCCCCGGCGATGCGGAACGCCGCCAGGGAGATGCCGAAGAACTGCAGCAGGGCCAGGCCGGTGAACAGGAAAAAGGCCAGGAAGACCGCCGCGAAAACGCAGATCAGCGCCGAGACCGAGATGCGCTGGCGCAGCGTCGCGCCGGCCGTGGCGGCGGCGAAGATCGGCAGATTCCCGATGGGGTCCAGCAGGGCGAACAGGGTCACGAACAGGTTGACACCCAGATCGACGGCGTTCATCGCCTTGCCTCGCCCAAATTCACGAATCGCCGGCCGTCGACGTCCCTCGCGTCAGCCATAGCCGGTCAGCGCGAGCCCGTCGATGACCCAGCCCAACCGCCTGCCCGACGACCGCATCATCTGCGCCCTGGACGTGCCGACGACCGCCGAGGCCGCGCGCCTGGTTGAGACGACCTGCGACGCCGTGAGCTTCTACAAGGTCGGCCTTCAGCTGTTCGCGGCTGGCGGCATGGACCTGGCGCGCCAGCTGAAAGCGGACGGGCTCAAGGTCTTCCTGGACTGGAAGCTGCACGACATCGGCGCGACGGTGGAGAAGGCCGCGGCCAACCTGGCCGGGTCCGGCTGCGACCTGCTGACCGTCCACGCCCGGCCGCAGGTCATGGCGGCGGCGGCGCGGGGCGTGGCGGGCTCGGGGCTGAAGGTGCTGGGCGTCACCGTCCTGACCAGCCTGACGGCCGAGGACCTGGCCGCCGACGACCATGTCCTTTCCCCGGCCGAACTTGTCGAGCTTCGCGTGCGCCAAGCGCTGGAAGCAGGGATCGACGGCGTCGTCTCCAGCCCGCACGAGGCGGCCCGCGCACGCGAGATCGCGACCCAGGCGGGCCGCGAAGACTTTCTGATCGTGACGCCGGGCGTGCGTCCGGCCGGCTCGGCCCAGGACGATCAGGCCCGGGCGGCGACGCCGGAGGCGGCTTTGAGAGCCGGGGCCACCCACCTGGTGATCGGCCGCCCGATCACGGCGGCGGCCCATCCGCGTCAGGCGGCGCGGGCGATCGCCGAGACGATCGCCCTGGTCTGAAGCCTAGCCGCGCTCGCCGGGCTCCTGGCGATAGTTGTGACGCGGCGGAGCCTGAGGGGCGACGTTCTCCGGCGGCGGCAGGTCGCCGTAGTAGGTCGGCGGCGCGGGGGGCGCGACCTGGACCTGCGACGGCTCGACATAGACCTGGGCCGGAGCGACGTGGACCGGCGGCCCCTGCACCCGCATCGGCGCCTGTTCGACGTAGGCGGGCGGCGCGTACTGGACATCGGCCGGGGCCACCCGGACGTCGGGCGCATCCACCATCACGCGGGCGGGGCCGACCTCGACCGGGGCCGGACGGACCTGGACGGGCGCCTGCTCGATATAGGTCGGCGGCGCGACCTGGACTTCGGCCGGGGCGACGCGGACGTCGGGCGCATCAACCATGACGCGGGCCGGACCGACGTTGACCGGGGGCGACTGCACGCGGATCGGCGCCTGTTCGACATAGACCGGCGGGGCCGAGATCACTTCCGGCGGCGCGATGTTCACCGCGGGCGCATCGACATAGACGCGCTGCGGTCCGACGTTGACCGGCGGCGACTGCACATAGATCGGCGGCTGCTCGATATAGACCGGCGGGGCCGAGATGATCTCCGGCGGCGCATAGTTCACCTGGGGCGGCGCGACATAGACGCGCTGCGGCGCCATCTGGACCGGCGGGGCCTGAATATAGGCCGGGGGAGGCGCATAGACGGGCGCCGGGGCCGGGGCGTAGCAGTTGCAGCCGCCGCCCGAGACGGCATAGCCGCCGGACCGGCGCCAGCCGATGTAGTCGCGGCCGAAGCCCGAAACCGGATAGCCCATCGGCGCCGAGATCGGCGCCGGGCCGGTGAACTGGATCGAGGAGGCGCCGCCATAGTAGCCGCCGACGTAGTGGCCGGCGTCGCCGTAGCCGCTGCCGTAGACGGCCACGCCGCCGTGGCCGCCGCCGCGCGACCAGCCCGAGCTGTAGGACGACGAATAGGACCGGGCGTTCACATAGCTGCTGGCGTAGGAGCGGGCGCTGGCGCTCGCATTGGCGTAGGCGCCGCCGTTGACGTTCACGTTGACGTTGCGGTTGCCGCCGTGGTGGCCTCCGCCGCCGCAACTGCCGCAGCCGCCGCCATGGCCGGGTCCGCCGGCCAGCGCGGGCGCAGCCGACAGGAGAAGGACCGCCGCCGCGGCCGAAAAGGTGGATTGTATCGACATGGGACAGGCTCCGCTGATTCACGAATCCTTAGGCAAGTCCCAGGCCTGACCGCCCTGCTCCGGTCAGAAGTCGATCGCCAGCCCCTTCTTCTCCCAGTCGCCGTAACGGGTGGGCTCGGGACCGCGCGGGCCGCCATGCTCGACCTCGGCGGCGGCCTTCGGCGGCGCGGCGCGACGTTCGGCCGCCTCCAACAGCGCCCGGCGCGCGGTCTCGTTCAGCGGGCGCTCGGGCGTGGCGTGCGGCACGTCGGCGTTGAAGGCCGGCTCGGGGGTGGGATGTTCGGTCACAGGTCGCCTCCCTTGAGGGCTGGGGCTCGCGGCCTCAAATAGGCGGTGCGATGAACCATCTGAAGACCTTCATTCTCTTGGCCGTCCTGACCGCCCTGTTCATGGGGATCGGCTACATGATCGGTCGCGTGCCCGGCATGCTGATCGCCCTGCTGGTCGCGGGCGGCATGAACGTCTTCAGCTACTGGAACGCCGACAAGATCGTGCTGCGCACGTACCGCGCCCAGCCGGTGGACGAGAACCACCCGAACGCCGTGGTCAGGAACTATGTCGCCGACGTGCGGCGGATGGCCGCCGACGCCGGCATGCCCCAGCCCCAGGTCGCCATCATCCCCAGCGACCAGCCCAACGCCTTCGCCACGGGGCGCAACCCCCAGAACGCGGCCGTGGCGGCGACCACGGGGCTGCTGGACATGCTGACGCGCGAAGAGATCCGCGGCGTCATGGCGCACGAACTGGCCCATGTGAAGAACCGCGACACCCTGACCATG
>NZ_DLMO01000058.1 GCF_002479325.1 Brevundimonas sp. UBA7534
GACGGAGAATATGACGTCCTGGTGTCGACCACGATCGTCGAGAGCGGGCTGGACATTCCAACGGCGAATACGCTGGTCGTGCACCGGGCCGACATGTTCGGCCTGGCGCAACTGTATCAGATCCGGGGTCGGGTCGGCCGGTCCAAGGCGCGGGCCTTCGCCTATCTGACCACCGATCCGGTCAAGCCGATGACCCTGTCGGCCGAGCGGCGCCTGCAGGTGCTGCAGTCGCTGGACAATCTGGGCGCCGGTTTCCAGCTGGCCAGCCACGACCTGGATCAGCGCGGCGGCGGCAACCTGCTGGGCGACGAACAGTCGGGACACATCCGCGAGGTGGGCGTCGAACTGTACCAGCAAATGCTGGAAGACGCCGTCGCCGAGCTCAAGGAAAAGGGTGAGGCAGCGTCGGTCGATCGCGGCTGGTCTCCGGCCATCAACGTGGGCGCTTCCGTCCTGATTCCAGAAGATTACGTGCCCGACCTGAACGTTCGTCTCAGTCTTTATCGCCGTCTGTCGGACGCCGAGCAGAGCGAGGATCGCGAAGCCCTGGCCGCGGAATTGATCGACCGCTTCGGCCCCTTGCCGGACGAGGCGCGACAACTGCTCAAGATCGTCGGGATCAAGGCCAACTGCCGCCGGGCCAATATCGAGAAAATCGACATAGGGCCCAAGGGCGCGGTCCTGACTCTTCGCGACAACATTTTCCCGAACCCGGCGGGTCTGATCGGCCTCATTCAGAAGAACCACGCCTTCTGGAAGATCCGACCGGATCAGAAGATCGTCGTGACGGGAGAATGGCCCTCGGCGGAAGACCGACTGAAGGTCGCCGAACGGATAACCGCCGACCTGGCGCGGGTGGCGGCCGCCTGATTCTTAGAGTTGGCCGACCTTGGCGAACAGGTCGGTGGAAGCGCGTTCCAGCAGCAGGCCCGGCGTTTCGCCGGGCCGAAGTTCGGCCGCGCCGACATCGAACTCGGCGACGAAGGGCGAGCGGTCGGGACCGGCGTCGAAGGCGGTGCAGCCGATGACCGCCGCGATCCGCTCGGCCGCCAGACGCGCCGCCTCGCCCCGCGTCGCCGGCAGGGCCAGGGCGAAGACCTCCTTGGCCAGGCGCGCCGCGGTATCCTCGACCCGGACCAGGCGCGAGATCATGGCCCCGATCTGGGGCATGGCGCGATCCAGCCAGCCGCCCTGACGAGCCAAGGTGACGGCGTCGCCTTCGCGAACCCGGAGCACGCACACCGAAAGAGGTCGGCGTCGGGCGCGCGAAGCCTCGGCGACGCGACCCAGGTGGGCGGCGAACAGCTCGGCGGTGAACAGGCCCGTCGATGGGTCCATCAGTTCCAGGCTGCGAACCGAATCCAGAGCCTTTCGTATGGTCAGTTGGCGGCGATGCGACTGGGCCAAGGCCAGGACGCGCTCGGCCGTCTCCATCTCGGGCGTGTCGGAGGAGGCGACGTCGGCGAAACCGCGATGAAACAGCTCGCTCAGATTAATCTCGTTCTTGCCCCGCAGATAAAGCATCAGCGGGATGTGGTAGAGGCGCGTGTTGCGCTTCATCCCCGAGGCGATGGACAGGGCGGGGGCATGATCGTCGGCGCCCCACAAGACGGCCGCGTCGAAGCTGCTTTCATGCAGGAAGTCGAAGGCGGTGTAGGGCGTGGGAGCGGCCACGACTTCCGCCCCGCCGGCCGCGAGCGCGTTCGACAGCGCCAGAAATCGCCGGTCCGCGGCGCCCGCTGCCAGGATGCGCAACGGCGGCTCTTCCGAGGCGCGTGTATCCAGGCCTACGCCGCGCGCCGCCAAGGTCGAGGTGCGAAGGCGGAACTCCTCCTCGGCGATGGCGGCGCGAATCAACTGCTCCAGCCTCAGCGAAGCCTGGACCGGGTGCGGCGCCTTGGACATGGCGAGGTCGGCGCCGGGGGCGGCCTCCGGGCGAGCGCCCACCACCATCACGGGAAGGCGGCGCGGTTCGGCGGCGTGGCGCAGGCGGGCCAGCGCCTTGGATGTAAAGCTTTCGGCGTCGACGATGGCGGCTTCCAGCGGGAAGTCGCCCAGCGTGGCCTCGGCCGCTTCCAGCGTACGCGCCGTGACAGTTCTCCAGCCCAACGCGTCCAGCCCCGCCGTCAGGCGATCGACCCGTTCGTCGTTCGACGCCAGAACCAGTACGCGCGTATCGAATTCCAAACCGGTCTTTCCCCCTGGGGCTTGCGCCGCATCCTTGGCCCCGCGAGGCGCCGTCAGCATAGCGAGGCGCGGGCGTGTCAGGCAATGTCGCAGGGTGGCCGGTCAGGGGAAATCCGAGGCGACACGGGAAGGGTTCCCATGTCGGACAAATCCGTTAGGTTCCCGCTCTTGTCGAGGCGGTCGAGAGAGTCCGGTTGAGCGCGCATCTTAGCCGCACGGTGCTGAAGGCGCCGGATTTTTGGGGCCGATTGGCGGTGCGGGCGTTCGCCCGCAGCTGGGGCCGCGACGTGATGCTCTACACCGGGGGCGTGTCCTTCTTCGCCTTGCTGGCCGTCTTTCCCGCCATCGCCATCCTGATCGGCTTCTACAAGCTGGGTCTGTCCATCGGTCAGGTCAGCGAGCAGGCGGCGGCCCTGGCGGACCTTCTTCCGGCCGCAGCGCAAGGCATATTCGAGGACGAGATCAGTCGGCTGGCCAACGCCTCTGCCCGCACCGTTTCCGCTCAGAGCGCCTTCGCCCTTCTGGTCGGCGCCTACGCCGCTCACCGGGGATTCAAGGCCTTGCTAGCCGGTCTGAACCTGATTCACGACGAAACGGAGCCGCATGGCTTTTTCCGCTTCAACCTGTTGGCCTTCTTCGTAGCCGTCTTCGCCTTCGCCCTGTTCACCATCGTTTCCGGCGCGGTGGTGACGGTGCGGATCATGGCGCACGCCGCCTCTCCGGCCGGCGCCCAGAGCGGCGGCGGATTGGGGCCGCTGGACACCCTGCTGCCGGCGCTTGGCCTCGCCTTGGGTCTGACGCTGCTCTACCGCTACGCCATGAGCCATCGGACGCCTGTCGCCTGGCTGCCCTCGCTGGTCGGGGGGCTGGTCGCGACCCTGATGTCCGTCGTGGCGTCCTGGCTGTGCGCCATCTACGTCGAGCAGATCGCGCCGCTGGGGGCCACCTATGGATCGGTCGGCGCCGTGGTGGTTCTGCTGATCTGGCTGTCTTGGAACGTCAACGCCATCTTCTACGGCGGCGCCTTCGCCACGGAGATGGAGATCGCCGCCCGGCGTCAGGCGCGACTGGAGCAGACGGCCGCGGGCGTCGTCAGCCTGTCGGAGCGTCGGGCCTCGCGGGGCCGGTCTCGACTGTGATCCGCAGCACGCCGTCGATCTCCTCGATAGCGATCAGCCGCCCGCCGACCTGATCCATCAGATAGGGAACGTCGATGCGCGCCATTGGATCGGTGGCCAGCAGCGCCAGTCGCGTTCCCTGGATCGCACCCCGCATGGCCTTCTGAAGTCTGAGACTGGGCGTCGGGCAGCGATGACCCCGTGCGTCGACGACGACCGGCGATGGGCTCACGCCAGTTGATCCGCCAACAGGGACAGCGCCACCCGCACGGCGGCCTGCCGCACCTGATCGCGGCCGATGTCGCCGAATCGCTCCTCGCGATGGAGCAGGCCTAGGGGTCCGACGGCGGCGAAATGCACCAGACCCACGGGCTTCTCGGGCGAGCCTCCACCCGGGCCGGCCACGCCGGTGATCGAGACCGCGACCGTCGCCTGGGAGTTCGCGGCGGCGCCTTGGGCCATGGCTTCGGCGGTGGGACGCGACACCGCGCCGTGGGCGGCCAAGGTCGCTTCGGGCACGCCCAGCATCTGCATCTTGGCGACGTTGCTGTAGGTGACGAAGCCCCGATCCAGGGCGACCGATGATCCCGCGATCTCGGTCAAGGCCGCCGCGACCAGGCCTCCGGTGCAGCTTTCGGCCGTGGCCAGCATCAGGCCGCGCGCGGCGGCGCTTGCGACGATCTGTTGCGCCTGAGCGCGTATGTCATCGGGGAACATGATCTTTTCATAGGCCGCGAGTCCGGCTCTAACCAGAGGCGATGACCCTCGCTGTCGACCCCGCTTCGCCTCGTCCCGACGTCAAGCGCGATAGGGCGACGCCGTGGATGTTCGCCGTTGCGATCTTCACCTCGGCCTGCCTGGTCTTCACGGTCCAGCCGATGGTCGCCAAGCTGGTGTTGCCGACACTGGGCGGTTCCCCCTCTGTGTGGAACGCTTCGATGGTGTTCTTCCAGACGGCGCTGCTGGTCGGCTACGGTTATGCGCATCTGCTTCAACGCATCACTGCGCTGCGAACGCAGGTCGCTATCCACCTGCTCCTGCTGGCGGCGGCCGCGCTGTTCCTGCCGTTGCGGATCAGCGGCGCGCTGGGCGATCCCGATCCTTCGGCGCCCACGGCGTGGTTGCTCGGAACCCTGGTCGTGTCGGTCGGGGCGCCGTTCGCGGTGCTGTCGGCCACGGCGCCCTTGCTCCAGGCCTGGTTCGCGAGGGTTCGCGCCGGCCATGCGGACGGAAAGAACCCCTATGTGCTCTACGCCGCCTCCAACCTGGGCAGTTTTCTGGCCCTGTTGGCCTATCCCGTCCTGATCGAGCCGCTGGCCAGCCTCTCGGGGCAGAGATGGGGGTGGACCGTCGGCTACGGTCTGTTCGTCCTGCTGGTGGGGGGACTGGCGCTTCTTGTGTGGCGGCGTCGATCGACGACCGGCGCGACGGCCGATCCCGAGGTCCTGGCTGCGAGCGCCCCGATGACCTGGCGCGAACGCGGCATGCTGATCCTGCTGGCCGCGGCGCCGTCCAGCCTGATGCTGGGAGTGACCGCGCACCTGTCGACAGACGTGGCCTCGGCGCCGTTCCTGTGGGTGGCGCCGCTAGCGCTGTATCTGCTGACCTTCGTGATCGCCTTCGAAGCCAGGCCGGCGATCGGCCTGCCTCTGACCTTGGCGATCCAGGGGTGCGCATCGGCCGCCTGCGCGGCGCTGATCGCCTTCCGGACGGGGGAGTGGGCGGTGATCTTCGCCGTCCATCTGGCCACCTTCTTCTTCACCGCGCTGATGTGCCACCAACTGCTGGCGGCGCGGCGGCCGGCGCCGGACCGGCTGACGGAATTCTATCTGCTGCTGTCGCTAGGCGGGGTCGTCGGCGGTGTGTTCAACGCCCTGATCGCGCCGGCGGTGTTCAATATGGTCTGGGAATATCCGCTCATCCTGATCCTGGTGGGCCTGTTTCGGCCTTGGGGGCGCGGTCCCCTGAAGAGATGGGAGGTGGCCTGCATGCTGGCGGGCGTGGCGATCGCCCTGACGCCCCCAGGCGTTCTGGAAGCGATGCGCTACAGCCCGGAGTTCCGCGCCCAGGTGCCTGAGCAGCACATGGTGCGCATGGCCCAGGCGGCGTTGGGTGTCGCTGCGTTGTTCGCCTTCCTGATCCGTGATCGCGCGGTGCTGTTCACCGTGGTGATCGCGACCATGGTCTGGTCCGGCTATCATATTTCCCGCGGGTACGATTGGGACCTGTCTGAGCGAAGCTTCTTCGGCGTGATGCGGGTCGCGACCACGCCGGATCCGGCGCTGGGCGGGCCGGTCCATGTGCTGATGCACGGCACGACCCTGCACGGGGCCCAGGCCCAGGCGGCCCGACACCGGTGCATGCCGACGCTGTACTACGCGACCTCGACGCCATTGGGGCAGGCCGCGCTGCAAGCCCAGGGCCTCAATCCCGACGGCGCCGTGATCGGCGTGGTGGGTCAGGGTGCGGGCGCGATGGCGGCCTACAAGCGGGCCCAGGATCGGCTGACCTTTTTCGAGATCGACCCGATGGTGGATCGGATGTCGCGTGACCCGCGCTGGTTCAGCTTTATCAATGGTTGCGCCGACGGACCGATTCGCACGGTTCTCGGCGATGCGCGCCAAACCATGAAGCACGAGGCGGCGGGATCGTACGACCTGCTCATCATCGACGCCTTCACATCGGACGCGGTGCCGACCCATCTGCTGACCATCGAAGCGATCAGGGGGTATCTGCGACTGCTGAAGCCGAACGGCGTCGTGGTTCTGCACCTGTCCAACAGGAACCTGGAGATCACCCTGCCGGCCGAGGCGGCGGCCCAGGCGTTGAACGTCCCCAACCTGCATCAGGTCTACATCGAGCGCGACGACACGCCGGTGATGGCCGAGGCGTCGACGGAGGCCATGGTCATCGCCCGAACCGAGGCGGGCATCGCACCCTATCGCGACGACGGCCGCTGGCGTCAGTTGCAACCGACCGACGTGCGGCCCTGGACGGATGACTATGTGAACCTGTTCGGCGCATTGATGCGTCAGTGGCGGTATTCAGCCGGTTGAGGGAGCGCGCGGCGGCGTGGAGCGTTCAGCACCCGATGACCGACAACAAGCCGCCCGTCCTGAAGAACCCCCGTCGCATGCTGAAGCTGTTGGGCGTGCTGCTGGGCGTGTTCGTCCTGCTGTACATCGGCGTCGCCGCCACCGCCTTCCTGCGCACCCAGGGCGGTGACGACCAGCGTCCGATGGGCGGCGATACGCAGTCGCCGGTGGAGGCCGCCCATCCGCCGACGTCAGGTTGATGCGGGCAGATCCACGGTGACGACGGCCTGAGCGGCCAAGCCTTCACCCCGGCCGGTGAAGCCTAACCCCTCGGTCGTCGTGGCTTTCACGCTGACGGCGTCGAGCGGCAATCCCAGCAGGTCGGCGATGCGCTGGCGCATCGCATCCCGGTGCGACTTCACCTTCGGCCGTTCACAGATCAGGGTCACGTCCACGTTGACGATGCGGCCCCCGCGCGCCTTTACCCGTTCAGCGGCGTGAACCAGGAAGCGGTCTGACGACGCGCCCTTCCACTTTGGATCGGTCGGCGGGAAGTGGTCGCCGATGTCTCCGTCTGCGATGGCCCCCAGCAGGGCGTCGGTCAGGGCGTGCAGACCGGCGTCGGCGTCCGAATGGCCGATCAGCGTCTGGTCGTGCGGCACCTCGATCCCGCATAGCCAGACGGATCCGCCCGGACCCCACCGATGGACGTCATAGCCCGATCCGATGCGGATCTGGCGGGGGAGCAGGGCCTCGGCCATGGCGAAATCCTCTGGATAGGTCAGCTTCATCAGGCGCGGGTCGCCGGCCACAAGGGCCACCCGGCCACCGTGTCGCTGTACGACCTCTGCCTCGTCAGCGGGCGGCTGCTCGTCGGCCCAGGCGGCGTAGGCCAGCTCGATGACGCTGCGCTTGAATGCCTGAGGGGTTTGCGCGCGCCAGAGCCCCTCGCGGTCGGCTACGCCCTCCATGGTCCCCGCTGGTCCCCGACGGAGGCTGTCGGCCACCGGCAGGGCGGGCAAGGCGCCGTCATGCGTTTCCAGCGCCTCAAGCAGGCGCTGAACAACCGCCTTGGGCAATAGGGGGCGCGCCGCGTCGTGGATCAGAACCGGCTGGCCTGGCGGACAGGCCAGGGCGGCCAGACCCGCGCGCACGGAAGCGGCCCGCGTCGATCCGCCCACGACCCCGCGCCATCCTTCTAGCCCTGCCAGTGTTTCCCGTGCCCGTGCTTCGGCGCCGGGAGCCAGCACGACCACGATTTCTTCGGCCCCCGCGGCCCGCAGCGCCTCGAAGGAGTGACGCAGCACGGGCTGCCCGCCCAAGTCGCGCCACTGCTTGTCCCCGCCGGCGCGAGAGCCCGATCCGGCCGCGACGATGATGTCTGAAAACCTCATGTCGCCTTCTAGAGCGCGCGCC
>NZ_DLMO01000033.1 GCF_002479325.1 Brevundimonas sp. UBA7534
GAGGGCATCGAGGGCCAGACGCCGTACAAGGGGCCGATCAGCCCGGTGCTGCACCAGATGGTCGGCGGCCTTCGCGCCTCCATGGGCTATGTCGGCGCCGGCACGATCCCCGAGTTCCAGGAGCGCGCGCGCTTCGTGCGCATCACCGGCGCGGGCCTGCGTGAAAGCCACGTCCACGACGTGATGATCACGCGAGAGGCGCCCAACTATCGGCAGGGGTAGGCGACCATGACGACCGAACTCACCTATCTGGCGCTGACGCTGATCCTGGCCCTGGTTCAGATCTTCCTGCCCGCCGGGGCGCGCACGGCCGAGTTCGGCTCGAAATGGAATGCGGGGCCGCGCGACGAGACGCCGGAGGCGAAGAAGCCGCTGACCGGCCGTCTCGAACGCGCCCAAGCCAATCTGTACGAGACCCTGCCGCTGTTCATCGGCGCGGTGCTGATCGCCCATGTCGCGGGCCGGCACGGCGCCCTGACGGTGTGGGGCGCGGCGCTCTATTTCTGGGCGCGGGTGGTCTATGTTCCGCTGTACGCCCTGGGCGTTCCCTATGTCCGTTCGCTGGTCTGGCTGGTCTCGCTCGCGGGGCTGGTGATGGTGCTGGCGGCGCTTTTCGTCTGAGATCCGATTGACCCCTGCCGCCCGCCTCGCCGCCGCCGCCTCCATCCTGGATTCCATCGCCCAGGGCCGCCAGCCGGCCGAGGCGGTGCTGAAGGCCTGGGGCGGCGCCAACCGCTACGCCGGCTCCAAGGACCGCCGCGCCATCGCCGACCGGGTGTACAAGGTGCTGCGCGCGCGCGGCCGCCTGTCGTGGATCATGGGCGGGCGCGAGGACGGGCGGGCCCTGGTGATCGGTTCGCTGGCGGCGCTGGACGGTCTGCCGCTGGAGGAGATCGAAGCGCTGCATTCCGGCGACGGCTATGGCCCCCGGCCCCTGTCCAAGCAGGAGCGCAGCCGCATCACGGCGGGGACGGACGATCTGCCCGGCTGGGTCGCGGCGGGCCTGCCCGAGTTCGTGGTCGAGGACTTCAAGGCGACCTTCGGCGAGCGCTGGACCGAGGAAGCGCGCGCCCTGATGCAGCCGCGCGCGCCCATCGACCTGCGCGTCAACGGCGCCCGCACGACGGTCGATGCGGTCGAGGCCGAACTGGTCGAGGCCGGCCTGACGCCCGAGCGGACGCCGTGGTCGCCCTGGGGCCTGCGCCTGCCGTCCGAGCCGCCGCCCAACGTCCAGGCGCTGGACGCCTTCAAGACCGGCCTGGTCGAGATCCAGGACGAGGGCAGCCAGGTCGCCTGCTGGCTGGCCGGCGCCGCGCCGCGCACGACGGTGGTGGACTATTGCGCCGGCGGCGGCGGCAAGACCCTGGGCCTGGCCCAGGCGATGGCCGGGGAGGGGACGCTGGTCGCCTCCGACGTGGTCAAGAAGCGCGTCGACAACATCCGCCCGCGCCTGGAGCGCGCCGGAGTCGAGGCGGACCTGCGCGTTCTGGGGCCGAACGGCGGCGGGCTGGAAGACCTGAACGGCCAGGCCGACCTGGTCTTCGTCGATGCGCCCTGCTCTGGATCCGGCACCTGGCGGCGGCGGCCCGAGGACGCGTGGCGTCTGACGGCGGACGAGGTCGACAGGCTGCACGCGCTCCAGGTCCGCATCCTGGGGCAGGCGTCCAAGCTGGTGAAGCCGGGCGGCCGCCTGGTCTATGTCACCTGCTCGATGCTGAGCCGCGAGAACGAGGCCAGCGCCGACGCCTTCGAGGCCGCGCACCCGGCTTTCGCCCCCGTCGCCGTCGCCACGCCCTGGGGCGAGGAGGCGCCGCGCCTGCGCCTGTCGCCCGCGACGACGAACACGGACGGCTTCTTCCTCGCCGTCTATGAGCGGACCGCATGAGGCTGGAGCGATACGGCGCCCTCACGGGCCTGCCGGTCATGGCCGCGCCGGCCGAATATGGCGACTGCCTGCGCGCCCGCATCGACCCCCTGATGACCGGCATCGGGCCGGTCGAGGCCGCCGTCGCCCTGACCGCCGCACTGGCGCGGCTGGAGGCGGCGGGAAACCTGCCGGACCTGATCGTGTCGCTGGGCTCGTGCGGGTCGCGGGTGTTGGAGCGCGCGGCGGTCTATCAGGCGTCGTCGGTCGCCTATCGCGACATGGACGCCAGTCCGCTGGGCTTCGCCAGGGGCGTGACGCCGCTGTTGGACCAGCCCGCCGTCCTGCCGCTGCCGTGTCCGATTTCCGGCGTGCCGACCGCGCGCCTGTCCACCGGCGCCAACGTCGTGTCCGGCGCCGCCTATGACGCCATCGACGCCGAGATGGTGGACATGGAGACCTGGGCCCTGGTCCGCGCGGCCCAGACCTTCGGCGTTCCCCTGGTCGCCCTGCGCGGCGTATCGGACGGCCGGGCCGAGCTGAAGGCGCTGGAGGACTGGACCGCCACCCTGCATCACGTCGACGCGAACCTGGCCGCCGCCCTGGACCGCCTGATCGCCGTGCTGGAGGCCCAGGGCCTCGCCAGCCTTGAAATCCCGGCCCGCCAAGGCCAAGACCCCGCCCACACGCTCGCCCCGGATTCGACCTCATGACCCAGCCGACCCAACACCAGAAGGTGCTCATCGTCGATTTCGGCAGCCAGGTGACGCAGCTGATCGCGCGCCGCCTGCGCGAGGCCAGCGTCTATTGCGAGATCCATCCGTTTCAGAAGGCGGAAGGCGCCCTGGCCGCCATGAACCCGGCGGCCATCATCCTGTCGGGCGGTCCCGAGAGCGTGCATGAAGAGGGCAGCCCCCGCGCGCCGCAGGGCGTGTTCGAGGCGGGCGTGCCGGTGCTGGGCATCTGCTACGGCGAGATGACGATGTGCGAGCAGTTGGGCGGCAAGGTCGAGGGCGGCCACACGCGCGAGTTCGGCCGCGCCGAGATCACGGTCCAGAAGACCTCGCCCCTGCTGGCCGACCTGGCCCCCGTCGGTGAGAACGAAGAGGTCTGGATGAGCCACGGCGACAAGATCGTCGCCATTCCGCAAGGCTTTGACGTGGTCGCCTCATCCGAGGGTTCGCCCTATGCGGTGATCGCCGACGAGAGCCGCCGTTTCTACGGCGTGCAGTTCCACCCCGAGGTGATGCACACGCCACGCGGCCATCAGATGCTGAAGAACTTCACCCACGGCATCGCGGGCTTGAAGGGCGACTGGACCATGGCCGCCTATCGCGACGAGAAGATCGCCCAGATCCGCGAACAGGTCGGCGACGCCAAGGTGATCTGCGGCCTGTCGGGCGGGGTCGATTCATCCGTCGCCGCCGTGCTGATCCACGAGGCCATAGGCGACCAGCTAACCTGTGTGTTCGTGGACACGGGTCTGCTGCGCAAGGACGAGGCGAAGCAGGTCACGACCCTGTTCCGCGAGCACTACAACATCCCCCTGATCCACGTGGATGCGTCCAAGGAATTCCTGGGCGAGTTGGCCGGGATCTCCGACCCGGAGACCAAGCGCAAGACCATCGGCCGCCTGTTCATCGAAGTGTTCGACCGTGAGTCCGCCAAGATCGAGGGCGCCGAATTCCTTGCCCAGGGCACCCTCTATCCAGATGTGATCGAGAGCGTCTCCTCGTCCAGCGGCAAGGCCCACGTCATCAAGAGCCACCACAACGTCGGCGGCCTGCCGGACTTCCTGAAGCTGAAGCTGGTGGAACCCCTGCGCGAGCTGTTCAAGGACGAGGTCCGCGCCGTGGGCGCCGAGCTCGGCCTGCCCGAGGGCATCGTGCACCGCCAGCCGTTCCCGGGCCCGGGTCTGGGCATCCGCATCATCGGCGAGGTCACCCAGGAGCGCCTGGACCTGCTGCGCCGCGCGGACGCGATCGTGCGCGCCGAGCTCACCGCGGCCGGGCTGGACCGCCAGATCTGGCAGTGCCCGGTGGTGCTGCTCGCGGACGTGCGCTCCGTGGGCGTGCAGGGCGACGGCCGCACCTACGGCCACCCGGTCGTCCTGCGCCCCGTCACCAGCGAGGACGCCATGACGGCGGACTGGGCCCGGATCCCGGACGACGTCCTGTCCCGCATCTCGAACCGCATCACCAACGAGGTCGACGGCGTCAACCGCGTCGTGCTCGACGTGACCAGCAAGCCGCCGGGCACCATCGAGTGGGAGTGAGCGGCGCGTCCGGCGCCGCATCCGGCCGCCCCTGACCGGGGCGGCCGTCCGCACGAAGACCGCCTGGACCCAGGCGACGGAGGAAGGACCGCACGCACGTGACCGAGCAGGAGTTCCCGCGCCTGGCCCGCGCCCGCGCCGCCGCACGCCCCGACGAGGGGCAGACCCGCCCCGACCCGGCCGCCTGGGTGTCCTCCCTGGGCTCGGGCGCCGAGAACGACACGATGCTGCGGTTCGCGCCCTCGGCGGCCAACAGCATCGACCTCACGGAGGCGAACTCCTCCGGCGTCTCGCAGCTGCTGCTGGGGCGGCGCACCCGCCTGTCCACCCTGCTGCCGGCCGGCCCGGTGCTGGACGCGGCGCACGAGGTCTCCCTCGGCCTGCGTGCCAAGGTCCGCGAGCTGGCGGAGGAGCGCGGCATCGACGTCGGCGCGCTCGCCGTGGGCGTGGCCACGTGGACGGCCGAGGAGGACGGCCGGCGGGAGCGCCGCTCGGCCCCCGTGCTGCTGGCCCGCGTGGCCCTGACGGTGCGCCGCGGCGCCCGGGGCCGGGACGAGCTGGAGGTCCAGATCACCGAGCCGGCCCGCCTGAACCCGGCGCTCGTGCGGAACCTGCGCCGGCACCACGGCATCGCCCTGGACCCCGAGGCGTACCAGCAGGCCGCCTACGCCACGGCGCGCCTCGAGCCCGCCCCCGCGTTCGCCCGTCTGCGCGAGGAGACCGCCGCGATCGCGGACCTGCACATACAGGATTGCCTGCTCGTCTCCACGTTCGCGGACCTCGGCGAGACCGCCTCCCTGCCCACCTCCCTCGAGGATCTGCCCGTCGTCCAGGCCCTGTACGACGCCGGCACCGGCATGGTGCCCCGCCCGGCGGCGCTGCAGCCCACGGGCGCGCCCGCGGAGGACGACGTCGCCCCGGCGGACGAGCGCCTCGTCGTCGACGTCGACGCCGCCCAGGCCCGGGTGCTCGAGCACGCCGCGGCGGGGGAGTCCCTCGTGGTGGCGGCCGCCCCCGGCACCGGGCAGACCCAGACCGCCGCCGCCCTGGCCGCACGCCTGGCCTGGGAGGGCCGGCGCGTGCTGGTCGTGGCCGAGCGCTCCGCCGCCCTGGCCGACGTGCTCGACCGCCTCGAGGAGGCGGACCTGCGCTCGATCGCGCTGGATGTGCCCGCCAACGCGGACCCCGAGCTGCTCCGCCGCCAGCTCGTGCAGGCCGTCCTGCGCTCCGAGCGGGCCGTGGACCCCGACACCGCCCGGGACGCGGCCGCGCTGACCGAACGGCGGCGCCGGCTGCAGGAGCACGTCGGCTCGCTGCACCACGTCCGCCCCCGCTGGGGCTGCTCGCCGTTCCAGGCGATGCAGGCCCTGGCCGCCCTGACCGGCGACCGCCGCTATGAGCCGTTCCGCCAGCAGGCCGAGGCCATCCTGACCGCCACCGACCGAATCCCCGGCGTCAGCTTCCTGGGCGAGGGCCTGGGCAACTTCTGGCAGGACGC
>NZ_DLMO01000001.1:0-7249 GCF_002479325.1 Brevundimonas sp. UBA7534
CGCCGACCCGCTGCTGCTGATCGAGACCATCGACGTGCCTCAGGCGCGCGAGTACGTCGAAAAGGTCGTGGCGGCCTACTGGATCTATCAGCGAATGTTCGGCGGACCGCTGAAGACGCTGGAGGCGGTGGCCGCCGGCGCACCGCTGATCCCCGTAGCGCTGGACTATGTCCCGCCCACCGCCGAACCGGTGCAGATCGCCCAGGCCGCCCTTATTCCGGGCGTTCAGTAGGACTGTCTCAGAATACCGCCGCCAGCAGCATGGCCCAGGCCATCGCCGCGACCGCCGCCACCAGGCCGTGGGCCAGCAGGGGATGCAGCGGACGCGGCGGCCTTGCCGGGATCGAAGGGGGCGCGGACGCCGTCATGGCGGGTCTCTCCAGCCGGAAGCGGCTGGCTCCAGATAACGCGGTCCGATTAAGGCCTCGTCAGCCGCCATGGTTTGCCGCTGGTTAAGCCAGGGCCTCGACTTCCCAGTACAGGATATTCGATGCCGCGAACTCTCGTTCTATCCTATTGATAAAGCTGATTTTTCTAAGAACTTAGGAAATCTCAGCGACGATTGGTCACCATATGGTCACCAGAAGAGGGGAAGAGCCAGCAATCTGGATCAATACCCACTTCCTGAAATCCCATAGCAGAAACCCGGTCGGAAATCTCCCGACCAGCGGCCGCTGAGCCGCCGAAAGCCCTAGCCCAACTTAGTGAGCCAGCAGTGGGGTGCGTGCGGGCTATCCTCGCTGTGCGACCAGCAGCCGTTTGCATCAGCAGACGCTGGAGGTGAGAACATCTAATGTCCGCCTCCGATCCGCGATCGGCCCCGAGCTCACCCTTTCGGCGTGCCGAGATCGTTGTTAGTCGGTCAGCGTGCTAGGCTTATGCATCGACCCCGAAGCCTCAATAGCAACTATCACCTCGACACGGAGACCGCCTCCTGGTGAGCGCAAGAACTGCACCTGTCCCCCATGGGCCTTCACTGTGGCGAGGACGATAGAGAGGCCCAGACCGCTCCCTCCGGAAGGTGCATTGGCCGCACGGAAGAAGCGCCTACCCAGCCGATGCAGGTCCGAGAAGGCCACGCCCGGGCCGTCGTCCTCGACGATTAAACGCCCGGAAGTCGGGTCGTAACTGATCACGACTGAGGATGCCGCATGCGCCTGCGCGTTGGCGAGGAGATTGGCAGCCGCTGCCTCGAAGCGATCTGGATCCACGTTAAGCAGCGCGTCACCTTCAACGATCGACACCCGATCATCGCCTTCCGCTCCTGCAAACAGCGACCGAAGCGTCACCCAGCGGCGATCTTCGTCGCTAACCGGCATCTCGTCCTCGCGCGCCAAGACGAGAAGACCTGTGACGAGGCGGGCAGTGCGATCGACAGAGGTCTGGATCTGCTCCAGCGCGCGTCTTCGAACGGCCGTATCCGAAGACGACGCCGCAATCTGCGCCTGGACGCGCAGGCCTGCCAGAGGCGTACGCAATTCGTGCGCGGCAGCGGCCGTGAACTCGGCCTCGCGACGTCGCGCTGCGCCAAGGCGTGACATCAAGTCGTTCAGCGCCAGGGCGAAGGGACGGAGTTCGCGGGCGTCCGGCGATACGTCCAACGCCGTCAGATCTTCCGCATCCCGTACCGCAAGGCTGCGGGTCATTTGTCGAATAGGGGTCAGCCCCCGCCCTACCGACCACCAGATCAATACGCCAAGCACCAGCAGACCAAGGACCGCCGGACCGATCAAAGCGGTGACGACATTGCCGACCAGGTGCTCGCGAACGGCCAGATTGTCCCCGACCATGACCCTGAAACCGGCATCACGATCATGCACCGTGTAGACGCGCCAGCGCTCGCCCCGGATCGTGCGTTCTGAAAAACCGTCGCCCCCTTCCGACAATCGCTCCGCAGGCGCGCTTTGGGACCGACCAATCAGATCGCCTTCCAGCGACCAGATCTGGCAGGAGAGCTGACGGTCGTAGACATCGGCGGCCCCGCTTTCCGGAGCCTGCATCGCCGGGCGCACGCTGCCGGCCTGCATCAGGGACGAGACCATGCGGGCCGACTCCATCAGGCGCCGGTCCAGCACCCGTTGCACCTCGGCCCGGGTCTGGATCTCGACCCAGACGACCGCGCCGCCCCAGACGAGGGCGGTCACGAGCGCGAGGGTGGCGAACAGACGCAGGCGGATCGAGCTCATTGCAGGGTGTATCCTACGCCGCGGACGGTGCGGATGAAGCCGGCTCCCAACTTGGCCCGGAGATAGTGGATGTGCACTTCCACCGCGTTAGAGCCGATCTCCTCCTGCCAACCGTACAGGCGTTCTTCTAGCTGACTGCGCGAGAGGACCTGTGCAGGCCGTTCCATCAGGGCCTCCAGGATGGCGAACTCACGTCTCGAAAGGGGCAGGTCCCCCTCTTCACGCCAAGCCAGACGCGACTGGGGATCAAGGGTCACCCCGCCGTGGCGCAAGGCGGGCGCCGAGCGCCCAAGCAGGCGACGCCGCACCGCGCGCAGTCGCGCCGCCAGTTCGTCGAGATCGAAAGGCTTGCCGACATAGTCGTCCGCGCCGGCGTCCAGACCCACAATGCGGTCCCGACTGTCATCGCGCGCCGACAAGACCACCACGCCGACATCCATGTCGCGCTCGCGAACGAAACGCAGCACCGAAAGGCCGTCGCCATCAGGAAGACCCAAATCCAGCACGACCGCATCGAACGCCGAGCTTTCCAGCGCCGCGAGGGCGTCCTCGACCCGCCCGACGACTTCGACCGTCCAGCCGCAGGCGCTGAGCCCGACCTGGAGGCCGTCGGCGAGAACGGGATCATCTTCTATGGCGAGCAGTCTCATGCGGCGTGAGGTGGAAGTTGCGGCTTAAGCCTGACTTAAGCTCGTTTGCCGACGAGATGGCCATGAGGTTTTTCCGCCGACTGTTGCCCGCCGCTCTCGCGATCCTGTCCTTCACCCTTCCGGGTTCGGCATTGGGTCAGGCTCCGCTATCGCCTGACAAGGCCTTCTCCCTGACGGTGACGCGTGAGGCTGACGGCGACCTGGCCTTCGCCTGGGACATTGCGCCCGGCCATTATCTCTATCGTGACCACACCGTCGCCAGCACGCCGGGCGGGAAAGCATCGCTGCCTCTGGAGCTTGCGACCGGCGAAACCAAGGACGATCCGGGCTTTGGCGTCGTCGACGTCTGGCATGACGAGGGTCGCGCGACCCTATCGGCGCAGACCCTGACGCAGGTTGGCGGCCCGACGTCGGTCAACATCACCTACCAGGGGTGCCTCGAGGACTCGATCTGCTACCCGCCGATGACGCGGACAGTGGACGTGCCGACCCGGCCGCAGTCCGAGGTTGCCGCTCGGGAGGCCGATGCGCAGACCGCTCAGGCCGCCGCTCTGCTGGCGATCCAGGCGCCGGGCGCTGCACCCACACCCGCACTCGCGAGTGATGAGGGCGCGTTGGCGCCTCCGCCGGTCGCGCCATCGCCGGCGGTCATCCCGGACCCCAGCCCGGGCTTCGTCGATCGCTTGGCGCTGCAGGGCGGGGCCACCTGGGTCCTGCTCGCCTTCTTCGGTTTCGGCGTGCTTCTGGCCTTCACGCCCTGCGTCTTTCCCATGTACCCGATCCTGGCCGGCGTCATCGGACGCGGCGTGGACGGGCGCGGTACGCGCCGAGGCCTGATGCTCTCGGTCGCCTATGTGCTGGGCCTTTCCGTCGCCTTCGCCCTGCTGGGCGTCGCGGCCGCCTGGTCCGGACAGAACCTGCAGATGGCGCTCCAGTCGGTTTGGGCGATCGGCGCTCTGGTTGTCGTCTTCGTCGTTCTCGCCGCGTCCATGTTCGGCGGCTTCGAGTTGCAACTGCCCTCGGCCTGGACCAGCCGCCTGTCCCGCGACAGCGGTGACGGACGGCGGTCCCTGCCCTCAGCCGCAGGTCTGGGCTTCGTCTCCGCCCTCATCGTGGGCCCTTGCGTCACCGCGCCCTTGGCGGGCGCCCTGCTCTATATCGCACAGACCGGCGACGTTGGGCTGGGCGCGGCGGCCCTGTTCTTCCTGGGCCTGGGCAAGGGGGTGCCCTTGATCGTGTTCGGCACGGTCGGCGCGCGCTTCCTGCCCAAGGCTGGGCCGTGGATGGACCGGGTGAAGATGCTGTTCGGCTTCATCTTCCTGGGCATGGCCTGGTGGCTGGCCGGCCGCATCCTGCCGCCGAGCGCGACGCTGGCTTTCGGCGCGGCGCTGGCGCTCGGTCTGGCGGCGGCTCTCGGCCTGTTCCAGCCGCTGAGCCCGAATCTGAGAAACGGCGTCGCACGTGTCGCTGGCCTGGCGGCCGCGACCTGGGGCCTGTTGCTGCTGGTCGGCCTCAGTCTCGGGGCGGACGACCCGTGGCGTCCGCTTGAGCCCCTGGCGCGGCCCGCTGGAATCTCAGCCGCCGCGCCGGTCGAAACCGCAGCGGTCGTGCTGGATCAGACGGCGCTCGACCGCGCCGTCGCCGATGCCGCCGCGCGCGAACGTCCCGCCCTGGTCTATTTCACCGCCGACTGGTGCGTCAGCTGCAAGGTGATCGAGCGGACGGTGTTCGAGGACCCCGCGGTCATCGCCGGCCTTTCGAACACCGACCTCATCAAGGTCGACGTCACGCGCAGCACGCCCGAGGCGCGCGCGCTTCTTGAGCGGCACGGAGTGATCGGACCGCCGACGATGATCTTCCTGTCGCCCTCGGCGACCGAAGCGCCGGGCAGCCGACTGATCGGAGAGATGTCGGCCCAAGACGTCGCCTCCGCCCTGCAGAGCGCCGGAGCCGCCGCATGAACGCCATCACCCTGGGCCCGCTCGTCCTGTCGGGCGAGCGGTTCGCCATCATCGCCGGCGTGTTCGTCTTCATGATCGGCGTCGGGCTGTTGGCCAGCCGGGTCAGCCCGCGCTTCAACCTGTGGAGCACGGTCCTAGTCTTCGGCGGTCTGGCGGTCGCCCGCCTCGGTCACGTGGCGACGCACTGGGAGTATTTCGGGGCTGACCCGTGGCGGGCGCTCGCGGTCTGGCAGGGCGGATTCAGTTGGATCTGGGTCGCGCCGGTCGTGATCCTGGCCACCATTCTGCTGCTGCGCACGACGCGCGAACGCGCCTGGGCCATTGCGCCTGTGCTGGCCAGCGCCTTGGTTTGGACCACCGCCCATCAGTTGGCCTCGGCGACGCAGCCCATGGCGCCGCCCGCCCTGACGCTGGCCGCGATGGACGCACCGGCGATCGACCTTTCGGCGCCGATCGATCGGCCTACGGTGATCAATCTCTGGGCCACCTGGTGCCCGCCCTGCCGGCGCGAGATGCCGGCTTTGGCCCAGGCCGAAAAAGCCCATCCGAATGTGCGCTTCCTCTTCGTCAACCAGGGCGAGGGCGAAGCCGGCGTTCGGGCCTTTCTGCAGAGCCAGGGGCTGGCCCTCGACCATGTGCTGTTCGACGAGGCCATGGCGCTGCCCCGCCACTACGGTACGGCCGGCATTCCGGTGACCCTGTTCCTCCACGCCGACGGCCGTCTGGCCAAGGCCCACATGGGGGAAATCGCCCCCGAACAGATCGCGACCGAAATCGCGCGTCTGCACTGACCCCCTCGCCTCACGGAGCTTCCATGAACCGCACCTTCGCCCCTGCCTTCGCCGCCGTCCTGGCGCTCGCCGCCTGCGGCCCGGCCGACGCCGACAACGGCGCGGCGCCCGCCAGCCCTTCCGCCGCCTCCGGACAAGACATGCCGCCCATCGCCCAGGTCGGCTTCAATGACCTGCTGCGCGATCCCGCAGCGCCCTTCATCGGCGCCGAGAACGCCGATGTGACCATCATCGGCTTCGTCGATTACAACTGCCCCTACTGCAAGAAGATGCAGCCTGAGATCGACGGCCTGCTGAAGGCGGACACCAAGGTGCGCGTCCTGTACAAGGATTGGCCGATCTTCGGCGACGTCTCGGAGACCGCCGCCCGGACCGCCCTCGCCGCCGCCTATCAGGGCAAGTACGAGGCCGTCCATAACGCCTTCATGCTGTCGCCGTCGCGCATCGGCGACCAGGCGGACATCACCCGTCTGGTCCAGTCGGCCGGCGTGGACATGGCGCGCCTGAATCAGGACCTGGCCGAACACCGCGCAGACATCGACGCGGTGCTGGACCGAAATGGTCGAGAAGCGGCGGCCCTGGCCCTGCAGGGCACGCCCGCCTTTATCATCAACGGCAATCTGATCCCCGGCGGCATGCCCCAGGCGCAACTCGAAGCGGTGATCGGTCGTATCCGCTCCGGACAACCGCTGCGCTGAAGCCGACCATGACCACCCTGACCCTGCTCCAGCTGAACGACCTCCACGGCTATCTCGAGCCGCATCCCGAACTGGTGCGCACCGAAGGCGGCTGGCGGTTCGAACGGCTGGGCGGGGTCGCCCGCATCGCGCGCCTCTTCGAAGAGGCGCGCGCCGAAGGTGCATGCCTGACCCTGGACAACGGCGACACCTTCCATGGCACGCGGGTCGCCGTCGCCAGCCGGGGCGAGGCGCTGGTTCCGATCATGAACGCCCTGAAGATCGACGCCATGACGGCGCACTGGGAGTTCGCCTATGGCCCGGCGGGGTTCAAGGCGTTGGCGGCGGGACTGGATTATCCCGTCCTGGCCGCCAATGTCTTCCGCAAGGATGACGGCGCGCCGGAGTTCGACGGGCGGTGGGTGTTCGAGCGCGGCGGTCTGAGGATCGGCGTGATCGGCCTGGCCTGCCCCATCATCGACAAGACGATGCCCCCCGCCTTCTCTGAAGGCGTGCGGTTTGAAATGGGTGTGGCCGAAGCCCGCGAGCAGCTGCACCAGCTCCGCGAGGAAAAGGTCGATCTGGTCGTCCTGCTGTCGCACCTGGGCTTTCCGCAGGATCTGAAGCTGGCCGCCGAAACGCCGGGCATCGACGTGATCCTGAGCGGTCATACCCATAACCGCCTGCACGAACCGGCCCGCGTCGGCGACACCCTGATCATCCAGTCCGGCTGCCACGGCGCCTATATCGGCCGGCTGGATCTGGAGATTGCAGAGGGCCGCGTGTGCCTGCGGCGCCATCGGCTCATAGCCGTGGACGCTGGCCCCGAAGACGATCAAGTCGCCGGCTTGGTGGAGATGGCCCTGGCGCCCGAGCGCGAGCGTCTGGCGCGCATCGTCGGCCGCACCGCCATCCCCCTTCACCGCTACGCCATGGCCAGCGCGCCGATGGACGACGTCCTGCTGGCGGCGGCGGCGCAGGCGG
>NZ_DLMO01000001.1:7354-7769 GCF_002479325.1 Brevundimonas sp. UBA7534
GGCGGCGCAGGCGGCGGGCGTGGACATCGCCTTCTCCAACGGCTGGCGCTACGGCGCGCCCGTCGCGCCGGGTCCGGTCACTCTGGGCGACCTCTACAATATGGCGCCGATGAATCCGCCGATCTCACGCACGACGCTGACCGGGGCCGAGTTGCAAGCGATGCTGGAAGAAAATCTGGAGCGCACCTTCGCCGCCGACCCGTATGAGCAGATGGGCGGCTACATCAAACGTTGCCGGGGTCTCACGGCCTTCGTGAAGCTTGAGAATCCCAAGGGGCAGCGCCTCGACCGCCTGCTGGTCGGAGACCGCCCTGTCGAGCCGGAGGCGGACTATCTGGTGGCCTTCGTCACCGCCCAAGGGGTGCCCGAACATTACGGGCGAGACCGCCGGACGCTCGACATCGACACTGTGGGC
>NZ_DLMO01000001.1:7855-20460 GCF_002479325.1 Brevundimonas sp. UBA7534
GAATCCTGGTTCGCCGACCATACGCCTGGCGAGACCGATCTGCCCGTCAGCGTCCTCATCATCTGAAGGAACACCTTATGGACTCCGTCGCCGCCCGCGACTTCTGGAACAGCCGCTATGACCGCCAGGACTATCTGTTCGGCGAGACGCCCAACGCCTTCCTGGCCGCTCAGATCGCGCGGCTCCAGCCCGGCATGACCGCTCTGGCGGTCGCCGACGGCGAGGGCCGAAACGGCGTGTGGCTCGCCGAACAGGGCCTGGCCGTCACCACCACGGATATCGCCCCGCGCGCGGTCGAGAAGGCCCTCGCCCTGGCCGAGCGACGTGGCGTCACACTGGACGCCCAGGTGGCGGACTTCGAGACCTGGGGCTGGCCGCAGGGTGCGTTCGACGTCGTGGTCGCCGTCTTCATTCAGTTCGCCCCGCCTCCCCAGCGCGACCGACTTTTCGAGCGTATGAAGGCGGCCGTGAAGCCTGGCGGCCTGGTCCTGTTGCAGGGCTATCGGCCGGAACAGATCGCCTATGGCACCGGCGGTCCGGGGCAGGTCGAGAACCTCTACACCGAGGCGCTGCTCCGCGACGCCTTCGCCGACTTCGACATCCTGCATCTGAAAAGCCACGACAGCGACGTCTCCGAAGGCGCCGGCCACAGCGGCCGGTCCGCCCTGATCGATCTCATCGCCCGCCGTCCCTGACCCCCAGCGCCCGCACACCGGAACCCGCCATGAAAACCCTCGTGATCGCCCTGTCCTTGGCCGCCTCCCTGGCGGCCTCCCCGAGCTTCGCCCAGGCTGTCTCAGGCTTCGGCGGCTTCAAGCCCCTGCCCGAGGCCGGCGAACAGCCGGATCCGTCGCGCATCTATCGGGTCATCTTCGACGTGTCCCAGGGCGGTGCGGACGACAGGCCGCTGAAGGGATTGGATCGCGTCGCGCGGCTGGTGAATATGCTGGCGGCGGGCGGCGTGGACGCCGACCACCGTCAGATCGTGGTCGTCCTGCACGGCGCCGCCACCCCTGCAGTTCTCTCCGACGCCGCCTGGACCGCGCGCGGCAAGGGCGACGCCAACCCCAACAGCGCCCTGATCCGCGCCCTCATCGCCGCCGGCGTCCAGGTTCGACTGTGCGGCCAGGCCATGGCGGGGAACGGCATCGCGCAAGCCGATCTCGAAGCGGGCGTGAGCGTTGATCTCGCCGCCCTGATGACGGTCATCCACCTTCAACAGGCCGGATACGCCCTGGTTGTGAACTGACGGCTCGGCATAGGCGGAACCTTTCCTGAGCATAAGAACTATTAGTTTGCGTAAGTATGTATGTAATTGTTCATTGGGGCGTCTGAAGGAGATATCGACATGACCGGACTGCCCCGCCTCAACGAACCCGCCCCCGACTTTCACGCCCGCACCACGCACGGGGATCGCAGCTTGGCCGATTACCGCGGCAAATGGCTGATCCTCTTCTCGCACCCGTCGGACTTCACCCCGGTCTGCACGACCGAGTTCATCGGGTTCGCCAAGCATGCGAATGAGTTCGCCGCCATGAACTGCGAGCTCCTGGGCCTCTCGATAGACAGCATCTTCTCGCACCTAGCCTGGACCCGGAACATCAAGGAGAAGTTCGGCGTCGAAATCCCCTTCCCCATCATCGAGGATCTGAAGATGGAGGTGGCCCAGGCCTACGGAATGATCCACCCCGGGGCGGCCGACACCTCGGCTGTTCGCGCCACCTTCCTGATCGATCCGGAAGGCAAGCTGCGCGCCATGGTCTACTATCCCATGAGCAATGGCCGCAGCATCGAAGAGTTCGTTCGGCTGCTCACCGCGCTCCAGGCGTCCGACGCCAACGGGGTCGCGACGCCTGAGAACTGGCGCCCTGGCCAACCGGCCATCGTCCCCCCGCCCAAGGCCGCCGAGGCGGCCGAGGCTCGCGCTTCCGAGGGTTACGTCTACACCGACTGGTATTTCTCGACGCGCGACCTCCCCGACGCCCCGAAAGCCGCCTGATCGGATTCCGGCCGGACCTCGCAAGCGGTCCGGCCTTTTTCTTCGCAAACCAAACGGAGCCTTCATGCAGATCATCGACCACGGCGGAGCGCGCATCGCGGCGCTCCACGACAAGAAGACCGGCAGTTGGCAGTATGTCGTCTCCGACCCGGTCAGCCGCAAATGCGCGATCATCGATCCGGTCTGGGATTTCGACGAGAAGGCGGCGGCGACCTCGACCCGCAACGCCGACGCCATCCTGGACTACGTCAAGGCGGAGGGCCTGACCGTCGAGTGGCTGCTGGACACCCATCCCCACGCCGACCACTTCTCCGCCGCGCCCTTCCTCAACGAGAAACTGGGCGCGCCGACCGCCATCGGCGAAAAGGTCATCGGCGTCCAGAAGCTGTGGAAGGACATCTACGGCCTGGACGACGACTTTCCGGCCGATGGTCGCCAGTGGGACCGACTCTTCAAGGCTGGCGACACGTTCGCTGTTGGCGACCTGCCGGCGCGGGTGATGTTCTCACCGGGGCACACCATGGCCTCCATCACCTATGTGATTGGCGGCAACGCCTTCGTCCACGACACCCTGATGATGCCCTATGCCGGCACCTCGCGCGCCGACTTTCCGGGCGGCGACTCGAAGACTCTCTTCCGAAGCATCCAGGACATCCTGGCCCTGCCTGAAGAGACCGCCGTCTTCGTTGGCCACGACTATGGCCCGGATGGCCGCGAGCCCGCCTGCTTCAGCACCGTGAGAGAGCAGAAGGCGGACAACATCCATGTCGGCGGCGGACGCGGCGAGGCGGATTTCGTGCGGCTCCGCGACGATCGGGACGCCACCCTGCCCTTGCCGAATCTGATGCTCTACGCGCTTCAGGTGAACATCCGCGGCGGGGTGCTGCCGCCGGCCGCGCCGGACGGGCGCGTCTATTTCAAGATTCCCGCCAATCACTTCGCCCCACCCCAGGAGAATTCTTGATGCGCCCGTCCGCACTGACGCTGGCCGCCCTCCTGAGCGCAACGGCCCTGGCCGCCCACGCCCAGACGCCCGCCGATCCACTTCATGTCTACGGTCCCGGCGGCCCCTCCCCCGCCATGCGCGACGCCGCGAAGGCCTATGAGGCGCGCACCGGTCGCGCCGTGGCCGTCGTCGCCGGACCCACGCCCCAATGGCTGGACCAGGCCAAGGCGGATGGCGACCTGATCTTCTCAGGCTCCGAGACGATGATGACCGACTTCGTCAGCGCCCTGGAGGGCCGCATCCGCGCCGAGGCGGTCGAGCCGCTCTATCTGCGCACCGCCTCCATCCTCGTTCGGCCGGGAAATCCGGACGGCATCGGCGGCCTTGAGGATCTTTTCCAGCCCGATCGCCGGGTCTTGGTTGTCAACGGCGCGGGCCAGAACGGCCTGTGGGAGGACATGGCCGGTCGCACCGGCGACATCGCCAAGGTGCGCGCCCTGCGTCGCAACATCGTCGTCTACGCCCGCAACAGCGCCGAGGCCCGACAGGCCTGGATCGACGACCCGACGCTGGACGCCTGGATCATCTGGGGCATCTGGCAGGTCGCCAATCCGGACCTCGCTGATGTGGTCGAGGTCAAAGAGCCCTATCGCATCTACCGCGACGCCGGCGCCGTTGTGACCGAGACCGGCCGCCAGGACGCCGACGCCCAGCCCTTCCTAGACTTTTTGAAGTCCGACGAGGGGGCCGCCATCTTCGCGCGGTGGGGCTGGCGGACCGGCCAACCTTAAGCCTGCCTTAAGGTGAACCCTGCGGTGTCGGCGGCATGGCCAACCGTCGCTCCTTCACCCTGAACCGCCGACACCTGCTGGCGGCCGCGGCGCCGCTCTGGCTCTCGACGACCGCGCGAGCCGCGTCGGCGCCCGCGACATCGAACATCACCGCCCTGACCGCAGCCTTTTACGCCGCCCGCGGCGGACGCCCCGCCTGGGCGGGGCCAGCGCGCCGGCAAGCCATGGACGCCCTGGCTCTGGCGGACCGCCACGGCCTATCAGCGCCCGACGGCCTCGCCCTGGGCGAAGCCGAGCTGACACAGGCCGTCCTGACCCTGGCCGAGGCGCTCGCCCATGGCCGGGTCGACCCGGCAACGGTCGAGACCCTTTGGGAGATGGATCGCAACCAGGTCGACACGCCGCCGCTGTTGGCCAAGGCCGTCGAGGACGGAACGTTGGCCGAGACGATGGCGGGCCTTGCGCCCCAGGACCGCGGCTATCAGGGCTTGTGCGACGGCTTCCTCCGCTATCGCGCCATCGCCGACCGCGGCGGCTGGCCGCCCTTCGCCATGGGCGCGACGATCGAACCGTTTGCGTCCGACCCCCGCCTTCCCGCCCTCCTGCCGCGCCTTCGGGTGGAAGGCGATCTCAGCGACGCCGCCGCCTCCATGATCGGCCCGTCTGGCGGTGACTACGGCTCTGTTCTGCAAGAGGCCGTTCGGGCGTTCCAGGTGCGCCACGGTCTGGAGGCGGACGCCCGCATCGGCCCGGCGACCCAGCGGGCGCTGTCGATTTCGGGCGAGGCCCGTGCTCGCCAGATCGCGCTCAATCTGGAACGCCGCCGTTGGCTAAAGAGAGACGTCGCCCCGGAGCGGATCGAGGTGAACACCGCCGCCTCCATCATGGTCTACTGGAAGGAAGGCCGGCCCGTGCATTCGATGCGGGTCGTAACGGGTGACGCCGACAATGCGACGCCCAGCCTCGAACGGCCCTTCGCCTCGGTCGTCGCCAATCCGCCCTGGACGGTGCCGACCTCCATCGCCCAGCGCGAGATCCTGCCGCGCGGCGCCGCCTATATGCGGGCGAACAACATGACGATTCAGAATGGCATGGTGGTTCAGCGCGCCGGCCCGAACGCCGCCCTGGGCCAGGTCAAGTTCGAACTTCAGGACAGCTACGCCATCTTCCTGCACGACACCCCGTCGCGGGGTGCGTTCGAGCGGAGCTTCCGCCATCTCAGTCACGGCTGCGTGCGGGTGCAGGACGCGGTCGGCTTCGCTCGGCTACTGCTCGCGCCCGACCCCGCAAGGCTCGCCCGATTCGACGCCGCGCTGGACAGCGGCGAGACCGTCCGGGTGGCGACCGGTCGGCCGATCGACGTGCGCCTGCTGTATTGGACGGCCTTTCTGGACGGCCAGGGCCGCGTCGCCTTTCGCGATGACATCTATCGTCGCGACACCCGTCTGGCGGAGGCGTTGGGTATCGCCTTGCAGCTGCCGCGGCCCGACGACCGGCGCGCCGATGCGGACGACGTCGGCCCCTGACGGTTATTCGGTCGTGCGGCCGTCGAAATGCTCGTGGTCGGCGGAGGCCTCTTCCACCGTGGCGTGAACCGTACCGTCGCGATGCTCCGGCGGACCATAAAGGGTGTAGAGCCGAAGCGGTTCGGACCCCGTGCTGACCACATTGTGGCGGGCGCCCCGAGGGACGATGACCCCGTCGTCCGCCTTCACGGCATGACGAACGCCGTCGATCCAGATTTCGCCCTCGCCCGCCTCGATGCGGAAGAACTGGTCGCGGTCGTCGTGGACCTCTTCGCCGATCTCCTGGCCGTGCGGAATGGCCATGAGGACGAGCTGCAGATTGTGGCCGGTGTAGAGAACGCGGCGAAAGTCTGTGTTCTCTTCCGTCAGACGTTCGATATTGTCGATGAAGCCCTTCACGAGAGTCTCCTGTGCGGGTTTGCCGTCAGCGCCGTGCGACGGCGGTGATGCGGGCGAATTGCGCCGTGTCGCCGCGCGCCGGCGTCGATGTGCGGGGCGCCGGGGCGGCGGCTCGCGCGCCGACCGCCTTCGCATCGCCGCAGAAGATTTCGTAGAGCATGCCCATGACCGCCTGGGCCCGGTCGTCGGCGATCGAATAGAAGATCGAGCGGGACTGACGGCGGGTCTTGACCAGGCCATACTGGCGCAGCTCAGCCAGTTGTTGGGATAGCGCCGGCTGCTTGATGCCAAGGTCCGCCTCGAGCTGGCCCACCGAGCGCTCCTCTTCGGCGATGTGACACAGGATCAGCAGCCGGTTGGCGTTGGCCAGCTGGCGTAACAGCTCTGCGGCCTCCGGCGCCTTTTCCTTCAACCGCTCCATGGCGGCCGCTTGATCGTCGGTCATGCGCGGCGCTCGCGATAGTACCAGGGCGCATCGCCGTCACCGTCGGCGATGGCGGCGTCCAGAGTGGTGGCGGCCGGCTCCAGCAGGGCGTCGCCGGGCGTCCAGCCCGCCGGCGTGGAGGCCGCCTCACGGTCAGACGTCTGCAAGGCGGTGACGAGACGCAGCAGCTCATCAACCGAGCGGCCGATGTTCATCGGGTACCAGCTGATGGCGCGCACCACGCCTTCGGGATCGATCACGAAAGTGGCGCGCACCGTCGCGCTGTCGCTTGAGCCGGCGTCCACCATGCCGAAGGCGTGGCCGATGGCCATGGAGGGATCTTCGATGATCGGGAACGGCACCTTCACGCCGAAGCGGCGGTAGATGTCCTTCAGCCAGGCCAAGTGCGAATACAGACTGTCGACTGACAGGGCCATCAGATCGCAGTCGATCGCCGCGAAGGCGTCGGCCTGTCGGGCCAAAGCCACGAACTCGCTGGTGCAGACCGGGGTGAAGTCCGCCGGATGCGAGAACAGCACCAGCCAGCGTCCACGGTAGTCGCTGAGGCGCTTTTCGCCCTGGGTCGTGCGCGCGGTGAAATCCGGCGCCGTGTCGTTGATGCGCAGGGCGCGCATCGCGGCGGTGTCGACGGTCGGCGCAGTGTCTGTCGTTTCCATGGCGGCAAGCTAAGCGCTTCACGCCCTTTCCGCTACATTAAAATACATACTTGTATGAACTATGAATGGTTATATGTGTTGAGTCACCGAAACGGAGACACGCCATGTCCTCGCCCATCCCCGATCCCGCCCGCGACCACGCCGCCGACATCGTGCGCGCCGCGCTCGCCGATCCCGCTCAACGCCCCTTGGTCAAATCATTCTTCGACGAGGCCACCTTCACCGTCAGCCATGTCGTGCGCGATCCCGGCTCCGATGTCTGCGCCATCATTGACAGCGTGCTGGACTACGATCCGGCTTCGGGCCGCACCACGCACGCTTCGGCCGATGCGCTCATTGATTACGTAAAATCCGAAGGTCTCACGGTTCAGTGGCTGCTCGAGACGCACGCCCATGCCGATCACCTGTCGGCGGCGCCCTATCTTCAGGAAAAGCTCGGCGGTCAGCTCGCCATCGGCCATGAGATCCTCACCGTCCAGGCGGTCTTCGGCAAGATCTTCAACGAAGGAACCGACTTCCGCCGCGACGGCAGCCAGTTCGACCATCTGTTCAACGACGGCGACCGGTTCGAGATCGGCGGGTTGAAGGCCACGGTCCTGCATGTGCCCGGCCACACCCCGGCCTGTCTGGCCTATGTCATCGGCGACGCCGTCTTCCCCGGCGACACCATGTTCATGCCCGACTACGGCACGGCGCGCTGCGACTTCCCTGGCGGCGACGCCCGGACCCTGTATCGCTCGATCCATCGCCTGACCTCCCTGCCGGACGAGGCGCGGGTCTTCCTGTGTCACGATTACAAGGCGCCCCCGGGCCGGACCGAGTTCGCCTGGGAGACCACCATCGGCGCCCAACGCACCGGCAATATTCATATCCGCGACGACGTCAGCGAGGACGAGTTCGTGGCCATGCGCACCCAGCGCGACGCCACCCTTCCCATGCCCAAGCTGATCCTGCCGTCGGTTCAGGTGAACATGAACGGCGGCCGCCCGCCCGAGCCCGAGGACAATGGGGTGCGCTACCTCAAGGTCCCGCTCAACGCGCTGTGAGACGAGCCCCCGATGCTTGAGCCCCTCCCCTTCATCTGGCCGCTGGCCGGCGGTCTGCTGGTCGGCCTGTCGGCTGGCCTCTATCTGCTGCTCAACGGGCGCGTGGCCGGGATTTCCGGCCTGACCGCCGCAGCGACCGGCCTGTCAAAAGGCGCGCCGCGCATTCTGGGCCTGCTTTTCATCGCCGGCCTGCTGGGCGGCGCGGCCCTGGCCTCGGCGCTGATCCGCAGGCCCGAGGTGCAGATCACTTCGGAGGTCTGGCTGCTGGTGCTCGGCGGCCTGATCGTCGGCTTCGGCACCCGCTGGGGCTCGGGCTGCACCAGCGGCCACGGCGTCTGCGGCCTGGCCCGCCTGTCGCCCCGCTCCATCGTGGCCACCGGCGTCTTCATGGCGGTCGCGGCGCTCACCGTCTTCATCACCCGACACCTGTTGGGAGGCCTGGCGTGAACCGGCTGATCGTCGCAGTCCTGTGCGGCCTGCTGTTCGGCGCCGGCATGGTGGTGTCCGACATGATCAACCCGGCCCGCGTCCTGGCCTTCCTGGATGTGACGGGCGCCTGGGACCCCTCGCTGGCCTTCGTTATGGGCGGGGCGCTGATCCCCTCCGCCATCGCCTATCTGATCCGCCGGCGCATGGAGGCTCCGGTCGCGGCTGACACCTTCCATGTGCCTGAGAGCCGCAACATCGACACCCCCTTGGTCGGCGGGGCCGTCCTGTTCGGCCTGGGCTGGGGCCTGGTCGGTCTGTGCCCCGGCCCCGCGCTGGCGGCCCTGACGACCGGCGCCTGGCAGGCCTTCGTCTTCGTGGGCGCCCTCGTAGCCGGCATGGCGCTGTTCCGCCTGACGCTCGACCGAAACGCCTGAACCAGAAAAGACCCTAGGGAGACAAAGCCATGGATATCCGCCCCCTGGACGAGGCCCTGTCCGCCTCGCCCCAGATCGCCCCGGAAGACCTGCCCGCCATCGCGGCCCAGGGTTTCCGGTCGGTGATCTCCAACCGACCCGACGGCGAAGAGCCCGGCCAGCCCAGCGCCGAAGATCTGCGCCAGGCCGCCGAGGCTGCGGGACTGGCTTTCGCCCATGTCCCCGTGGTCGGCGGCGCCATCTCCGACCAGGACGTGGCGGACTTCCGCGAGGCTCTGGCCAACCTGCCCCAGCCTGTGTTCGGCTTCTGCCGCACCGGTACGCGCACGACCACCCTGTGGGCGCTGGCGAACGCCGGCGCACAAACTCCTGAAAATCTGATCGCCCGCGCCAAGAGCGCCGGCTACGACCTCGGCGCCCTGCGTCCCCGTCTTGAAGGAGCCGCATCATGAGCGCCCAGTACGCCCCCTTGGAGTCCTGCGATGTCCTGATCGTCGGCGGCGGATCCGCCGGCATCGCCACAGCCGCCAGCCTCCTGCGCCGTCGCCCGGGTCTCGACGTCCGCATCGTCGAGCCGTCCGAGCATCACTACTATCAGCCTGGCTGGACCATGGTCGGCGCCGGCGTCTTCACGCCCGAGCGGACCCGGCGCCGCACCGAGGACCTGATCCCCCGAGGCGCCCAGTGGGTGCGGGGTTCGGTCGCGGCTTTCGACCCCATCCACGATCGCGTCGAACTGACCGACGGCCGCTGGATCGGCTATCGCATGCTGGTCGCGGCGCCGGGACTGAAGCTGGACTGGGGCGCCATCCCGGGCCTGGCGGAAACGCTCGGGCGCAACAACGTCACTTCCAACTACGGCTATGAGACGGCGCCCTACACCTGGAAGCTGGTGCAGGCGATGAAGAGCGGCCGGGCGATCTTCACCCAGCCGCCCATGCCGATCAAATGCGCCGGCGCCCCGCAGAAGGCCATGTATCTGTCGGCCGATCACTGGCGCGACCACGGCCGAAACGACATCGAGATCGAATTCCACAACGCCGGGCCCGTGCTGTTCGGGGTCAAGGACTACGTCCCGGCCCTGATGGAATATGTTCGCAAATACCGCATCGACCTGAACTTCGGATCGAAACTGGTCGCGGTGGATGGTCCTGCCAGGACGGCGACCTTCGCCGTGACGAACGCGGAAGGCGAAGTCAGTCAGGTTCGGCGCGAGTTCGACTTCCTGCACGTCTGCCCGCCGCAGACCGCGCCGGACGTCATTCGCGAAAGTCCGCTGGCCGCCGAAAGCGGCTGGATCGAGGTGGATGACGCCACCTTGCGCCACAAGCGGTTCGAAAACGTCTTCGGTCTGGGCGACGCCTGTTCGGCGCCCAACGCCAAGACTGCTGCGGCCGCCCGCAAACAGGCGCCCGTGGTGGCCGAGAACATCCTGTCGCTGCTGGACGGCCAGCCGATGCGGGCGGTCTATGACGGCTATGGCTCATGTCCGCTCACGGTCGAGCGCGGCAAGATCGTGCTGGCCGAGTTCGGCTATGGCGGCAAGCTCCTGCCCAGCTTCCCGAAATGGATGCTCGACGGGACCAAGCCGACCCGTCTGGCCTGGCATCTGAAGGCCCAGGCCCTGCCCGAAATCTACTGGCTTGGGATGTTGCGCGGTCGCGAATGGCTGGCCGGCCCCCACCACATCGAACCCGCCCCCCAGCTTCGCCCTGCTGTCGCCTGAGCCTGATCATGGACCTGTCTCCGCTGCAGTACGGCCTCGGCGCCGGCGCCGGCTCGCTCGTCGGCTTCACCCTGGGCCTGGTCGGCGGCGGCGGGTCCATCCTGGCCGTGCCGCTGATCGTCTATCTGGTCGGGGTCAAGGAGCCGCATCTGGCGATCGGCACCAGCGCCTTCGCCGTGGCCGCCAACGCCTTCGCCAATGTGATCAATCATGCCCGCCACGGCACGGTGAAATGGAAAATCGCCAGTCTGTTCGCGGTCGCTGGGGTGCTCGGAGCCTTTCTGGGTTCGAGCCTGGGCAAGGCCGTGGACGGTCAGAAGCTGCTGGCCCTTTTCGCCGTCCTGATGCTTGTCGTCGGGGTGCTGATGTTGCGGGGCCGCTCCGCCGGCGGTGACCCGAACGTCCAGCTTGATCGCCGCAATGCACCCAAGCTCGTCGGCACGGGCCTGGCCACGGGCGTGATGTCGGGCTTCTTCGGCATCGGCGGCGGCTTCCTGATCGTGCCCAGCCTGATGTTCTCGACCCGGATGCCGATCTATTATGCGGTTGGCTCATCGCTTGTCGGCGTCACCGCCTTCGGCCTGACCACGGCCTTCAACTACGCTCTGGACGGCTGGGTCGACTGGCCCCTGGCGGCGGTGTTCATCGGCGGCGGCGTTTTGGGGGGCCTCGTCGGCGCGCGGTTGGCCAAGGCGCTGTCGGGACAAAAAGGCGTCTTGAACACCGTCTTCGCCGGGCTGATCTTCGTCGTCGCCTTCTATATGCTTTACCGCAGCGCCGGCGCGCTCGGCCTGATCGGGTGAGACCACACCATGGAACTTGACGCCCTGATCCTGGCGCGGATGCAGTTCGCCTTCACCGTCGCCTTCCACATCGTCTTCCCGGCCTTCTCCATTGGCCTCGCCAGCTATCTGGCCGTGCTGGAGGCCCTGTGGCTGAAGACGGGGCGAGACCTCTATCTGAACCTGTTCAAATATTGGCTGAAGATCTTCGCCGTCGCCTTCGGCATGGGCGTCGTCTCGGGCCTGGTCATGTCCTACCAGTTCGGCACCAATTGGTCGGTCTTTTCCGACAAGGCCGGTCCGGTCATCGGCCCCCTGATGGCCTATGAGGTGCTCAGCGCCTTCTTCCTGGAGGCGGGTTTCCTGGGCGTGATGCTCTTCGGCCTGAACCGCGTGGGCAAGAAACTGCACTTCCTGGCCACCCTGATGGTCGCAATCGGCACCTTCGCCTCGGCCTTCTGGATCCTGTCGGTGAACAGCTGGATGCAGACGCCGCAAGGCTACGCCATCAACGAGGTCGGCCAGTTCGTACCGGCCGACTGGTTCAAGATCGTCTTCAATCCCTCCTTCCCCTATCGCCTCGCCCACATGCTGCTGGCGGCCTATCTGACCACCGGCCTCGTGGTCGGCGCGGTCGGGGCCTGGCACCTGATGAAGGAGCGGACCAACAAGGGGGCGCGTAAGATGTTCGCCATGGCCATGGGCATGATCCTGGTCGCCGCCCCGGTCCAGATTTTCATCGGCGACATGCACGGGCTGAACACCCTGGAGCATCAGCCCGCCAAGGTCATGGCGATGGAAGGCCATTTCGAAAGCCACCCGGACGGGGCGCCGCTGATCCTGTTCGGCATTCCTGACCGAGAGGCGGCCACCGTCCACGGCGCGGTCGAGATCCCCAAGCTGTCGTCCCTGATCCTGAAGCACGATCCGAACGCGCCCCTGGCGGGTCTGGACACCATCGATCGTGCAGACTGGCCGCCGGTGGAGATCGTCTTCTGGTCCTTCCGCGTCATGGTTGGCCTCGGCATGGCCATGCTGATGCTGGGGCTGTGGGGGCTGTACGCCCGGCTGCGCAAACGCCTTTACGACGCCCCCTGGCTGCACCGCTTCGCCCTGATCATGGGACCGATGGGCTTCGTCGCCGTGCTGGCGGGCTGGATCACCACCGAGGTCGGCCGCCAGCCCTGGACCGTCTATGGGCTGCTGCGCACCGCCGACAGCGCTGCGCCCCTGGCGGCGCCCGCCGTCGCAACCTCCCTGGCCGCCTTCGCCGTGGTCTATTTCACCGTCTTCGGCGCCGGGGTCTTCTACATCCTGCGTCTGATGAGCCATGCGCCGCACCGGGACGAGCCGGGCGTGGCGGAAACCCCGATCCGCACGGCGGGCATCACCCCCGCCCCCGCCATCGACCCGGACCGCCCCATCT
>NZ_DLMO01000001.1:20601-21101 GCF_002479325.1 Brevundimonas sp. UBA7534
CGATCATGAGCGTTGATCTGACCCTGGTCTGGGCCGGCCTGCTGGCCTTCGCCGTCTTCGCCTATATCGTCATGGACGGGTTCGACCTGGGCGTCGGCATCCTGTTCCCGACACTGAAGGCCGGCGATCAGCGCGACAAGGCGATGAACTCGATCGCCCCGGTGTGGGACGGCAACGAAACCTGGCTGATCCTGGGCGGCGGCGGTCTGTTCGCCGCCTTCCCGCTCGCTTACGCCGTGTTGATGCCGGCGGTCTACACGCCGATCATCGCCATGCTTCTGGGGCTGGTCTTCCGGGGCGTCGCCTTCGAATATCGCTGGCGGACGGTGCGGGCCAAGCCCATCTGGGATGTCGCTTTCTTTGGCGGCTCCCTGCTGGCCGCCTTCTCCCAGGGCGTGACCCTCGGGGCCATTCTGCAAGGGGTCGAGGTGTCCGGTCGCGCCTACGGCGGCGGCTCGTGGGACTGGCTCAGCCCCTTCAGCCTGCTGACCGGCGCCGCC
>NZ_DLMO01000001.1:21230-25637 GCF_002479325.1 Brevundimonas sp. UBA7534
GCCTGCTGACCGGCGCCGCCGTCGTCGTCGGCTACGCCCTATTGGGCGCCACCTGGCTGAACATGAAGACGGAAGGCGCGCTCCAGACCCACGCGCGCTCGCAGGCCTGGAAACTGGGTCCGGCGACCCTGCTGATGATCGGCGCGGTCAGCCTGGCCACCCCGTTCCTCGACGGCGAATACGCCCGCCGGTGGTTCGACTGGCCCGGCGTGCTTCTGACGGCCCAGGTGCCGTTGCTCGTCCTGATCGTCGCGGCCGCCTTCTTCTGGACCATGCGTCAGAAGCGTGAGGTCTGGCCCTTCCTGCTGTCGCTGGGCCTGTTCGCGGTGACCTTCGCCGGGCTGGGCGTCAGCGTCTTCCCTTACGCCGTACCCGACGAGATCACCCTCTGGCAGGCCGCAGCTCCCGCCTCCAGCCAGCTGTTCATGCTGGTCGGCGCCCTGATCCTGATCCCGATCATCCTAGCCTACACCGCCTACGCCTACTGGGTGTTCCGCGGCAAGGTCGGCGACGACGGTTACCACTGATGCGTCGCGGCTCCACAAACGGGCTCCGGCAGGGCCTCTGGTTCGTCGCGCTCTGGGCGCTGGGCGTGGGCGTCCTGGGCATCGTCGCCTATCTGCTGCGCGGCGTTCTCAAGCTGGCCGGGGGGTGAGCCCGCAGGCGCCGAACCGCTGGCCCTGGCCGCCGCTCATCACGGGCGGCGCCGTCCTTGTCGCGCTCATCACGGCGCGTCTGTGGTCCCCGCCCGCTCTCTTCCCCGGCGCCTTCGCCGCTGGCGGCCTCCTGGTCGGGCTCGCCCTTGGTTTGGACCTCTGGGCCATGCTGGTGATGCGGCGGTGGCGCGCCAACATCCTGCCGCACCGGGCGGCGACCGCTCTGGTCACGACCGGTCCGTTCGCCTGGAGCCGCAACCCGATCTATCTCGCCAACGGCCTGCTGCTGCTCGGCCTCGGCGGCCTGTTCGACAACGCCTGGTTCTTCGTGGCCGCCCCCGTCGCCGCCTTCGCCACCGACCGCCTCGCCATCCGGCGCGAGGAACGACACCTGACGGCCCTCTTCGGGCCAGCCTGGTCCGCCTACGCCGATCGCGTGGACCGCTGGTTTGGGCGGCGGATGCCGTCGCAATCACCTTAAGGCTGGCTTAAGCTTGGCCCGGCCTGTTGCGACAAAACGCAGCAGGAAACGACGATGGGAGACATCAAGAGGCCCGCGCCAACCACGGGAACGCTTGTCCGGTGCTGATGGGCCTCCTCATGAGCGGTGCGATCGCCGCCGCCGGGCAACCCACGGACGCCCAGGATAGCTGGCGCGTCTCCGGATCGGCGCGCGCGCGGGGAGAGACGCTGTCAGGCCAGTTTTGTCCGATGGCGGAGCCAAGCGACGCCGTCCTGACGACGCGGCTGACGCTGGCCGTCGAGCGGGATGTGGGTCACGTGACGTTCGGGCGAGGTGTTCGATTCGCGGGCGTTCGGGCAAGGTCCGCTGTCGTCGGTCGGCGTTGGCGAGGTCAATGCGCTGGAGTTGGTTCAGGCCTACGCCAAGATCCGTCTCGGCGCGCGACGTGAGCGGACACTGAAACTCGGCCGCTTCACCATGGATCTGGGTTCCAAGCGTTTCGTTTCTCGCCAGAATTTTCGCAACACCACCAACGCCTATACCGGCGCCCGTTTCGACACGCCCCTGGCCGACGGCGCGCTGACGGCCTTCTGGGTCATGCCGCAGGTGCGGTTGCCGGACGACAGGGCCGCCATCGAGGACAATCGGATCGCGTGGGATCGAGAGAGTTCCAACCTGCAGTTCGCCGGCCTGTTTTGGACTCGCGACCTCGGCCAGCGGCGGTCGCTCGACCTCTATGTCTACGGCCTGACCGAAAGCGATGACGCGGACCAGCAGACCCGAAACCGCCGGCTGGCGACGCCCGGCGTCCGTTGGCGCCATTCGCCGGCGGCCGGGGCGTGGGATGTCGAGGTCGAGGCGGCGGCCCAGGTGTGAGTTCCGGCACCCGGTGCGACAAACCAAGCCTGAAATGACCCGTTAGCGGTGCCCAAAGCTCCGATTTCATCCACCAAAAACTGCGACAAAATCTAGGACTTTGGCAAATAATGCGACAAGATACCGAAGTGCATAAGCGCCGACGCATTCCGCCGGGCCGCCGCTCAGTGACAGGGCAGATGCCCTCGCGCTATCCGAGCGGACCGCTTCTTTACGAGTCCAAACTGGAACGCGATTTCCTGATGTCGCTGGAGGTGGACGGCCACATCCGCGACGTGGTCACTCAGCCGATGACGATCAGTCTTACGGTCGATGGCCAGGCGCGTACCTATACGCCCGACATCATGGCGGTCTGGCAGACACGCTCGCCTTGGCCTCACGGCTTTCGACGCGTGGTCTTCGAGGTGAAACCGCTGGCGATCCTACGCTCGGGGTATGGAACACTGGCGCCGAAGTACCGCGCCGCTCGCCGGTATTTCGCCGAGAGAGATGTCGGCTACCGCGTGGTGACCGAACGCACCATTCGCACACAGCGTCAGGTGAACGCCGAGCTGATCGCCCCGACCCTGCGAGGCAGCGTAGATCAGGAAATGGTGCGTCGGGTGCAGGCGATTGTCCTCGCCAAGGGGACGCACCGACTAGGCGACATCCGTTTCCGGCTGGAGGAGGAAGGGGCCATTCGCGGCGTCGTTATGGAAGCCCTCTATTACATGCTGGGTGCGGAGCTTCTGATTGGCGACCTCAACAAGCCTCTCACCGACGATACGCCTCTGACGTGGTGGGTGAATGCGAAAATCGGAGCATTGCTTGAAGGGACTTAGGTTAGACGCCGGCGTCAATGTCACGATCGGCAAGCGCCCTGCCACTATCGTTCGCGTACTCGACCTGGACAGTTATCTGGTCCGCTTCGAGAGCGAGGAACATCGCCTCGTCGGGCGTAAGGACATCGACGATCCACGAAGCGTAAGCGCACCGATCCGCACTCTGGACGACTATAGCGCTAAAGAGACCGAGGAAGCTTACCGTTGGTGGGAAGTCCTCAAACCCCTTCTCACCGGCGCCATCTCGCGTGGTGAAAAGTCGGACTTCATAATCGAAGCCGGCAAGGTGCTCGGGGTTGATCGAGCGACCGTCTATCGCCGTGTGAAAGGCTACACCGGCTCGGTCATGAGCTTGCTTCCCAAGGGCGGGCAAGGCGCGCGCGGACAGCGGCGTATGAGCGCCGAGCGAGACGCCCTCCTCGATGCCATCATCAGGAAGCATTACCTGGTCAAAAATCAGCCCGCCCCTATGACGGTGTACAAGGAACACCTCGAAATCGAATTCGCAAAGGCCGGTTTACGCCCTCCGGTTCTCGCCACCTTCTACGCTCGCATCGCGGCGCTAGACCCGATCGAGGTCATCGAGGCGCGCCAGGGCAAGCGGGCATCGCACGACGCTAAGAAGCGCCTGATGGGCAGCTATCCTTTCGCTGAGGCGCCGCTCAGTTCAGTCCAGATCGATTATTGGGATTACGATCTCGAAGTGGTGGACAGCGTTGATCGCCTCCCCATCGGCCGACCTCGGCTGACGATGGTGATCGACACATTCAGCTTCATGCCCATCGGCTACTATCTCTCTCTGGATCCTACCGGCGCCTCCAGCGCCGGTCTCGCGATTTTCCATTCGATCACACGCAAAGAACGATGGCTCGCCGACCTGGGCGTGGAGATGGAGTGGCCCGTTTGGGGCTTCCCTAAGATGATCCATGCGGACAATGCCAAGGAGTTCAGGGGCTCCATGCTTCGACAGTTCATGGCCAACGTGGACGGGGAGCTGATGAACCGGAAGGTCAAGACGCCTCGATATGGCCCCCACATCGAACGCTACTTTGGCAAGCTAGCGTTCAGCGTGAAGCACCTCCCTGGCGCGACCGGATCGAATATTCGCGAGCGCGCAAAGCTTCCCGACCCGAGGAAGTCCGCCAGCCTCACGCTTGGGGAGCTTGAACTCTACCTCCTCAGCGTCATCAAGGAACACATCAACACCAAGCATTCCACGCTCGGCATGACCCCGCTGGAGAAATGGCGCTCGTACTTCTTCGAAGGGACCAGGCAGATCAACAAGCTGCCTGACGAAGTCGACAATCTCGATTTCTGGCGCAAGGAACTGATGCCGAAGACCGAGCGGACGCTACAAAGCTATGGTGTTCAGTGGGATCTCTTCCACTACGATTCCGACGGCTTGGTCGCCCTGCGTCAGCGACATGCGAAGACGCCAAGCAAGACCTTCACTGTCCGCCGCGACCCTCGCGATGTTTCGGAGGTGTACGTCTGGGATCCGGACAACAAGGTCTATCTGACCGTCCGCTACAGAAGCCCCATGAGCATCGTGACGTGACCCCCGTTTCTCATCCAGCCATAACGAGAGTCC
>NZ_DLMO01000177.1 GCF_002479325.1 Brevundimonas sp. UBA7534
ACAGGACCGCCTTGGGCTCGATCAGGATGGTGACGCCCTTGTCCTCGACCACCTCGTCCAGCGGCTGGATCTCTTCGGCATAGGCGAAGGTGTATTCCTGCCCCGCGCAGCCCCCGTTCTTGACCCCGATCCGCAGACCGATGTGGTCGTTCTCGGCGTTGTCCAGGATTTCGCGCACGCGCTCGGCGGCGGCGTCGGTCAGGCTGACGGCCTTGGGGCGCGGGCGGCGCGGACGGGAAGTTGTCTGCAGATCGGTCATGGTCGGAACCTGTCCATCAGAACATGTTGAGGGCCAGCTTGGCCTCGTCGCTCATCTTGGAGGCGTCCCACGGCGGGTCGAACACCAGATTGGCCTTGGCGCTGCGCACGCCCGGCACCTTCTCCACCGCCGTCTCGACCCATCCTGGCATCTCGCCCGCCACCGGGCAGCCCGGCGCGGTCAGGGTCATGTCCACCACCACGTCGCGATCGTCGCTGACATCCACGCGGTAGATCAGCCCCAGCTCATAGATGTCGACCGGGATTTCCGGGTCATAGACCGTCTTCAGCGCCTCGATCAGGTCTTCGGTCAGCGTGTCCAGCTCGGCCTGCGGCAGGGCGCTCTTCTGGGGTTCGTCCCAGGCGGCCTTGAAGGCGTCATTGTCCTGAATCGCGTCGTCGGTCATGGGGCGTTACACAAAGAAGTTCCGCGCCTTTATCAGCGCGTCCACGAAGGCGTCGGCGTCCTCCACGGTGTTATATAGGGCGAAGGAGGCGCGCGTGCTCGACGTCACGCCCATTCTTTTGGCCAACGGCTCGGCGCAGTGCGTGCCCGCCCGAACCGCGACGCCGTAGCGATCCATGATCTGGGCCACGTCATGGGCGTGCGCGCCGTCGACGGCGAAGGTCAGGATGGCGCCCTTGCCCTCGGCCTGGCCAAGTATCCGCAGCCAATCCTGGTCCGCCAGCCGGTCGGCCGCGCGCTGATACAGGGCGTGCTCGTGCGCCTGCACCGCCGCCCGGTCGTACTGCGCCAGCCACTCCAGCGCGACGCCCAGGCCGATGGCCTCCAGGATCGGCGGCGTGCCCGCCTCGAACCTATGCGGCGGCGCGGCGTAGGTGATGCGGTCCTTTTCGACCACGCCGATCATCTCCCCGCCCCCCTGATAGGGCGGCAGGGCCTCCAGCGCCTCGGCCTTGCCGTACAGGGCGCCGATGCCGGTCGGCCCGAACAGCTTGTGGCCCGTCAGGACGTAGAAGTCGCAGCCGATGGCCTGCACGTCCGGCGTCGCATGGACCGCACCCTGGCATCCGTCGATCAGCACCTGCGCCCCGGCGGCACGGGCCAGTCTCGTGATCTCTGCGACCGGATTGATGGTCCCCAGTACATTGGACATGTGGGTTACGGCGACCATCCGCGTCTTGGGCCCCAGCAGGTCGGCATAGGCCGCCATGTCCAGCGAGCCGTCGTCCAGAACCGGGATCCACCTGATCACCGCCCCGCGCCGCTCGCGCAGCAGGTGCCAAGGCACGATGTTGGAGTGATGCTCCATCTCCGAGACGACGATCTCGTCGCCGGGCTGGATGGACAGCCCCAGCCCGTTGGCCACCAGATTGATCGCCTCCGTCCCGCCCTTGGTCCAGACGACCTGCTCGGTCGTCTCGGCGTTCAGGAAGCGGGCGACCACCTCGCGCGCCTTCTCGAAGGCTTCGGTCGTCTCGTTCGACAGGGTGTGCAGGCCCCGGTGGACGTTGGCGTAGCCGCCCTCCATCGTCGCGACCAGGGCGTCGATCACCGCGCGCGGCTTCTGGGCCGAGGCGGCGTTGTCCAGATAGACCAGCGGCTTGCCGTTCACCTGCCGCGACAGGATCGGGAACTGCGCCCGCACGGCGTAGGGATCGAACGTCATTACAGGCGCGCCGTCAGCCATTCCCGCACCACCTCTCGCGCGCCCTCGTGCTCGATCCGGTCGACGACCTCGATCAGGAAGGCCTGGGTCAGCAGCGCGCGCGCCTCGTCGGCCGGAATGCCGCGCTGCTGCATGTAGAACAGGGCGCTCTCGTCCAGCGCGCCCACAGTATTGCCGTGGGCGCACTGCACGTCGTCGGCGTAGATGATCAGTTCCGGCTTGGCGTCGATCTCGGCCCGCTCGCTGGCGATCAGGGCGTGGTGGCCCATGCGCGCGTCGGTTCCGTCCGCGCCCCGCTCGACCACGATCTTGCCCTGGAAGACGCCGCGCGCCGTGTCGCGCGCCACGCCCTTGATCAGTTGGCTGGTGGTCCCGTCCCGGTCCAGGTGACGCACCACGCTGGTCAGGTCCGCCTGGCGCGCGCCGTTCAGCAGATAGAGCCCGTCCGCCTGCACATGGGCGCCGCGCGCGTGATGCTCGATTCGCGTCTCCACCCGTTGCAGCCTGGCGCCGGTGGCGATCACGGTCTGACGAAACACCCCGCCCGCCTCGACCCTGACCTGAGCCTGGGCGATCGACAGCGCGTCTTCCGGCTCCTCGACCAAGACGACGCGCGTCACCTCCGCCCCGGCCGCCACGTCGAGTTCCAGCCGATTGTGCGCCACATAGGCCGAGCCCGCGCCCTCGTGCGTCTCCAGTAGCAGCAGCCTGGCCCCAGCCCGCGCCGAGACCCGGGCGCTCGCCGTATGCCCCGTGCCGACCGCGTCGGAGATATAGCGCAGCCGCAGCGTCTGGTCGCCCGAGGCGATGAAGTCGGTCACGCCCACGGCGCGCCCGTTAGCGAAGACGATCGCCTCTCCTCCCAGGTCGTAGAACGGCCCCGGCGCGCCGATCGCGGCCGTCGGCGACGGCTGCGGCGCTTCGCGAAGATAGCGCTTCAGGTCACTGTATTTCCACGCCTCCGTCCGCCGCGACGGAAAGGTCGAGGCGTCGGCCAGATCGATGTCGAACAGCGCGCTCACGCCGCCGCCGGAAGGTATTTGTCATAGCCTTCCGCCTCCAGCTGCAACGCCAGTTCCGGCCCGCCCGACGCCACGATCCGGCCCGCCGCCAGGACGTGCACCCGGTCCGGTTTGATGTAGTCCAGCAGGCGCTGATAGTGGGTGATGACCAACATCGACCGCTCGGGCGACCGCAGGGCGTTGACCCCGTCGGCGACGATGCGCAGGGCGTCGATGTCGAGCCCCGAATCCGTTTCGTCCAGGATCAGCAGCGACGGCTCCAGCAGCGCCATCTGCAGGATCTCCATCCGCTTCTTCTCGCCGCCGGAGAAGCCGACGTTCAGCGGCCGCTTCAGCATGTCGAAGTCCATCTTCAGCGCCTTGGACGCCGCCTTGACCAGCCTCAGGAACTCGGGCGCCGACACCTCGGCCTCGCCGCGCGCGCGCTTCTGCGCGTTCAGCGCCGTCCGCACGAAGGTCAGGGCCGGCACGCCCGGAATCTCGATCGGATACTGGAACGACAGGAACACGCCCTTGGCCGCGCGCTCGGCCGGGTCCAGGTCCAGCAGGTCCGCGCCATTCCATTCGACGGACCCTTCGGTCGCTTCATAGCCCGGCCGCCCCGACAGGGCGTAACCCAGCGTCGACTTGCCCGCCCCGTTCGGCCCCATGATGGCGTGCACCTCGCCGGCGGGAACGTCGAGCGTCAGCCCCTTGAGGATCGGCTTGTCGGCGACGGAAACGTGGAGGTTGGAGATGGAAAGCATAGTTCTCACAGGTCCGAGCGAGTGGACACAAAGCCGTTGTAGGCGATGATCAAAATGGCCAACGCACCAAGGACGATCTGGCCGAAGGTCTTCTGCCCATTGAAAAGCAAGACTAGGCTAGTTGCGCCAAGAGCGAGGAAAACGCCGAGGCCGATAAGGCCAAGACGACGCGCCTTGGGTCCCTTGGGGTAAAAGCCAGTTAGCCGACGATTGAAAAAGCGTTGGTGAAAGCTGGTCATCCCACGCTCCCTTCAAGGCTGATCGCCACCAGCTTCTGCGCCTCGACGGCGAATTCCATCGGCAGCTCCTGCAGCACATCGCGGACGAAGCCGTTGACCAGCAGGGCCACCGCCTCCTCCTCCGACAACCCGCGCTGCTGGGCGTAGAACAGCTGGTCGTCCGACAGGCGCGTGGTCGTCGCCTCGTGCTCCAGCTGGGCCGAGCCGTTGCGGGCCTCGATGTAGGGGATGGTGTGCGAGCCGCAGTCCTTGCCGATCAGCAGACTGTCGCATTGGGTGAAGTTGCGCACGCCCGTCGCCTTGGGATGCACCGACACCAGGCCGCGATAGGTCGAATCCGATTTGCCCGCCGACACCGCCTTGGCGATGATCCGCGACTTCGAATTCTTGCCCAGGTGGATCATCTTGGTGCCGGTGTCGGCCTGCTGATGTCCGTTGGTGATGGCGATGGAATAGAACTCGCCCGAACTTTCCTCGCCCTTCAGGATGCAGGACGGATATTTCCAGGTGACGGCCGACCCCGTCTCCACCTGCGTCCACGACACCTTGGACCGGTCGCCCCGGCAGTCGGCGCGCTTGGTGACGAAGTTGTAGATGCCGCCGCGCCCTTCCGCGTCGCCAGGGTACCAGTTCTGGACCGTCGAATATTTCACCTCGGCGTCGTCCAGCGCCACGATCTCGACCACCGCCGCGTGCAGCTGGTTCTCGTCGCGCATCGGCGCCGTGCAGCCCTCCAGATAGGAGACGTAAGAGCCCTTGTCGGCGATGATCAGGGTGCGCTCGAACTGCCCCGTCTGCGAGGCGTTGATGCGGAAATAGGTCGACAGCTCCATCGGGCAGCGCACGCCCGGCGGGATGTAAACGAACGACCCGTCCGAAAAGACCGCGCTGTTCAGCGCCGCGAAATAGTTGTCCGAGACCGGCACCACCGACCCCAGATATTGCCGCACCAGATCAGGATATTCGCGCAAGGCCTCGGAAATCGGCATGAAGATCACGCCCGCCTTGGCCAGTTCCTCCTTGAAGGTCGTGACCACCGACACGCTGTCGAACACGGCGTCCACGGCTACGCGCGGTGCACCCTGCACCCCCGCCAGCACCTCCTGCTCCTTGAGCGGGATGCCCAGCTTTTCATAGACCGCCAGCAGTTCGGGATCGACCTCGTCGAGGCTTTTCGGCCCCTCCTTCTTCTTGGGCGCGGCGTAGTAAAACAGGTCCTGATAATCGACCGGCGCATATTTCACCGCCGCCCAGGTCGGCTCCTCCATCGCCTGCCAGCGCTCATAGGCGGCCAGCCGCCATTCCAGCATCCACTGGGGCTCGCCCTTCTTCTCGGAGATGAAGCGCACGATGTCGGCGTTCAGGCCCTTGGGCGCGAACTCCTGCTCGACGTCGGAGGTGAAGCCGTACTTGTAGCGCTCCAGCTCGGCGACGGCGTCGACGGTTTCCTTGACGGCGGCCATCAGGCGACCTCTCTCACGCGCGCGGCGGCGCGTGCCTTGTGCTTGTCATACGCGGCGACCCAGGCGTCGGCGAACCGAGCCCAGTCGCCCTCGGTCGTGCCCCAGCCGCCGGAGACGCGCACGCCCCCGGTCGCCAGGGCGTTCAGCCCCATGGCGCTGATGGTCTTGGATGGCTTCACCTTGCCTGACGAGCAGGCCGAGCCCGCCGACACCATGACCCCCGCCAGATCCAGGGTGATCAACTGTTGAGGGCTGTCCCAGCCCTCGACCGCCATGAACAGGGTGTTGGGCAGACGCTCGACTGCGCCGCCGATGATGATGGCGCCAGCAGCCTTGACCCTGGCTTCAGCCGCATCGCGCCAGCCGACGTGCGCCATGGCGG
>NZ_DLMO01000161.1 GCF_002479325.1 Brevundimonas sp. UBA7534
GGCGACCAGCGCGCTGGACAGCCGCACCGAGGCCGCGATCCAGAAGACGCTGAGAAAGGCGCGGGCCGGGCGCACGACCTTGGTGGTGGCGCACCGGCTGTCGACCGTGGCCGACGCCGATCAGATCCTGGTGCTGAAAGCCGGCCGCATCGTCGAGCGGGGCGCCCACCATGAACTGGTGGCCCGCGTCGGCGGCGAATACGCGGCGCTTTGGAAGAAGCAGACCCGCGCGGGCCGGGTGGATCAGCCCGCCTGACCGGCGCCCAGCTTGCGCCGCAGAACCTCGCGCAGATTGTCGACGATGGCCTGGCGGGCTTCGGTCGCGTCCCCGGGCAGGGCCAGCAACAGCTTCATCGCCTGGGCGTGGACCGTGGGGATGCGCCAGTCGAAGCCGCCGTCGCGCGGCGCGGCGTCCAGCAGATCGCACAGACCCCGCGCGGCGATGCACAGGTCGTCCATCGCGAACGGGCTGGCCGCGTCGATGATCTGGCTGGAGGAGGCGTAGGCCATGTCCAGGCGCATCTTCTCGGGCAGGCCCGGCGTCGGCGGCGTGAGCAGGGCGGCGATGTTCTGGGCGATCAACGCGATCGCCTGGTCCTGGAGGCCGTCGAGATTGGCCTTGGCCTGGGCCAGGGCCACGCCGACGCTGATCCCGCCGGGCTTGTCGACCATCTGGGCCAGTCGCGACTTGCGCTGGACGTGGGTGATGACGGTCATGCGATCTCCACGGTGTTGGAGGCTTTGGTCGCGCCCATGCGGTCGGCGCGGCGTTCGGGGCCGTCCCATTCCTCGTCGCGGAAGCGCCGGTCGGGACCGAAGTAGTCGCCGACCTCCAGGAAGGGGCGGTTGTCACGCGCGACCCACAGGATTCGCTCCAGCAGCATGGCGGCGCTGAAGGGCTTGGTGACCAGAAAGTTGGCGCCGCAGTCGCGGGCCTGGTTCAGGCGTCCGCGCCGGATGTGGCTGGCCGTCATGATGATGGGAGAGAAGGCGTTCTGGTTCAGGCCCGAGCGACGCAGCCAGCGCACCAACTCGAACCCGTCGATGTCGGGCATGTCGGTATCGACCACCAGCAGATCGACGGGCTTTTCCTGGAGGATGCGCTTGGCCTCTCCGCCGCTGCCGACGGTGAAGGCCGGGCGAATGCCGAAGCCGGCCAGGGCGTTGGACGTCAGGGTGAGAGAGAACGGCGAATCATCGACGATCATGGTGACCGCGCCGCCCAGATTGAAGACCGCGCTCTCGCGCAGGGAATCGCCCAGCGTGGTCATGCGTCGCCGCGCCGTTTCGATCCCGTGATGCGGACCATGTTCGATTCCCCGTCAGCTTCCGACAGGGTCGCAATTCAGGGTGGACAGGGCGTTAACGCTGTTCGCCCAAATGCCGTGTGAAGATGGCGGTCAGGCCAGGGCGCCGATGGCGTAGAAGCGGTCGGCGCGGGCCTTCCTGATCTGTTGGGGCGTCAGGCCGTCAAAAGTCTTCAGTTCCTCGGCCAGGACGTCGCCGACCGTGGCGATGGCGGCCGCGCGCTCGGTGTGGGCGCCGCCGACAGGTTCCTCGATCAGGCGATCGACGATCTTCAGCTGGATCAGGTCCGGGCCGGTGATCTTCATGGCCATTGCGGCGTCCTTGGCGCGCGCGCCGTCGCGCCACAGGATGCCGGCGGCGCCCTCGGGCGAGATGACCGAATAGATGGAGTGCTCCAGCATCAGCACGCGGCTGGCGGCGGCGATGGCGATGGCGCCGCCCGAACCGCCCTCGCCGGTGATGGTGGCGATGGAGGGGACCCCGAGGGTCAGGCCGCGCTCGGTGGAGCGGGCGATGGCCTCGGCCTGGCCGCGCTCTTCGGCGCCCAGGCCCGGATAGGCGCCGGCGGTGTCCACGAAGGTCAGGACGGGCAGGCCGAACTGCTCGGCCATGTCCATCAGGCGCACGGCCTTGCGATAGCCCTCGGGCCGGGCCATGCCGAAGTTGTGGCGCAGCCGGGTGTCGGTGTCGTGGCCCTTTTCGTGGCCCATGACCACCACCGGCCGGCCGCGGAACCGGGCCAGGCCGCCCAGGATGGCTTGGTCGTCGCCGAACTGGCGGTCGCCGTGCAGCTCGTTCCAGTCGGTGAACAGGCCCTGGACGTAGTCGACGAAGTGCGGGCGCTGGGGGTGGCGGGCGACCTGGGTCTTCATCCAGGGGTCCAGGCCTGCGTAGGTCTTCTTGCGCAGCTGGTCGGCCTTCCGGCGCAGGCCCGCGATCTCGGCGTCGAACGAGCCGGCGCTTTCGGACAGGGCCGACAGCTCCGCGATCTTGGCTTCCAGATCGGCGATGGGCTTTTCGAAGTCGAGGTAGTGCGTGGCCATCTAAGGCGTCCGGAACAGCGGGGCGCGGGGCGACCCAAGGGAAGGCGGCGGAACCTAGAGACGTCAACGCCGCCGGGCAAGCGGGGGTTCAGTCGTCCCGCGCCAAGGGGTGGTTCTGCTGGACCACCTGGGTCAGCCGGTCGGTGGCGACGTGGGTGTAGATCTGGGTCGTGGCGATGTCGGCGTGGCCCAGCAGGGTCTGGACCACGCGCAGGTCGGCGCCGCCTTCCAGCAGATGGGTGGCGAAGGCATGGCGCAGGACGTGGGGGCTGACCCGCGCCGGATCCAGCCCGGCGGCCAGGGCGGCCTCGTCCAGCAACTGGGCGAAACGGCGGGGCGTCAGATGGCCTGAGCGGCCAGACGAAGGGAACAGCCAGACGCTGTCGGCCGCCTCGGGTTTGCGTTTCGCGTCCCGTGCGGTCAGCCAGGTCTTCACCGCCTCGCGCGCCGCGCCGTTGAGCGGGGCCAGGCGTTCCTTGCCGCCCTTGCCGCGCACGATCAGATAGGCCGGGTCGCGCCGCACGGCCTCGACCCGCAGCGCCAGCAGCTCCGACACGCGCAAGCCCGAGGCGTAGGCCAGTTCCACCAGGGCGACCAGGCGCAGGCCGGCGGCCGCATCCTTGCGCGCGGCGGCCTGCAGCAGGCGGTCGATCTCGTCGCGAGACAGCACCTTGGGCAGGGCGCGCCCCTGCTTGGGCGCGTCCAGGCGGCGAGAAGGATCGTCGGCGCGCCAGCCCTCGGCCAGGGCGAAGCGATAGAACTGACGTACGGCCGAACGGCGCCGCGCCGCGGTGGCGGCCGAGAGGCCCCGACGCGACAGGTCGGCGAACCAGGTTTCCAGCCCTTCGGCATCGGCGTGCATCAGGCCGCCGGTCGCCGTCTCCGCGTCGGCCAGATCGCGCGAGTAGGCGGCCAGGGTGTGGGGCGAGGCGTCGCGCTCCACCGCCATCATCTCCAGAAAGGCCTCGATCTGGGGCGTCATCGGACGATCCGGCGCCGCGGCGTATGGCGCGAGGCGGCGCATCGTGTAGAGGGTTGGTCGATCATGTCCGCCCGCCGCGCCGCCTTCTTTCCACGTCTGTTCGCCGGAACGCCCGGATGAGACGACGCGCGAATCCGCCGCCGCGACGCACCATAGCGCTGGTGGGGCTGATGGGAGTGGGCAAATCCTCGGTGGGGCGCCGGTTGGCCAACCGGCTGAAGCTGCCCTTCGCCGACGGCGACGTCGAGATCGAGGCGGCGGCCGGAATGACCATCGCCGAGATATTCGCCAGCATGGGCGAGGGCGAGTTCAGGGCCGGCGAGGCGCGGGTCATGCGCCGCCTTCTGGAAGGACCGCCGATCGTGCTGGCCACGGGCGGCGGGGCGATGATGAACGCCGAGACGCGGGCGCTGTTGCGCGAACGGGCCGACACGGTGTGGCTGCGGGCCGACCTGGGCGTCATTGCGGAACGGGTGGCCCGTCGCGATACGCGGCCCCTGCTGCGCGGGCGCGATCCGCTGGAGGTGCTGACGGGCCTGGCCGAGACGCGGTACCCGCTTTACGGCGAGGCGGACCTGACGGTGGACGTGGGCGAGGGCTCTCACGGTCAGGCGGTGGACGCCATCCACCGCGAACTGCGCCGGCATTGGCGGCGCAAGCGACGCGCGGAGACGAAGACATGAAGACCCTTCCCGTGGGCGGCCAGGGTTTCCGGCCCTATGATGTGGTGGTGGGGCGCGGCCTCTTGGCGCGCGCGGGCGAACGCATCGCCTCGCTGGCTCGGGGCCGGACGGTGATCGTCAGCGACGAGACGGTCGTGGCGATCCACGGTCACACTCTTTCGGCTTCGCTGGAGGCGGCCGGGGTGCGGACCGAGACGGTCACCGTGCCGGCGGGCGAGGCGTCCAAGTCCTTTGCTCAGCTGGAGCGGGTGCTGGATCGACTGCTGGAGATCGGGCTGGACCGCAAGGACGTGGTCGTGGCCCTGGGCGGCGGGGTGGTGGGCGACCTGGCCGGGCTGGCGGCGGCGCTCTACATGCGGGGCATCGACTTCGTTCAGGTTCCGACGACCCTTCTGGCGCAGGTGGACTCCTCGGTCGGGGGCAAGACGGCGATCGACACGCCCAGGGGAAAGAACCTGGTCGGCGCCTTTCATCAGCCGCGTCTGGTCCTGGCCGACATCGACGTGCTGGCGACCCTGCCGGACAAGCAACTGCGCTCGGGCTGGGCCGAGGTGCTTAAGCACGGGCTGATCTGCGACGCCGCCTTCTTCGATTGGCTGGCGGGCGAGGGCGCGGATGGCGCGCGCGGCGATCCGGCGGCGCTGGAGCGGGCCGTGGTGCGCTCGGTCGAGATCAAGAGCGCCGTCGTCAGCGAAGACGAGAAGGAGGCGGGCCGCCGCGCCCTGCTGAACCTGGGCCACACCTTCGGCCACGCGGTGGAGGCGGAACTGGGCTTCGAGGAGGCCGCGTTGGCGCACGGCGAGGCTGTGGCCCTGGGGTGCTGCCTGGCCTTCCGCTATTCCGCGCGCGAGGGCCTGTGCGCGGAGGCCGACGCCCGACGGGTCGAGGCCGTGATCGCGGCGGCGGGCCTGCCGACACGGCTGGATCAGGCGGGCACGTTCGACGCGGATCGCCTGCTTGCCCTGATGGCGGGCGACAAGAAAGCCGAGGGCGGAGCGCTGACCCTGATCTTGGCTCATGGGATCGGCCAGGCCTTCGTGGCCAAGGGCGTCGATGCGGAAAGCGTCAGGGCCTTTTTGGTCGAAGAGGGGGCGGCGGCCTAATCCACCGCGCGGCAGTCGGTCGACTGACGGCCTTCGACGGACCAAGTGGCCATGACGCCCTTGCCGCGCAGTTCCACGCCCGAGGCGCGGTACCAGATGCCGTCGGCGGCGCGCTGTTGATAGAGGTCGACCGCCTCGCCAGAGGAGTTGCGCACGGTGGCCATCTCGCGCGGATTGTCGAAGTCGACGGTCAGGCGCTCGCCGTTGTCGCACAGATAGACCGCGTGGATGACGTTGTTGAGGATGCGGTCCTGAACCTCCGCGCCTGTGCGTTTGCGCGCGGTCTGGGCCTCGATGGCCCGTTCCTTGACCTCGTCGCCGGTGGTCGGGGCGCGCGACGGATCGGGGCCGCAGGCGGTCATGACGGTCAGGGCCGCCAGGCCCGCGAACAGGATGGATTGCGGCGGATCCAGCTTTATCAAGACAGTCGTCCCTCCCACGGCGCCGCTTGGCGCGGCGTCCTAACGTGCGCCCGACGCCGCCGTTCCCCGCCGTGAGCGGAAGAAGGACCGGAGCAGCGTCGACGCCTCCTCCGCCAGAGGACCCGAGTCGGCGGCCGGGCGCCAGTGGCAGGTGGGCTGATCGAACAGGCGCGGGCCGTGGATCACGGCGCCGCCCTTGGGGTCGTCGGCGGCCCAGACGACCCGGCCGATGCGGGCGTGGCTGATGGCGCCGGCGCACATGGCGCAGGGCTCCAGCGTGACATAGAGGGTCAGGCCGGTCAGGCGGTAGTTCTGGAGCGCCGTCGCGGCGCGGCGCAGGGCGACGATCTCGGCGTGGGCGGTCGGGTCGTGGGCGCCGATGGGGCCGTTGGCGCCGGTCGCGATCACCTCTCCCGTGGCCGGATCGACCAGAATTGCGCCCACCGGGACCTCTCCCGCGTCCGCCGCCGCTTGCGCTTGGTCCAGCGCCATGCGCATGAACCGCTCATCATGGTCCGCCATACAGACGACAACGACAAGAAGCCCCGCGCCCGTCAAGACGAACGGTCGCCCCGGCCCTTCAAATCCTCCGGTCCCCGCAAGAGCGGCGACGGGAAGGCCCCCTTCGGCGACAGGCCGCGAAAGCCTTTCGGCGACAAGCCGACGGGCGATCGCCCACGCGCGGGCGCCAAGCCAGCCCCCAAGTCCGGCAAGGCCGACGCCGCCCCGGTCCGCAGCGAGCGAATCGCCAAGGCCATGGCGCGCGCCGGCATCGCCTCGCGCCGCGAGGTCGAACGGCTGATCGGCCTGGGCAAGGTGGCGGTCAACGGCCGCATCCTGGACACGCCCGCCACCCTGGTGACCCGCGACGACGTGATCACCGTGGACGGAAAGCCCATCGGCGCGGCCCAGGCGACGCGGGTCTGGCGCTATCACAAGCCGGCGGGCCTGTTGACCAGCCACAACGACCCCGCCGGGCGGCCGACGGTGTTCGACGCCCTGCCGGCGGGCCTGCCGCGCGTGATTTCGGTCGGGCGGCTGGACCTGAACACCGAGGGGCTGTTGCTGCTGACCAACGACGGGGAGCTGAGCCGGGCGCTGGAGCTGCCGTCGACGGCCCTGGTGCGCCAGTACCGCGCCCGGGCGCGCGGCAAGATCACCCAGGCCGACCTCGACAAGCTGAAGGACGGCGTGGTCGTGGACGGCGTGTCCTACGGCCCGATCGAGGCGACGCTGGACAAGGCCAAGGAAAGCAAGTCGGAAGACGGCAAGGCGCCGGCCAACCTGTGGGTCTCGGTGTCGATCACCGAGGGCAAGAACCGCGAAGTCAGGAAGGTGCTGGAATCGGTCGGCCTGACGGTCAATCGCCTGATCCGCCTGGCCTATGGGCCGTTCCGCCTGGACGTCCTGCCGGTCGGGTCGGTCGAGGAGGTCGGACCGCGCGTGATCCGCGAGCTGCTGGGCGAGCACATCCGGCCCGAGAACCTGCCGACGGGCAATACGGTCGAGACGCCCGCGCCGATCCCCGGCCGCCGCATCTCGACGCCGATCGTGAAGGGCCGCTCCGGCTCGGCCATGTCGGACCCGTCGCGCAAGCCCAGCCGCGTGCGCGCCGCCGAGAGCGCCCAGGCCGAGGCGGTGGAGCGTCGCGAGCGGGCGCCCAAGAAGGATGGCTGGGCCAAGGCAAAGCCCAAGTTCGAGCACACCAAGAGCTTCAAGCCCCGCGAACGCACCGCCCCCGAGGGCGAGCGGCCGACGCGGGCGGACGGCGACCGGCCCAAGCGCGTCTTCAAGCCCCGCGACGATCAGTTCATCGACGATCGGCGCAAACCCGCCGGCCGTTCTGGCGCCAAGCCCGGCGGACGCGACTTCAAGCCCCGCACAGGCGGCAAGCCCGCCGGCCCGTCGGGGACCAGCGGACGCAGCCCCGGCGGCAAGCCGCGCACGCCGCGCTGATCCATGCGGATCGTCGCCGGAAATCTGAAGGGCCGCGCCATCGTCGCGCCGGAGGGGCAGGGCACGCGCCCGACCTCGGACCGGGCGCGCCAGGCCGTGTTCAACGTGCTGGAGCACGCCGCCTGGGGCGAGAGCCTGCAGGGCTTGCGGGTCATCGACCTGTACGCCGGATCGGGCGCGCTGGGCTTCGAGGCGATCAGCCGGGGGGCCGCCTTCTGCCTGTTCGTCGAGATCGACGACGATGCGCGCGGCGCCATCCGCGAGAACGCCGACGCCTATGGCCTGATGGGGCGCACGCGGGTGCATCGGCGCAGCGCGACCGACCTGGGCGTGCGGCCGGGATCGGCCGGCGAGGCCTTCGACCTGGCCTTCCTGGACCCGCCGTACGGCAAGGGGCTGGGGGAACAGACGCTGGCGCGGCTGAAGGAGGGCGGCTGGTTGAAGCCCGGCGCCCTGGTGGTGTTCGAACGCGGATCGGACGAAGCCGAGATCGACACGCCGGGCTATGAGCGGCTGGATGCGCGCGACTATGGCGCGGCGCGGGTTCTCTTTCTGCGAGTTGAATGAGGCGCGGCGCCTGAAGGACCATTGCACTGCACCGGCGAAAAGGGTGCAAGTGCAATAGGGTGCAACGGGGGAACCTCCGACCTCGGTAAACGTGAAGGGCATCCTATCACGCCCCGGACCTGTGCGAGGTCGATCGCCGCATCATCAGCTCAACCCGTTGATCGGTCGGACTTTCCTTTTCAGAATTAGGAAGGCTTGCGGCTCAGTCCCCGCCATTCAGCAGCGCGTCGAGCGCGGCCTGGTGCGCGGCCATGCGCCGCCGACAGCGGCGGGCATGGTGCAAATAGAAGCCGATGCAGGCCGCCAGGAAGAGGCCGGCGCCCGCCAGGATCGGGCCGCGCATTTCGGCGACCGGTTCGGCGAGCCGCAGCATGACGATCAGGAAGACCATGCCCGCCAGGCTGATCGCCACCCCGGCCAGCGCCCAGCGATAGCCGGTGCGGGCCTGGCCCAGGGCCGAGCGCAGCACGGCCTGAGGCGTGTCGGTCAGCAGGCCGGGATCGCCCCGCCGCGACCACAGCGTCATCAGCAGGGCGAAGACGGCGAAGCCCAGGGCGGCCAGGACGACCGGCAGGTCGACGCCGCGCCACAGCGCCCAGCCCATGACGCCGACCACGGCCAGGCCGCCGACGATCTCGGACAGGAAGTTCAGCCGGGCCAGCCGGTCGCGGCGGCGCAGCGACCGGATCAGGGCGGCGTCAAGGGGCGGACCGTCGTCCGGCGTGGCGGCCCAGGCCTGCGTCAGGTCGGACCAGTCGTCGGGGCGATCTTCGGGGGGCGGGATCATGGATGGTCCTCCGGATTGAGCGCCTCGCGCAGCGCGGCCTTGGCGCGGGTCAGGCGGATGGAGACGGCGTTGGCGTTCAGACCCAGCATGTCGGCGATCTCGGCCGGGGCGAAACCCTCCAGCGTCAGCAGGGCGGGCTGGCGTAGAGACAGGGGCAGGGCGCGCACCGCATCAGCGAGCCGGACCTGCAGATCCCGCGTCTCGGCGGTGTCGTGCGGCGTCGGCGCGTCGGAAGGCGCGGCCTCGTCCAGCGGCTGGCGGCGGGGCTCGGCCGCCTCGCGCGCCACATGGGTGACGGCGCGGTTGTGGGCCACGCGGGCGATGAAATGGCGCAGCGGCGCGTCTCCGCGATGCTTCGGCAGCGCGCGCCAGACGGCCAGCAGTATGTCCTGCTCCAGCTCGCGCCGCCGCTCGCGATCCGCCTCATAGGCCGAGGCGATGCGGCGCAGCATGGCGCCGTGCTCGGCCAGCAGGGCTTCGAAGGTCTGGTCGCGTCCCAAGCGCGGCGCTCTCCGGAAAAATCGTCGGTCGGGATGAAAGACTCAGCCAGCCGCCGAGACTTTCACGTCAGGCGTCAAAAAACCAAAGGAGTTCGCCATGACCGTCGAGATCGAAACTTCCGCCGCCAAGCCCGGCGTCCTGACCCGGGGCAAGGGGTTCCTGAAGCTGCTGGCCGTCCTGCTGCTGGTCGCGGCGGTCGCGGCCTGGATCTCCCTGGGGATCGGCCTCTACCTGGACGTGGAGCGGGGGACGCGGCTGACGCTGGCGATCGTGGCGGCGGTGGCGACCGAGGCGCTGTTCTGGACCACGGCGGCGCTGCTGGGCGTCTCGGTGGTCGAGGCGCGCAAGCGCATCTGGCGCAAGATCACCGGCCGCGCAGGCTGAGCGCCAGGGTCCGGGCGGCGGCCGTCACCTCGGCCCAGGTGACCTCGAAGCCGTCGTCGTCCCCGAAATAGGGATCGGCCACGGCCTGGCCCTCGCGGCCGGGGACGTGGTCGAGCAGCAGGCTGAGTTCGGCGCTCGCATCGTCGGGCCGCAGGCGGCGCAGGTTCTCCAGATTGTCGTGGTCCAGGGCGACGATGTGGGTGAAGCGACGAAAGTCCGCCGGCTTCACCTGCCGCGCCTTCAGGCCCGAGATGTCGACCCCATGCCGCCGCGCCGTCGCCTGCGCCCGCGGATCCGGCGCCTCGCCCGCATGCCAGTTCCCGGTCCCGGCGGAATCGACGATCAGGTCGAGCCGGAGGCGCTCCGCCTCGGCGCGCAGGGCGGCCTCGGCGAGGGGCGAGCGACAGATGTTGCCGAGGCAAACGAAGAGGATGGAGGGCATGGGGTGATCTGAAGGTCCACTAAGTCGTTAGGGCATTGCAATCCAAAATTTGTATTTGCACACTTCAAGGATGTCCGATTCTAACTCCTTGCCGATCAATCCTTATGCTGAAATCTGGGCAGGCGATCTATTTTCTCGCCAGAAGGATGCGACCATGCTGGCTGCTTACATCGAGAGCATTGCTGGTCGGCCCAACCTTCGGGAAGACCACAAAGGCTTCACCATCTCTGTCGATGCAGAATATGGGACAGGAAAATCATACTTCCTAAAGCGTCTTTCGCGGCATCTTGGCGTCAAGCATCCGGTGGCCTTTGTGGATGCTTGGGCTGACGACTTAGCTGATGATCCGCTGACTGCTATTGCGGCCACGCTTTCAAAGGCATTGGGTCCGCTGACCGCCAAGGACAAAGCGGTTGCGACCTCTATGAAGGTCGTTACCGGAAAAGTCGGTAATATTGCGAAAATCGTCGGAAAAGGAATTTTAAAAAAAGCTGTAGCGATTGCACTTACAGAGTCTGTATCTGACGAACTTTCAAATATTATAAATTCCGAAGACGAGGAAAAATTTAAAGATACGCTTCAAGATGCAGGTACTATCTTCGGTGATGGTTTGGTCGATGGTATTGCACAAAAATCATCAACTAAGTTGATGGCTGACAAAATTGCAAATTTTGAGGCAGGTCAATCTGCTATAGCGGAGCTTAAGCGTAGCTTAGAAGATCTGGTGAGATCGATAGATAGAACTACTCTTACAGTTCCCATAGTTGTTATAATTGACGAGCTTGATCGTTGCCGCCCGCCGTACGCCATAAAGCTACTTGAAGAACTGAAGCATCTCTTCGATGTTGCCGGCATAGTGTTTGTTCTTGGGTTGAATTCTGGCCAGCTGTCGAAGGCCATAAAGGCGGCATATGGGCCCGAATTCGACGGAGTTTCGTATCTTCGTCGATTTATTGATCGGCAGTATACGCTAGGAATTCCTGACCTGCAGCCGCTCGTAGTCCATGTTGCGCGAGAGCTGTCATTGGATTCTGCTAGGCTAGAATGTTTGCAAACCAAAGAGCGCGGAAAGGTCGAAAGGCATGACGATCCTTCGCGTATGATTGCTCGTTACATGGAAATGTATGGAGTCAATGCGAGGTCAACATTCTCTGTTGGAGATATACTTGAGACATGCCTTGCTGTGACCGCGCCTAATAGACTTTTTATGCCAGTTTTGATGCCGCACGTGATTGCAAAATCGCTCCATATCAACCCGGGTGAGCTGACCGTAGAGCATGTTCCAAGCTGGAAATACGTTCTGTATTCTGACAGCTTTGACGGTAGATATGACGAACTGTCGCCAGATGGTTATTTTTCTCAGGCGACAAAAATAGGATCATCAAGCCAAAGCGAAATGATTAGTTCAATCAACAGTGGGAATAGGGTTGCAACGTCGTTGAGCGAATACATTTTTAATAAAAGTTCTGACGACTTGTCCCATCCTGCAAACTACCCCCGACTGATCGAGGCGGTAGCCCATTTCTCTTAAGTAATTTTTCTTTCACCGCCGCCCGAACAGCTTCTCCAGATCGTGCAGCTTCAGCTCCACATAGGTGGGTCGGCCGTGGTTGCATTGGCCGGAGTGGGGGGTGGCTTCCATCTGGCGGAGAAGGGCGTTCATCTCGGGGGCCGAGAGGACGCGGCCCGAGCGGACGCTGCCGTGGCAGGCCATGGTGCCGCAGATGGCGGCGAGGCGTTCCTTGAGCGACAGGGCCTGGCCGTGTTCGGACAGATCGTCGGCGATGTCGCGGATCAGGCCCTGGACATCCGTATCGCCCAGCATGGCGGGGGTTTCGCGCACCAGGACGGCGCCGGCGCCGAAGGCCTCCACGATCAGGCCCATCTCGGCCAGTTCCTGAGCCCGCCCGGCGACTCGCTCGGCCTCGGCGGGGTCCAGATCGACCACCTCGGGGGTCAGCAGGGCCTGGCGGGTCACGGCGCCCTCGGCCATCTGGGCCTTCATCCGCTCATAGACCAGCCGCTCGTGCGCCGCGTGCTGATCGACGATGACCAGGCCGTCGCGGGTCTGGGCGACGATATAGTTGGCGTGGAGTTGGCCTCGTGCGGCGCCCAGGGGGTAATCGAGGGGGTCGGCCGGGGCGTGATGGGCGACGGGGGAATCGTGACCGGCGGGCGCCGTCGCCTGCTGGGGCCAGGACGGGCTGTCCCAGCCGGGTTCGACGCGGGCGGTGCGTTCGTTGAGGCCGGGCAGGACTTGCGCGGCGGCGGCGGGCTGGGACCAGCCTGTCCAGCCGCTGAACCCTTGCGCCGACGGGGCGCTGGGACTGTAGGCGGGGCCGGATGCGAAGCCGGTGTGGGCCTGGAACCCGGACAGGGCGTCGGCGGCGACGGTGGTGGAGGCGCGGTGGCCGGCGGCGTGCAGGGCGTGGCGTAGGCCGCCCACGATCAGGCCGCGCACCAGGGCGGGGTCCCGGAACCGCACCTCGGCCTTGGCCGGGTGGACGTTGACGTCGACATGAAGCGGATCGATGTCCAGGAACAGGACGGCGGCCGGATGCCGGTCGCGCGCCAGGAAGTCGGCGTAGGCGCCGCGCAAAGCCCCTTGCAGCAGCCGATCCTTCACCGGGCGGCCGTTGACGAACAGATACTGATGCGCCGCATTGCCCCGGCTGTAGGTCGGCAGGCCCGCATAGCCCGACAGGCGCACGCCGTCGCGTTCCTGGTCGATCAGAAGGGCGTTGGCCTCGAAGTCGCGGCCCAGCAGGGCGGACAGGCGGCGCAGGCGGCCCTCGTCGCCGGGGGGCTCGGCGGGCAGGCGCAGGGTCGTCTTGCCGTCCAGCGACAGGGTGAAGGCGACGGCCTCGTGCGCCATGGCCTGGCGCTTGATCTCGTCCGAGATGGCCATGGACTCGGCGCGTTCGGACTTCATGAACTTGAGCCGGGCGGGAGTGGCGTAGAACAGGTCGCGCACCTCGACCCGCGCGCCGTGCGGGCCGGGGAAGGCGGCGGGGGCCAGGGGGCGCGGGTCGCCGCCCTCCACGCGAATGGCCCAGGCGTCGCCTTCGTCGCGCGAACGCGTGGTGATCGACAGGCGGGCGACCGAGCCGATGGAGGGCAGGGCCTCGCCCCGGAAGCCCAGGGTGTGAATGCGCAGCAGATCGACGTCGCCGGCGTCGTCGGCCTCCAGCTTCGACGTGGCGTGGCGTTCGATGGCCAGCGGCAGTTCCCCGCGCGGGATGCCCTTGCCGTCGTCGGCGATCAGGATGCGCGACAGCCCGCCGCCGTCGGCCTGGATCTCGATGTTGGCGGCGCCGGCGTCCAGGGCGTTCTCGACCAGTTCCTTGATGGCGCTGGCCGGCCGCTCGACCACCTCGCCGGCGGCGATGCGGTTGACGGTCTCGGGCGGGAGGCGACGAATGGGCATGGCCGACGAAGATAGGACGCGCCGGGGATTCGCGCCACGGCGGGTGAGGGCCTCAAGAGCCCCTCCACCACCGCCTCCGGCGGCGGTCGCCCTCCCCATCGCTCGCGATGGGGAGGAGACAGTTGCGTCGGTCTTAGCGCGCCTGGTCCCAATACCGCACCGCGTCGGCGTCGCGGGCTGACAGGTCGGGGTAGGCGGGATCGGAGCCGACGTCGGGGACACGGCGCCAGGAGCGCGCGCATTTCGGATAGTCGGCCGTCTTGACCTCGACCGAGGCCGCGTCGCCGCCCACGACCAGTTCGGCGCCCGAGGTGCGGAACACTTCGGCGGCGTCGAGCCCGTCGAACGGCGCGAGAAGGTCCGCCGGGGCGATGACCGTGGGCCAGGCGTCCAGCGCCCCGCCGATCCGCTTGTCGCGGCGGGCCGCTTCCAGCGCGTCGTTGACGGCCGACAGGACCGTGTCGATGCGGGCCCAGCGATCCGCCTCGGCCGCGTTTTCCCACGCCGCCGGGGTGTCCGGGATGACGCGGGCGCAGTTCGTGCCCGCGTCGGGGAAGCGGGTGGTCCAGGCCTCTTCCATGGTGAAGGGGGTCAGCGGGGCCAGCCAGGCGGTCAGGCGGGCGAAGACCTCGTCCATCACGGTGCGGGCGGCGCGGCGGCGGATCGAGTCGGGCCGGTCGCAGTAGAGAGCGTCCTTGCGGATGTCGAAATAGAGGGCCGACAGGTCGCCGGAGCAGAAGTCGAGGATCGGCCGGATCACGTCTTGGAAGCGGTATTCGGCGTAGGCTGCGCGGACCTGGGCGTCGAGTTCCCACAAACGGTGTCGGATGAACTTTTCCAGCGGCGGGAACTGGTCGTAGTCGGTCAGCCGCTCGGCCTCGTCGAAACCGGCCAGGGCCCCCAGCAGATAGCGGACGGTGTTCCTGAGCTTGCGATAGGCGTCGACCGTGGTCTGGAGGATCTGCTTGCCGATGCGCTGGTCGTCCGAATAGTCGACCAGGGCGACCCACAGGCGCAGGATGTCGGCGCCGGATTCCTTGATGATGGTCAGGGGGTCCGTGGTGTTGCCCCGCGACTTGGACATCTTCTCCCCGTTCTCGTCCAGGGTGAAGCCGTGGGTCAGGACCGCCTTGAACGGCGCCCGGCCGCGGGTGCCGCAGCCTTCGAGCAGGGACGACTGGAACCAGCCGCGGTGCTGGTCGGAGCCTTCCAGATAGAGGTCGGCCGGCCAGTGCGCCGGGCGGTCGCCGCTGTAGCCGTGCTCGGCCGTGCGCGGGTCCAGGGTGAAGGCGTGGGTGGAGCCGGAGTCGAACCAGACGTCCAAGATGTCCTGCACCTTCTCGTAGCGGGACGGGTCGTGGGCGCCCAGGAAGTCGCTGTCCGGCGCGGTGAACCAGATGTCGGCGCCGTGTTCGGCGACGGCGGCGACGATGCGGGCGTCGACCTCGGGGTCGTGCAGGGGCTGGCCCGTCTGCTTGTCGATGAACATGGCGAGCGGCGTTCCCCAGGCGCGCTGGCGGCTGACCAACCAGTCGGGACGGCCCTCGACCATCGAACGGATGCGGTTCTTGCCCGTCGCCGGGTGGAAGGCGGTGGCGTCGATGGCGTTCAGCGCCGTCTCTCGCAGGGTATCGCCGCTCTTCAGCGGTTGATCCATGCGGATGAACCACTGGGGGGTGTTGCGGAAGATGATCGGTGCCTTGGAGCGCCAGGAGTGCGGATAGGAGTGCTCCAGCCGCCCGCGCGCCAGCAGATTGCCGGCCTCGATCAGCTTTTCCATCACCGCGCCGTTGGCGGCGCCGAACTTGCCTGTCTTCTTGCCCTCGGTCTCCAGCACCTTGAGGCCCGCGAACAGGGGGACGGTCGGATAATAGGCGCCGTCCGGGTCGACCGTGTCCGGCACTTCGTGATGACCGTGGGCCTTCCACACCTCGAAGTCGTCGGCGCCGTGGCCGGGCGCGGTGTGGACGAAGCCCGTGCCCGCGTCGTCGGTGACGTGATCGCCGGCCAGCAGAGGCACGGAGAAGCCGTAGCCGCTGTCCAGCGCGGCCAGCGGGTGGGCGGTCTCCAGGCCCGACGGATTGATGTCGTAGACGCGAGTCCAGGCGGCGATCTTGGCGGCCTTGAAGACCTCCTCGGCCAGCTTGTCGGCCAGGATCAGGCGGTCGCCGGGCTTGGCCCAGGGCTCGAACTCCAGGCCCTCTTCCATGGCCGTGACCTCATAGAGGCCATAGGCGATCTCGGGGCCGTAGCTGATGGCGCGGTTGGCCGGGATGGTCCAGGGCGTCGTCGTCCAGATGACGATGGAGGGCGTGCTGCTGCGGAAGGACAGCAGATCGTCCGGATGGTCGTCCGAGACGCCCGTGACTGGGAACTTGACCCAGATCGTGGGCGAGACGTGATCGTGATACTCGACCTCGGCGTCGGCCAGGGCGGTGCGTTCGACCGGCGACCACATGACGGGCTTGGAGCCGCGATAGAGCTGGCCCGAGTTCTTGAACTTGTGGAACTCGGCGACGATGGCCGCCTCGGACGCGAAGTCCATGGTGGCGTAGCGGTTGGCGAAATCGCCGACGACCCCCAGACGCTGGAACTGGTCGCGCTGCAGGTCGATGTACTTGCCGGCGTAGTCGCGGCAGGCGGCGCGGAACTCGTCCTTGGACACCTCGTCCTTGCGGCGGCCCTTGGCGCGGAACTGCTCCTCGATCTTCCATTCGATCGGCAGGCCGTGACAGTCCCAGCCGGGGACGTAGTCGACGTCATAGCCCAGCAGGAATCGGCTGCGGACCACGAAGTCCTTCAGAGTCTTGTTCAGCGCATGGCCGATGTGGATGTCGCCGTTGGCGTAGGGCGGGCCGTCGTGCAGCACATAGAGCGGGGCGTTCTGAGCCTGACGCTCGGCGCGGAGCTTGCCGTACAGGTCGCCCCACTGCTCAAGGATCAGCGGCTCCTTCTGGGGCAGGCCGCCGCGCATGGGGAACGGCGTTTCGGGCAGGAAGACGGTGTCGCGATAATCGCGGCCGGAAGCGGTTTCGGGGGTGTCGGAGGCGTCGGCCATTAGGTCGTCTCGGCGTCGTGAAGGTGATGTCGCTGTCTTCGTTCGCCCTCGTGGGGGCGGTCTTCCCGGCGTGCGCGGAGCCGCAAGGCCCACCCCCAAAAGATTTTGGGGCGCTACGCCGGGCGGCTAATCGAAATCAGGCGAATGGAGACGCGGACGATCATTGTGCGGCCGGTCTAGCAGAACGGTGCGGCATCGCGCCATCCCGGAAAAGCGCGGCGTCTCAACGGAAACGAAAGGCTTTTGACGTTTTGGTTAAGGGATGATCGGCCGGGTTGCGCCTCGCCGACGCCTTGAACACGCTCGGGAGCCCTGCCCATGAGGCTGCGGATCAGAAACTGGATGCTGGCGCTGGGAGCGGGCTTGGCCGCGACTGCGATGGCCGGCGCCGCTGCGGCGCAGTGCGGCTCTGGGTGCGAGCCGCCGCCCCCGCCGTGCTGCGAACCGCCCCCGCCGCCGCCGCCGCCCTCTTGCGATAGCGGCTGCACGCCTTATCCGCCGACCTACCCGCCTGGCGACGGCAATGTGAACGTGAACGTCAACGTCAACGCCGGGGCCTACGCCAATGCGAACGCGGGAGCCAGCTCCTACGTCAACGCGCGCGCCGGCGGGTTCAGCAGCAGCCGGGGCTTTGGTTCAGGCTATGGCTACGGTTACGGCGGCGGCTCGGCCTATGTCAGCGTCGAATCGCCCGCGCCGACGACCATCCAGGGCCTCGCCGTCGAAGGCATGGCCATGCAGACCGTGCGCACGCCCTATACCGCCTTCCGCAGCATGATGAAGCGGGTGGTGATCCAGGCCGTCTGCATCGACGACCGGCAGGTTCCGCACCCGGCCTCTCAGGTCCGGCCCGACCGCGAGGTGGGCGAAGGCTACGACGGCGAGCTGTATCGCTGCTTGGCCGGAACCTGGCTGCAGGCGACCATCGCCGACTATGACGGCGACATCAGCTTCGACCACGGCGAGACCCTGACGTGCCGCAAGCACGAGGCCCTGTGGTTCGGCGCCGGCGGCAAGCTGGAGTGCCGGCCCGAGAAGCCCGAGCGGGACTGCAACGAGCGGTCGCTGCTGCGGCGCTACGGCGCGGGGATCAAGATCCTGACGCTCTACCGCGAGGAGGAATACACCGAATACCGCGAGGAGCAGGTTCAGGGCACAGCGGTCATGACCGGCACGATCACCCTGGACGGCGGCGTCGGCGGCCGGGTTTTCTGAACCTGAGCCGAACGGCGTCGTTCAGGCCCGGCTCACGCGCCGGATGAGAGGATGCGACCGTCGGCTCTCCGTCGACGATCCTGAAGACTGGCCCCGGTCCGCGTTGGACCGGGGCCTTTTTCATCAGGGGCCTTATTGGGCCGGAGCGGCGGCCTTGTCGGAGACGACTTCCAGACGCCAGGCCGCGGCGGGCGTCAGGTACTGCCGCGCCAGCCGTTGCAGGTCCGCCGGCGAAACGGATTCCAACACCGCGATCTGGCTGCGGGTCTGGTCCAGCGAGGCGGGCTCGGACTGGGCCTCGGACAACTGCTGCAGCCAATAGGCGTTGTCGGCCATGCTGCGGCGGATACGCTCGACCGCCGGCAGGCGGGCGCGGTTCAGTTCGTCCTCGCTGACCGGATTGTCGCGCAAATCGGCGGCGATGGCGTCCACCGTCTCGAACAGTTTGGGCAGGGCCTCGGGCGGCGTTTGGGCCGTGACCGAGACGTAGCCATAGCCGGGATAGATGTCGGAGCTGTTCGAGCCGGCGTTCGGCGAATAGGCCAGACCCTGCTTTTCGCGGATCTCGTCGTTGAGCCGCAGCTGCAGGACATCGGACAGGATCGACAGCTGGCGCGCGGTGGTGCGGTCGCCGATCTGGTCGGTGGTCGGCCAGGCGACGAAGCCCAGGGCCTGGTCGGCGGGACCCTCGTGCGTCAGACGGGCCGGCGCGGCGTCCGGCGCCGGGAATCGGCGCTGGGCAGAGGCGGGGGCGGGCGTCGGCGCGGGGCCGCGCGCGGGCAGGGCGCCGAAGGTGGAGGCCACGGCCGCGATGGCGGCGTCCACGTCGACGTCGCCCACCACGGTGATCTCGATCGGGCCGTGGGCCAGGGCCGCGGGCACGCCGGCGCGCAGCTCGTCGATGCTCATGGCGGCGATCTCTTCGGCGGTCGGGAAGGTTTCGCGACGGTCGCCCGAGGCCAGCAGGCCCGAGCCGTCGCGCTGGAACACGCCGGCCGGGGTCGCGCTCAACTGCTGGAGAAGTTGCGGGAAGAAGGTCTTGATCTGCTCGAACGGCGCGGCGCGCAGGCCGGGATCGGTCAGATAGGCGGCCAGCACCTGCATCTGCAGCTGAAGGTCTTCGGGGCGGGTGGCCCCGCTGAAGACATAGGCGTCGCCGCCCAACTGGGCCGTGGCGCTATAGACGTGGCCGCTGAGCACGCGGGTCATTTCGTCCAGCGTCAGCTTGCCCACGCCGCCGGGCGCCAGGACCGGATTGGCCAGGGACAGGGCGGTGACCCGATCCGCCGGCAGCCCCAGCTCTCCGATGCCGGTGCGGGCGCTGACGAGAATCTGGTCGTCGCGGAAGTTGGTGGGCTTGATGTTCAGCAGCACGCCATTGGGGAAGCGAACAAGGGTGGCCCCCAGGTCGGCGACCTCGGTGCGTTCCGCCGGGACGCCGGCGGTTCCGAAGTCGGTGTAGGGCCAGTTCAGGGCGGCCTGTTCGGCGCGCGCGCTGACCGGAACCTGGCGCGAAGCTTCCAATGCGGCGGTGACGGCGGTCTCGCCGCCCTCGACCGGGACCGGGGACGAGAACAGGACCAGCGGCCCCTGGCCTTCGAACACCGGCGCCACGGCCGCGTTGACCTGGGCGGCGGTCAGGTCCTTCACCGCGGCCTCGAAGATGGTCAGGCTTTCCTGGGGCGTGGTGAAGACGCGGTCGTCGTTGACCGCGCCCAGCAGACTGTTGGCCAAGGCGGGCGTGGACCGCGTGGCGGCGGTGGCGACCGCGTTCTGAAGGGCGGTGCGGTAGTCGGTGATCTCGCGCTGGAGTTCGGCGTCGGTGACGCCATGCTCGGCCAGCCGGCGGCCTTCCTGCTCGACCGCCTCCAGGGCGCGCTTCCATTCGCCCGGATTGAAGCTGACGGCGATCGTGCCGGCGTCCAGGCTGTTGAACAACTGCTGATAAGAGCCGCCGGCCCCGAGGAACGGCGGGTTGTCGGCGCGCGCCATCTCGCCCAGTCGGCGGTTCAGAACGGCCAGACCCAGGCTGCGGCGCAGGTCGGTGGTGCGTTCGGCGACCGTGTCGGCGTCCAGGTCCGGGGCCTTGATCCAGTTGATCTGGATCGAGGATTGCACGCCCGGCTCGACGATGATGGCGGTCTCGGGCTGGCGCGGGGCGACCGTTCCCAGATCGGGCTCCGGGCCGTCGGCCGCCTTGGGGGTCCAGTCGCCGAAGGCCTGGCGGATCTTGGCTTCCATCGCATCGACATCGAAGTCGCCGACGGCGATGAAGGTCCCGCGCGAGGGGCGATAATAGGCGTCATAGAAGGCGACGAACCGCTCGCGCGGGGCTGTGCGGATGATGTCCAGGTCGCCGATGGGCAGGCGTTCGGCCAGGCGCTGGCCCTGGGCCAGCAGACCCAGCTGGGTCTTGAGCACGCGCAGCTGTGGGTTGTTGCGGGTGCGTTCCTCGCCGACGATGACGCCGCGCTCGGCGTCGATGGCGTCCGGCGCCATCAGGGCGTCGCCCATCATCTGGCGCAGCACGTGAAGCGAGGCGTCGACCGTTTCGTCCTTGGTGTTGGGCAGTTCCAGCACATAGGCGGTCTGATCGAAGCTGGTGAAGGCGTTGGTGTCCGCGCCGAAGGCCAGGCCGAGACGTTCGAGGATGCGCAGCATCTCGTTCTCGGGGATGTCCTTGGTGCCGTTGAAGGCCATGTGCTCCATGAAGTGCGCCAGGCCCTTCTGGTCGTCGGTCTCCATCAGCGAGCCGGCGTCGATGCGCAGGCGGAACGACGCCTGGCCCGGCGGGGTGGCGTTGCGAAGCAGGGCGTAGCGCATGCCGTTCGGCAACAGGCCGAATCGCACCGAGGGATCGGCGGGAATGTCGCTGGCCGCCTGGGGCCAAGGATCGGAGGGCGCGACCTGCGCCACTGTGGCCGCGGGTGCGGCCTGGGCGAAAGCGAAGGCGGGCGCCGCGAAGGCCCCCGTGCTCAGGGCAAGGCCCGAGACGGCGACGAGAAGCAGGCGACGCGCAGAACGCATAAATTCACTCCGAAAAGCCGCAACCCCCGATGGAGCGGCCCCAAGGGAGTAGGCGAGACGGCGGATGGCGGCAAGCGACGCTGCGCGTCGTCTCGCCCAAGAGCGACGATCAGCCGCCCGGACGCGAGACGTAGAAGGTGGCGCTGTTGCCCGCGGCGTTGGCGCCGACCACGGCGGCGCGGCTCCCGCCCGTTCGGCCCGCGCCGACGTTGACCACGGCGGACACGTCGCCGGAGTTCACCTGGGTGTTGGAGACGTTCACCTCGCCGCCGCAGGTCGAGCAGACGTAGCCGCTGACCGCATTGCCGATGGCGTCGGCGCCGACGTAGGCGTCATAGCCCGTATTGCCCTGGAAGGTCGCGACGGCCTCGACCCCGCCGGTGTTGATCTGGGTGTTGTCGAGCGACAGATAGATGTCGTCGTTGCCGGCGATGGTCTCGTTGGCCACGGCCCGGGCCGTGGCCAACGCAGCGCCGTAGAGATCGGTGCGGAGGCGTGTCTCGGCGCGGACGCGGCCCGCGTTGGACTGGTCGGAACGGATCACCATCGAGCCGCCCTCGTTGCCGGCGTCGGCGTAGTTGCCGCGCGCCTGGGCGTCGGCCGACACGTCCCAGGCGTTGTCGATATAGACGTCGGTCTGGGCGACGGTGGTGGAGGCCCGGTTTTCCTGGCGGATGGCCAGGTCCTGATGCGAGGAACCCGTCGTACCGGCCTGGACGGCGTTGGCGGTCGCGCGGCTGGAGAAGGAGGCCGTAGCCGGGACGTAGCGGATGTCGGCGACCGTCTCGGAGAAAACCGTGGTCTGGGCGGTCTGGTCGATGGCGCCCAACACCTGGGAGCGGGGACCGCCGATGGCGACGTTGTTGGCCGTGGCCGAGGTGGACACGTAGCCGCCGCCGGTGATCGCGCTGTCGCCGGCCTGGATGTCGGTGCTGGCCCGGACCGCCGGGCCTGTGGAGACCTGAGCTGCATCGACGGTGAAGACGGCGTCGCCCGTATAGGCCTCGAAGTTGTTGCCTCGCACGTGATTGTCGATCGTCGCGCCGTCCTCGGCCCCAGAGACCGCCAGGACGACTCCTCCCTGCACAAGGCCCCGATTGTCCTGGCGCGAGATCATCGCGCCGGACGTGCCGACGACGCCGCCGCGCAAGACATTGCCCTGGGTCTCGACGGAGACCTGAAGCTGGCCGACGCCCACGTCGAGATTGACAGAGGACAGAACGTCGCCGGTCTGGACCTGATTGCTGGAGCAGGCCGCGCCGGTCAGCGGATCGCAGACCGGCGCCTGCTGGGCCGGCGCCTCAGTAGCGGCTGCCGCGAACGTCGCCGTCGCGGCGATCATGCCAGCGAGACGGATCGGCGCGTGTCTGGCCATTGTTCGTGTCCGTGTTGGGATAGGCGGGATAATAGCCGCCGGTCGGGCCGACCGTGGAATCGGCCAGCGGATCGTTGGCCGGGTTCAGACAGATCTCCGGGCCCGGCGCGCCGTAGAGATTGGCCATGAACTCGACCGTGGCGCGCTCCACCAGGGCGCGGACGGCCAGTTGCACCGGTTCGAACCCGCCCGTGCCGGCCGAGATGTCGAAGACGTTGCCGTTCAGGAAGTCGAAGACACCGGCGGAGATCTCGCGGCCGATGATCTGCTTCTGATAGGAGACGACGTCGACCACCTCCAGGGTGGTGGTCTGGACCAGACGCAGGTCCATGGCGATGTTCATGACGAAGACGCGGTGGGTGACGATGCCCGAGCCGGGCGTGTCGCTGTCGACCTCGCCGCCGGCCACGTCGAAGCCGCCCGAGCGGATGTTGTAGTTCACCTCGGTAATGCCGCCGACGACGTAGAAGTCCGAGCCGGGCACCTGGCCGGCCAGGATGCGGCGATACTGGGTGTCCTCGGGCGCGTCCGGCGCCTGGTCGCCGATCAGCTTGTTGTTGGCGTAGCGCAGCTCCAGCTCGGACACCGAGGTGTCGTAGCGTTCGACGATCCGCGCGCCGGCCTTGGCCAGGGCCGAGGTCGCCATCAGCGAGGCGCCGCCCGTGATCTGGCGCCCGCCATCCGAGGAGACGGTGCCGGTGTAATCGCTGATCCGGCCCACCGCCATGCGCGGCGAGGGCAGGTTGTAGCGCCGCGCGTAGTCCGCCAGGCAGTACAGCGCCGTGGAGTAGGGCGTCGGGTTCGACGTCACCGGCGCATTGCCGATGGGCGTGGCGTAGAGGCCCGACGGACCTGCCGTGGGGCTGACGCAGCCGGCCAGGGCCAGGGCGGCGACCGCCGTGGCCGCGACCGCGCGCGAACGGAGACGGGAAGGTGTGTGTGTGCGGCTCATGGCAGGTCGAGGGTTCCGTTCAGGGCCGTGCCGGCGGTGACGTCGCCGTTGTTGGTCTGGTTCGAATTGACGATCACGGTGTTCCAGCTGCCCTGGACCACGACGTTGAGCTGGTTGCCGATGGCGGTCGAGCCGCCGATGGTCGTACCCGAACGCGATCCGTAGCCGGCCCCGCTGTAGGCGCTGGCCACGCCGCCGGTCTGACGCGAATAGGACGAGGCGCCCGATTGGATGATTCCGTCCACGATCAGACGGTTGCCATTGGCGTCGCGCGTGGATCCGGTCGTGCCGCTGGTTGTGCTGGACCGAGCCGAGCCATAGCCCTGCTGGAACTGGGAGGCGCCGCCGGAGCCGGCGGTCTGAGCCTCCGCCAGGGCGGGGAACAGCGTTCCCGCGACGAGGGCGCTCGCGGCGATCAGCGTCTTTGCGAACATGGTTTCTGGACGCTCCTCGCGCACGAAAAACAGTGCGGGTCGGATTGTCGACCCATGCCTAATCTCGGTTAAGGTTATTAAGAAGCGCTTGAGATTGCGTCGGTCGCTGCGCATTTGAGGGCATGACCGATCCCCACGGCCGATTCGATGCGCCGCCTCCGGGCCGGGAGCGGATGTTCAACGCCCCGCTGACGGTGGTGCTGATCGCCGCGTCCATGCCGGTGCTCTTCTTCTTTCAGCAACGCCTGCCCGACGAGGGGGCCGGCATGGCCTTCGCGCCGGCGGATCTGGCCGACGACCGATGGGGGACTCTGTTCACCTCCATGCTGCTGCACGGCGGCTGGGCGCACGCGATCATGAACGCCATCGCCGCCCTAGCCTTCGGCGCGCCGGTCGCGCGATTGTTCGGGGACAGGGTCGGGCCGACGGTCTTCCTTCTCTTCTATGTGGCCTGCGGCGCCCTGGCGGCGCTGGGCTATGGGCTGATTCACTGGGGGTCGACCCAGGCGATGGTCGGGGCCTCCGGCGCCGTGTTCGGCCTGATCGGCGCGGCGACGCGGTTGATGGGCGGGCAGGGCAGGGTGCTGCCCTTGACCGACCGGCGCGTGCTCAGCGCCTCCCTGGCCTGGATGGCTGTGAATGTGGTGGTCGGGCTGATCGGCTATGCGCCCGGCATGCAGGGCGCCCAGATCGCTTGGGAGGCCCACGCCGTCGGCTTCGTGGTCGGGATCTTGGCCATCGGGCCCTTGGCGCGCCTGTTCGACAAGGGCCCGGAATCGCCAGACGCCCCGCGCGTTTGATTCCCCGCGCGGACTGAGCGATCATCGGTCGAGAGCGGCCCAGTCGCCATTCCGGCCCCGCGGTCGTCTCCATAGAGAGAAGGAGCCGCGATGTTCGTCGCCGAGATCCTCAGGACCAAGGGGAACGCCGTCTTTTCCATCGCGCCGGACCTTACGGTGGCGCGGGCCTGCGCCGAACTGGAAGGACGAAGGGTCGGAGCGCTGGTCGTCTGCGACGGCGACAGTGTGGCCGGGGTGTTTTCCGAGCGCGACGTGGTGCGCGCTCTGGCGCGCGACGGCCTCCTGGCGCTGGATCGCCCCGTCAGCGCCTATATGACCGAGAAGGTCATCTTCGCAGAGCCGCGCGAGGAGATGTCGGCGCTGATGACGCGCATGACGGATCGACGGATCCGCCACCTGCCGGTGATAGCCGAGGGGCGGCTGGCCGGCGTCATCTCCATCGGCGACGTGGTGAAATGCCAGATCGCCGAACACGCGCGTGAGGCCGAGAGCCTGAAGACCTATATCGCCGCGGGCTGAGCCGGGCGCGGGGCTCGTCTATCGCGGGTCCGTCAGAAAATTCGCCGAACCGTCAGAATCCGGTTGCGGCCGAAAGGGGTGCTCCGTATAGAGCCGCCTCGCTCGGAAACGGGCCGGCCGACGGGGCCGAGGCGGTGCGAACCGGCTCTCTCCGGAGGAAGACAGAAGCGAAAAACTTCTTGCTTTCTCAGATCGGTTTCGGTACCTTCCGCGCTCCAATCGAATTGCCGACGTAAGGTTTCAGAGGGAAGCCCAGCTTCCCTCCGGCGGTTTTTTGCGGTCTGAAGGGTTTGCTCTTCGCTCCGCAAAATCTTCGAAAGAAGCGGTTGACACGAGGTTCGGTGGTCTCTAAATCGCCGCCTCCGCCGCTGACTGGGCGTTAAACGGTTGGGCCTCTTCGGGGGTTTGGGTCTTTGACATTGTTGATTTGGAAAGAGAAACGCAGGCGGCGGTGTTCTAGCGATCTTCAGAGATGGAGATCATTTCGACACTGACACTCTGCGGTCTTTTTTGAAGATACCATGCGCTGAGCTTTAGGGCTTAGCGGGTGGGAACTCGTCAAGAATACGTAGAACTAATGCCGGAGCCACTTATGTGGTTTCAAGCTTAGGTCAGAAGTCAACTCAACCTGAGAGTTTGATCCTGGCTCAGAGCGAACGCTGGCGGCAGGCCTAACACATGCAAGTCGAACGAACTCTTCGGAGTTAGTGGCGGACGGGTGAGTAACACGTGGGAACGTGCCCTTTGGTACGGAATAACTCAGGGAAACTTGAGCTAATACCGTATGTGCCCTTCGGGGGAAAGATTTATCGCCATTGGAGCGGCCCGCGTCTGATTAGCTAGTTGGTGGTGTAATGGACCACCAAGGCGACGATCAGTAGCTGGTCTGAGAGGATGATCAGCCACATTGGGACTGAGACACGGCCCAAACTCCTACGGGAGGCAGCAGTGGGGAATCTTGCGCAATGGGCGAAAGCCTGA
>NZ_DLMO01000004.1 GCF_002479325.1 Brevundimonas sp. UBA7534
TATTGAGTACGGACCCTAGGGGATTCTAAGTTCCCGGCTGAATGTAGGGAATGGCCGCGAAGAACTGGCGTTGCTCGCCCCGGGGGTCGTCGGCCATGCGCGGTTGCACGTCGAACAGCATCGTCTGGCGGCGCGGCAGTTCGTAAGGGCCCCAGCGGGGCAGACCCGGGTGGTTGGGATCGCCGGACCGGGCCAGGGCGATGAAGGCGTCGCTTATCATGTCCGACACCTGCTGCGCGCCCGGCCCGCGGGTGCGCGAGCCTTCGGCCTCGACATTGTCGAAGACCAGCGGGATGTCGGCGGTGTGAAACGCGCCGCGGCGGCCTGACGCCATCGTGCCGGGGAAATCCAGCTGATAGACCCAGGCTGGGGCGCCCGTCTTGGCGCGCTCCTCCGCCTCGATCACCGCGCCGCGCCAGGACCGACCGGCCGTCGTCGCTGCGATCAACACCTCGTCGGGCGACCAGTCCGGGTGCATCCGGCGATAGGCGGCGATGATCGGCTCGGGCGTGATGTCGATACGCATGACGCCAGGCGTCAGCCGCGCAGGCAGGGTCTCCCATGTCAGGCCGCTGTTCGCCGGGTCGTCGCCCATGAAGCCCAGCGTCTCTTCGCGTGTGTTGCCGATGATCATCGGGATCGACAGCCCCTGCGGCGCCGCGTCGGGATAGAAGGGATGGCGGGACAAAGTCCGGAAATCCAGCGTCGGCGCATAGGACAAGCCTCCGAAGCCCAGGATCGGGTCTTGGGTCGCCGTCGCCTCCAGCAGCCGCTCGACGGGCATGTCCATGACCTCGTGCGCCCGGTCGGGGGTCAACCCCAGCGTCTTGAGCCAGGCGACCGACCGTAGCGTTCCGTTGATCGGTCCTTGAGCTGTCACCTGCTGACCGCTCATGGTCGCGGCGCTGTGGAAAAGCCCCTTCGCGCGCGGTGTGGCCATCAGGGTGGCGATCTTCGCGCCGCCGCCGGACTGGCCGAACAGCATGACCCTGTCCGGGTCACCGCCGAAGGCCGCGATGTTGTCGCGGATCCACTCCAGCGCCAAAATCAGGTCCAGCTGGCCGAGATTGCCCGTATCCTCCAGCCCAGGGGCCAGCCGCGCCAGATAAGCGTAGCCGAACAGGTTCAGACGGTGGTTCAGCGTCACCGCCACCACATCGCCGCGTCGCGCCAGCCGCTTGCCGTCGTACAGCGGAGACGAACCCGAGCCGCCGGAATAGCCGCCGCCGTGGATATAGACCATGACCGCCCGCCGCCCGGCGTCCAGGCCGGGCGTCCAGACGTTCAGGAACAGACAATCCTCCGACTGGTTCGGCTCGGTCCCCCGCTGCGGGCTGGCGGCGCCGTATTCGACGGCGCGGATCGGCGAGGTCCAGGAGCGAGGTCTTTCCGGCGTCTGGAACCGGCGGGTGGGCGCGCCGTATCGCAAACCCCTGAAGACAGTGATCCCGTCTTCCTTCAGGCCGATGACCGGCCCCGCCGTCGTGCGGACCATGGGATCGCCAGGGGCCGCCCGCACGGCGCGGGCTGTCGCCACCCCCGCCGCCGCCAGACCCATGACCAAGCTCGTGCGTCGCGTCATCATGGCGCATCTTCCCTTATCGAGCGCGCGCCGGAACGGGCGCTGTGTTGCAGGACAGGTTGATCTCGTCCGTCCCGCTCGCCGCAAGCGGCCCGGCCACGGGTCCGCCCGGCGCGGCGGGGGCCAGCAGGCTGGATTTCCGCCCCATCATTGCTCCCTGCGGCGGACGTCTCCGCGCCTGATCGTCTGTTCGCGGTCATTGTCTTCGCCACGACACCTCGGAGGAAATCGGGCGAACCGGTTCGCCACCTTCTTGTCACACGGAAAAACTATGCGTAGCTTTGTATGACACCGGTAGCAGCGATTTGGCAAACCAGACCTGACACCGGTGTCGTCCGCGAGCAGCGGACGGCTCAACGAGGGCGACGACCCTCGAACGCCGCAACTGGGAGGAGACACAGAGACATGACCCGACGCAATAAATTCGCGCGTTCCGCGCTGACCTTCACCGCTTCCGCCGGGGCGATCGCGCTCGCGCTGATGGCTCATGACGCGGCGGCCCAGACCGCCGATCCGTCCGCGCCGGCCGAGCAGGCCGCCGAGGTCGAGGAGATCGTCGTCACCGGCTTCCGCGCCAGCCTCCAGAACGCGCTGAACATCAAGCGCAACGAGGCGGGTGTCGTCGACGCCATCTCGGCCGAGGACATCGCCGACTTCCCGGACACCAACCTGGCCGAGTCGATCCAGCGCATTCCGGGCGTGTCGATCGACCGCGACGCGGGCGAGGGCCGTTCGATCACCGTGCGGGGGCTGAGCTCGGAGTTCACCCGCACCCGCATCAACGGCATCGAGGCCCAGGCCACGACCGGCGCCACCGATTCCTCCGGCAGCGTGAACCGCGGGCGCGGCTTCGACTTCAACGTCTTCGCTTCCGAGCTCTTCAACAACATCACGGTGCGCAAGACCGCCTCGGCCGAGACCGAGGAGGGTTCGCTCGGCGCGACGGTGGACCTTCGCACCAGCCGGCCCTTCGACAACCCCGGCTTCCAGGGCGCCCTGTCCGGCCAGTACGGCTACAACGACCTCTCGGAAGACTGGAGCCCGCGCTTCGCCGGCCTGATTTCCAACACCTGGGCCGATGGGCAGCTGGGCGCTCTGTTCTCGATCGCCTACAGCGAGCGCGACAGTCTGGAGGAGGGTTTCAGCTCGGTGCGCTGGGGTCCGGCCAGCGGCGACAACGGCTTCCATAATCCCGGCGCCTTGCCGGGCGCGCCCAGCGGCATCTTCCACCCGCGTATTCCCCGCTACGGTCGGCTTGAGCACAGTCAGGAACGGCTGGGCGCGACGCTGTCTTTCCAGGCGCGGCCGAACAACGGACCGACCCTGTTCAGCTTCGACGCCCTGTACTCCAAGCTCGATTCCACACGCAGCGAGAACTTCCTGCAAGCCTGGTCGCTGAGCCGCAACGCCGCGTCAGGCGGCAAGCCCGAGGTGGACATCGTCGATGTCGAGGTCGATCCGGAAACCGGCGAGATGGTCTATGCGGTGCTGGACGACATGGACATCCGCTCCGAGCAGCGGTTCGACGTGCTGGAGACCGAGTTCACCCAGATGACCTTCGAGGTCGATCACGAATTCTCTGACCGTCTTCGCTTTAACGGTCTGGTGGGGCGCGCCAAGTCCGAGTTCAGCAATCCGGTGCAGGTCAGCGCCATCATCGATCGTCAGAACACCGACGGTTACAGCTGGGATTTCCGCGACAATCGCGATTTGCCGCTGATCGACTACGGCTTCGACGTCACGGATCCCAACCAGTGGACCATCACCGGGCCCGGGGGGATCAATCCGCGCTCGGAGTTGCGGTCGAGCTCCAACTTCCAGGAGAACGTCTATTCGACGGCGTCGGCCAGCTTCGCCTACGACCTGACGGACGCGATCACGCTGAAGGTCGGCGCGAACTGGAAGGAGTTCAAAGCCGACAGCCGGAACTTCGCGCGCCCCGGGAACAACAATGTCGCGCCGAGCCTGCCGGCCGGCGTGTCGATGGCGGACGTGACGAATTTGCTCGAGGGGTTCGGTCGCAATCTGGATCTTCCGGACGGTTCGCCGCTGTCGTGGGTGCGGCCTGATCTGGGGGCCCTCGACGAAATCTGGAACTACAGCTGCAACTGCGACACCGGCGTGCCGGGCGGCGATTTCCGTCTGATCGGCCTGAACGGCAATTCGTCCACCTACGGCAACTGGCGAGACATCACCGAAACCGATACCGGCTTCTACGTCCAGGCGGACTGGAGCACCGATCTGTGGAACATGCCGTTCCGAGGAAACGTCGGCGTCCGTCAGGTCAAGACGGAAATCGAGGCCCTGGGCTATTCCAACGTCGGCGGGGTCGCGACCCCGGTTCTTGGCGAAAACGAGTACGACGACACCCTGCCGGCCATCAACCTGTCGCTGGAGCCGTACGAGAACTTCATCGTGCGATTTGGCGCCGCAAAGGTCATGGCGCGGCCTCCGCTGCCCAGCCTGGTTCCGGTCTTCGCTCTGAGCGCGCCGACGGCGGCCAACCGCACGGCGTCGCTTGGCAATGTTGACCTGGAGCCGTACCGCGCCAAGACCTACGACCTGTCTCTGGAGTATTATTTCGCCCCCGAGGCGCTGCTGTCCTTCGCTTACTTCTACAAGGACATCTCGACCTACATCCAGACGACGCGGGACGACCTGACCTACGCGGAACTGACGGCGCTCAACCCGATCGCCTTCCCGGCCGCGCCGGATCGTCCGGCCGGCGATCTCTACACCTTCAGCACGCCGACCAACACGCCCGGGGGACCGCTCAAGGGGTTCGAGATCAGCTATCAGCAGACCTTCACCTTCCTGCCGGGGCTGCTTTCCAATCTGGGTACGCAGTTGAACTACACGCACGTCGAGTCCGAAATCGACTACTGCGTCACCGCCGACTGCGACGCCTTCGTGACCGAAGACCTGGTGAACCTGTCGCCGAACGCCTGGAACGCGACGCTGTATTACGACGACGGCAAGCTCAACGCCCGCGTGTCGGCGGCGTACCGCGACGACTACTATCAGAGCGTGCCGGGTTCGAACGGCGGCTCGGCGGGCATCCCGTATCAGGGCAAGACCGAGACGACGACGATCGACGCATCGGCCTCCTATAACCTGACCGACAATCTCAGCCTTTCGATCGAGGGTCTGAATCTGACAGACGAGTTCAATCGCCAGAACCACGGCGATCTCGGCGGACCGCGCGACAGCACCTATGTGTACCACCACACCGGGCGACAGGTTTACGTCGGCGCGCGGTACCGGTTCTAATCCCCCTGCGCGAAACGTCTCGCGGAACGCGGCGTCGGGGATCCCGGCGCCGCGTCTTTTTTGTTCGCTTCCTGATCTGTTCGTCCCTCACTGGAGCCCGTCATGATCACACGACGCCTGATGAGCGCGGGACTGGGACTGGCCGCGACGGGATGCGCGTCGCTGGATCGGGGATCGGCGCCCGCGCGGGAGGTCCTGTGGGTCTTCGACAATCTTCAGGAGATCGGAGGCCTGCCGGTCCATAGCGAGGGCGCGCCCCTGCTCGTCGATTCACCCTGGGGCCGGGCCGTGCGCTTCGACGGAAGGCGCGACGTCGTCTTTCTGGACTCTCATCCCCTGGCGGGCGCCGCGACGTTCACCTTCGAGGCCTTGTTTCGTCCCGAGAGCGGGGCTTTCGAGCAGCGGTGGTTTCACCTGCAGGAGATCGCGCCTGGCGGCGAGGCGACGGATACGCGCATCCTCTTCGAAATCCGAACCCGCGAGGGCGAATGGTGGCTCGACGCCTTCGCCAAGGGCGAGGGGTACAACCACACGCTCATCGCCGCCGAAAAGCGCTTCCCGGTCGGCCGCTGGTTCCACGTCGCGCAGACGTTCGACGGTCGCCTGTACCGCAGCTTCGTGGACGGCGTCCTGCAGGCGGAGGCGCCGCTCGCCTTTCGGCCGCAAGGCGCCGGCCGCACCTCCATCGGCAGCCGCTACAACCGGGTAAGCCCGTTCAGAGGCGCGGTGCGCGCCGCCGCCTTTTCGCGCCGCGCCATCGCCCCGGAGGGCTTCGTCCTTCGCCAGGGTTGACCCACGGCCTGGCGAAGGGACGGCGAGGTCGCCACGGATTACCGGAAGTCGAAGCTTTGGCGGGCGACGAATTCTTCCCACGACGGGCGGTCGTGGAAGTCGAGGCCACGGTCCCAGGCCGAGCCCATGTAGTAGGTGAACGGCTGACCCGGCGTCACCCGGACCAGGATCAGATAGTTGTCGGCGTCTTCGGCGAAGCCTTCGACCCTGGCGGGATCGACCGCGATGGCGATCCCGAGCGACCCATGCTCGGGGTTTTCCGGCTCCCAGAACATCAGCCGGCCGTGCTCGGCGTCGCGGGTGACGAAGCCCCTTCCGTTGTCGTTGCTGCGCTTGGAAATGCCGATGCCGACGATCAGGGGCGCGTCGGAGTTCGAACTCAGCGTCGAGGTCATGCGGGTGAAGTTGGACCCGATCGGCAGGCTGAATTCCCGCGTCTCGGAAACGGTGCGAACGACATCGACGGGCCAGGGACGGTAGGTCACGCTGAACCGCGCTTCGTCGCCGCCGCTCCTCTCGATATCGTAGGTCGAGAAGTTGCGGCTGGTCCACAGCTTGTTGTCGTACCAGATCCCCAGGCCGCCCGCGCCGCGTCCGCGCCCGACGTCGTAGTAGTCCAGGCCTTCGCCCCGGTCGGTATGATAGTTCGGGAACTTCAGCTGGCGGTCCATGAAGGGATAGCGCACGCGTTTGGCCCAGACATCGATCCCCGACCCTGAGGGCGCCTCGCGCGCCTCCAGCGCCGGGCCGTAGATGCGGTGAGCCACGCGGTCGTTCTCCCACAGCAGATCGTCCAGCCGATCGGGCGCGAAGCGGGCGACGGCGCGCGGAACCTGCTGGTCGTCGGGCGGCGGGGCCAACGGTTCGATCGTCGAAGGACGGCCGAGGTCGGCGGGATCGTAGGACAGGGCGGCGGTGGCGCGCATCTCGGCTTCGCGCCGGCGCGTCTCCTCGGGCCCCACGACGGTGAGGGGGGCGGGCGGGACCGGCGTCGTGGCCGCGACCACCTCGGGCCTGTCGCGTGCGGGCTCCGGTTCCGGCAGGGACTGGACCTGTCCGTTCAGGTCGGCGATCTCCAGACCCGCCAGGATGTAGGTTCCGGAGACATAAAGACCGACATCCTCCGGCGCCGTCGCGACCGGCTGGTCGCCCGTCTTCTGGGCGGCGCCCACCAGGCCGCTGGGCAGTACGTGCCGGTTCAGCGCCGCCCAGCCCTTGAGCACGTGCGGCAGATAGGTCTCGCGGTCCAGCAGGCCGTGGTTGATCCCCCAGGCCAGGGCGTAGACATAGAAGACCGAGCCGGACGTCTCCGCCTCCGGGTAGGTTTCCGGATCCAGCAAACTGGCGCGCCACAGGCCGTCGCCTTGCTGGAGCTCCGCGACGCGGCCGGCCATCTGCTGGAAGAGATCGACGTAGAAGGGACGGTCGACGAAGTCGGCGGGAAGCGATTCCAGCCAGCGGGCCAGGCCGCCCATGACCCAGCCATTGGCGCGCGACCAGTAGATGGGGTCGCCGTCGGCGTCGCGGTGTGGGGGTTGGCGAACCCGGGGGCCGCGGTGGACGACGTCGCCGCGCTCGTGACCTCGTCCCCGCTGATCAACCAGTGGTGGCTCTCGGGCGTGCTGTACGTGGCCTTCAACATCCAGCTGGCCTACGCGGTGCTCGCCCCGATCGGCGAGGAGAGCTCCTCGTCGGGCCGCTCCCTCGTCGCCGGGGCCGGGCTCGGGGCCCTGGGCCTCGTGGTGATGGCCGGCGCGGTGATGGCCGCGATGACCGCCCACGCCCAGCTGATCGGCCGCGCCGAGCTGCCCATGGTCGAGCTGGCCGCGATGATCGGCGGCTGGGCCGCCCTGCTGTACACGGTCGTCCTGCTGCTGGCGCAGTTCACGACGGCGGTCTCGTGCCTGTACGGCGGTGTGGAGCGCATCGCCCTGCTGTCCTCGATGCGCCGCGTGCCGGGCTGGGTCATCGCGGTCGTCACGGCCCTGGGCGCCACCCTGCTCTCGAGCGTCGGCTTCTCCGACCTCGTGGGCACCGTCTACCCCGTCCTCGGCTACGCCGGCATCGTCATCATCGCGATGCTCATCGTGACGTGGATCGTCGAGCGCACCACGGTGCGCCGGCGGGCGGCCCGCGCGGCGCGCGCCTGAGCGGCCCGCCGCGGCCGGACGGCGGACGGTGAGGCGCCGCGGGGGACGTGCTAGGGTCGCTCGCATCCCACGGGAGCCCCACGGCACGGGGCTGAGACCGGGCTGACGCCGCCCGGAGACCGTCTGAACCTGTCCGGGTCATTCCGGCGAAGGAAGAAGGAGCCGCGGCCATGTCCGTTTCCGAGCGCACCCCCCTGCCCGCAGCCGAGTCGACGGCCGAGGTCGTCGCCGAGGAGAACTACCCCACGCACCGTCTGGGCTGGCTCGAGGATGCCGAGCACGGCATCCGCGTGCCCGTCACCGAGGTCCACCAGGACGACTCCCCCGACGGCACGCCCAACGCGCCCCTGACCGTCTACCGCACCATGGGCCCGGGCTCCGTGCCCGAGCGCGGCCTGCCCGCCCAGCGCGCCGAGTGGATCCGCGCCCGCGGCGACGTCGAGGAGTACGAGGGCCGCGAGCGCGACCTGCTCGACGACGGCCGCTCGGCCGTGCGCCGCGGCGCCGCCTCGCAGGAGTGGGCCGGCGAGCGCCGCGCCCCGCTGCGCGCCCAGGAGGGCGCGCGCGTCACCCAGATGCACTACGCCCGGCGCGGCGAGATCACCCCGGAGATGCGCTACGTCGCCCTGCGCGAGGGCGTGGACGTGGAGCTGGTGCGCTCCGAGGTCGCGGCCGGCCGCGCCATCATCCCGGCGAACGTG